>PKYZ01000775.1 GCA_003132865.1 Bryobacterales bacterium
CACTGATCTTGGCACAGAGGGCCGCCCTCACTGGGGCAAGTTGTTCACGCTGTCCCCGGCCGAGTTGCGGTCGAGGTATGAAAGGATGAGGGAGTTCATCGCACTGACGACGAAGTACGATCCGAAAGGGAAGTTCCGCAACGACTTCCTGAACACTTATGTGTTCGCAAGCTGACTGTCGATCCAATAGGCGATCTGGAGCGGCACTACAATGGTTCAGACATGGCCGCCGGAGACGCGCAAGAGTCTGGTTCCCGAAAATGATTGAGCGGTTGCGTTCCCAATGGCAACCGGGCATGTCCTCCGACGCACTCGTCGATCTGCGCGATGACCTGGACGCAATGCTTCAACGGATTCGATCTGAGCGGCACATCCGCCCTCCGGTCTTACGGTGTCCGCGATGTGGGCACGTTGGCGAAGGCGCGGAGCCTCACGTCAGCGTTCGCGCCATGATCCTGTCCCTCCTGCGATTCGGCATCGGGGACGCCGAGCATGTAAAGGACCTTGAAAAAAGTTGGGCTGCGTACAGGCAGCAGAACAGGCTCGATCTTTATGGCAAAAGCGCGGAACCGGCGGTCGCCAGGAGGGCGCGCTGCGTACATCCAGAAGTCCGATAAGGCGACGACATCTCCAAAGGCGAATCGCCGGACCCTGGCGCGTTTCTGAGGACTGATATAGCGAGTCGGTGCGGATGGTTGTTTGCGTTTCGGAACCTCTTAGCTTCGCGAGCCGTACATGAGCTCGGAAGGGGCGCAAGATTGAAAACACGAATCCTGATTGCTTGTTTTTCATTGTGTATTTGCTTTGGCTCAGTATTCGCAGTTTCACAAACATTCTCATTTCAATTCCTGCAAAAGCCTGGACCGTATCCGGTGGGGTTGAAGGTCGTCGATCAGTACGATCGCTCTCGCGCCTACCCCGCTTCCCTCAAGAACCTGTCGAAGTCCTCTGTGGGCGATGATGCCCGTCCCCTGCAAACACTGATCTGGTATCCATCGCTGAGAAGCACAGGCAAGCCGATGACGGTTGGCGACTATACCCAGCTGGCCGACACGGAGATCCACTTCGACGCGCCCCATCCCGAACAGAATCGATGGCGTTCGCTGTTGAAGACTTCGTCCGAGATTCCGTTGTGGGCGGTGCGGGATGCGAAGCTGGCAAAAGGGCATTATCCGGTTCTGATTTACGCGCCCAGCGATTCTTCCGTTTCGTGGGAGAATGCCGACCTGTGTGAGTATCTTGCCAGTCATGGCTACGTCATTCTTGCGAGCCCGTCGATGGGGGTATCCATACGCGACATGACGGACGATCTGGACGGGATCAACGCGCAGGCTCGCGACATCTCGTTTCTCATCACGTATGCCAAAACGCTTCCCGAAACGGATTTATCCGAGGTCGCCGTGGTGAGCTGGAGCTGGGGCGGAGCTTCGAGCCTGTTTGCGGCAGCACGAGACTCCCGCATCGATGCCCTGGTCTCCATGGACGGCAGCATGCGCTATTACCCGGGCCTCGTGAAGATGGCCGGCGATGTTCATCCAGAGCGGATGACCATACCGCTTCTTTTCTTCACTGCAGAAAATGCGAACTTTCTTGAAGATCTTAACAAATATTATGATGGTCCCCCGGCAGACATAGTGGGTCCAAACGTTCTGAACGCCTGGATACACGGCGATCTCCTCACCGTGAATATGCTGGGCATGGCACACCCAGAGTTCAGTTCGATGTTTCAACGCAGGGAGAGCGCGCAGCGCTTTGCGGAAAATCAGGTAGCCGATTACGGACGGGACGACGCCAACACGAGTCATGCCTGGGTTGCGCTCTACACGTTGAACTTCCTGAATGCCTACCTGAAACACGATGCCCCGGCAAAGGCGTTTCTTGAAAGAACCCCAGCAGAGAATGGCGTTCCGAAACACTTTATGGGCATAACGTTTCGTCCCGCCCAGAAAGTATCTACTCCGAAGGCCAGGTGATCTCACGATCCCTTCCTAGATGACTGCGATCCACGCGCATCGTATAGCACCGTTTCTGGGTGAATGGCAGTTGCATGAAACTTTCGACCTGATGCATCCAGCTCCGATTTTGTTGAGAGAAGAGTCTCAATCGGTAACGACAAGTCGGCTTGTGCCTTCCTAATTCGGACAGTCCGGTACCCGGCTACTTAAACCATCCGTAGATTTGCGGGCTGCCCCAATGGGCTACTTTTCCCGATTTTCAAGCTCCGAAACCGCCTAGCACTGTTTCCAGATTTCCCTTTCGGCGGGGCGTCCCCATCAACCGTCCCATCCCCACACGCCGTTCGACCGCCGACTGGCGCTCCGCTTGGAAAAGTCCTCGCGCGCCTTCCGGCGTCCGCTCGGATCAATCCGAGAGGCAGACCGCACTATACCTGGAAAAAGGCGGCATTCCAAACACGGGATTGGCTTGGCCGGTATCCCGCTTTGCTTGCTCGCAGGCTGGTGCGCGGCTTTGGCAGCAGTTCTACTGGCTGGAGACCGTGGGTTCCCGCATAGTTAAGATAGAGAACGACATCAAGCCGTCGTCGCAAGCCGGGGTTGCGATTCCGGAGCCTGGCGCCGGCGGCGGCCGCTCAACAAATAAACCGCGGCACGCAACTCCAGTAGAGGGTCATCTGAGGGCTCGATACCGTCCACGCGAGGAATCGGGTCGAAGATGATGTGCTTCTGCTGCGCTTCGTTACCCGGAGCCTGCGCGTTCAGAGTGACGGCACCAAAGGGGATCAATGCGCGATCCTCAGGCCAGTGGACGGTTGCGTCATCCACAATGTCACGCTCCCCGGCGATCTGTACACCGATTTGAAGCCGGATAGGGCCGGCTGCTACGCGATGCGCAAGCTCGTCGAACAGGTAGCTTGCGTCCTTGCCCTTGGCCGCCGCTACGTCAAGATGTTCGATGCCGGCTTCCGGCGTAATGCGATAGCGTCCGTGCAGCACGGCCCCAGTCTGGTTGATGAAACGGAGCGCCGTCACGCCGAAGTAGGCCTCCTTGGCGAAGCTGGCAGGACTAGGCTTGGGCGCCTGCACGAAGGCGAGGGCGGCCGGATGTGTGCCGAGGAACACCTCGATTGGCGATGGCGAGGGCGTTGAGGGATCGCTCGCGGCGGCGGCACTCAGGAATTCGAGGAACTCCTGGCCGGTTCGCGTGGGAAAACCGTCCGTCGAATGGGCAATGATGTCGGTGTGGACGCGATCGGCCAGATGGAAGCGGATCGCCAGGCCACGAGGATTTGCGTTGGGGTCGTTATCGGGGATCAGCGGAAGTCCGGTGGAGTCGGAGAACCGCACAGTCACGGGAGTGGACTCACGACTGGCGTGCGGCGCTCGCGTGAGAAACGCGGCTTCGGGAGACGGACTGAACGTGCCCGTGAGGAGAACGCCCTTTGCGTGCGCTGGGCGAAGGCCGGGATGCAGACCGAAAATGGCGTCGAATTGCTGGACCAGGTCGTTGGCGAGCTGGATGAGCTTCTCGTCGGATGGAAGTGGCATGTAGCCTCTCTCTGGGTACTGCTAAGGATACCAAAACAGATGCGGATCGTCGGAAATGGTTGCTTCTGATTTTCACGAATCGCTGATTCAGGATTCAGCTAAGGCTGCCTCCAGAATCGGTTCCTGACGCACCGGTCCTACGGCCCGCGAACCGACCGGCGGGCTGGCGTTTAACGACACAGTGGAGGCGCGAGCAGCGGAGAAGCCCAGGTGGTAACGCCCAGCGGCACGCTTTCGAGCAACGTGCCTTTCCTGTTGCCATAAAAAGGCCGCCGGGCTGTACCAAACTAGCCGCGCGCCCCTCAAGCATGCAAAGACCGGCCAGACATCAGCAGAGAACGAAATGCGCAGCAAAGCCAAACCGACGAGCATCTCTTCAGAGGCGCATTGTACGGAGATGGCCGCGAGAAGGCAATTCAGATTTTCAAGGCCGCGCGATGGAGTCGCTGGTGAGAGTTTCGAACCATGTGGGCATCTTGTGGGGTTAGTTAATGGGCGCTGGAGGCTTAAGCCAGCCGGCATCGGCAGGCGGCATTCTGTCTCGGCCGCGAGGGCCCACGCCCCGCTCCTCCCTCCCCGCCCAAACTTAATGAGTCGCTCGGTGCCCTCGTAACGTTTTCAGATATGGACAGTACTAAACTTATGGGCAATCTCGCACACGACCTGCGCTTCACCATCCGAACCTTCAAAAAATCTCCGGTCTTCGTCGCCGTAGCCGTCCTGTCGCTGGCGCTAGGCATCGGCGCCAACACCGCCATCTTCACCCTGGTGGACCAAATCCTACTGCGCCTGCTGCCAGTAAAGGACCCCCAACAGCTCGTCCTGTTGTGGGGCCGTGGTCCGCATTACGGCAGCAACAACGGGCAATACAAGCTCTCCTACCCCATGTACGAGGATTTTCGCGACCACAACCAGGTCTTCAGCGGAATGTTCTGCCGGTGGGAAACTTCCATGAGCGTCAGCTCCGAAGGGAAAACCGAGCGCATCGACGGCGAACTCGTCTCCGGCTCCTACTTTCAGGTTCTCGGCGTCGGCGCGGCCCTGGGACGCGTCATCACGCCCGATGACGACAGGACCCCCGGCGGCCACCCCATCGCCGTCATCAGTTACCGCTACTGGCGGGCACGTTTCGGAGGGAGCCGCGACGTCATCGGCAAGAAGTTGCTGGTCGACGGTTATCCCCTCACCATCGTGGGTGTCAGCCGGGAAGGGTTTGACGGCACCAGTCCCGGCTCGTCGCCGCAGATTCGCATCCCCATCATGATGGAAGCCCAGATCAGCCCGCAGTTCGCGGAGTTCTATACTCTCAAGAATCGCCGCGGCCGCTGGGTAAACGTGTTCGGAAGAATGAAACCGGGTGTCACCGTGACGCGCGCCAAGGTGTCTCTGCAACCGTTCTTCCACCAGATGCTTGAAATGGAAGTGCAGGAAAAGGATTTCGCCAAGGCCGCCCCGGACACCAGGAAAAGCTTCCTCACCATGTGGATCGAGGTCCTTCCCGCCGCTAAGGGCGATTCAAACTTGCGCAGTCAATTCGCCAGCCCGCTGCTGGTCCTCACGGCGCTGGTGGGCCTGGTCCTCCTGATTGCCTGTGCCAACGTCGCAAATCTACAGATCGCCCGCGCCACGGCGCGCCAGAAGGAAGTCGCCATCAGACTCGCCCTGGGTGCCGCCCGCTCGCGAATCGTCTCTCAATTGCTCGTGGAGAGCCTGACCCTGTCGCTCGCCGGTGGCGCGGGCGGATTGGCCCTGGCCGTCTGGATGGATCGCACCCTGCTGAATTTCCTGCCCGCCGGAGACTCCGCCCTGACCATCTCCACCACGCCCGACTGGCGGATTCTGGCGTTCACTCTCGGCATATCGCTGCTCACGGGAATCCTGTTCGGCCTCGCGCCCGCCCTGCAATCTACGCGTCCCTCGCTCGCCGGCACGCTGAAGGACCAGGTCGGCTCCATCGTGGGCGGAACCTCGGTCGGCCTGCGCAAAACTCTGGTGGCCGCCCAGGTATCGTTGTCCCTTCTCCTCCTGATCGGGGCCGGCTTGTTCATCCGCAGCCTGAGCAACCTCAAGGATCTCGATCCCGGATTCCGCACCGGCAACCTGATCGGCTTCGCGATAGATCCGCCCATGAATGGCTACAAGCCGGATCGCAGCCTGGATTTTTATCGCCGTTTGCGCGACACCCTTGATGCGATTCCCGGCGTGGAATCTTCCAGCCTGGCCATCATACCGGTCCTGTCCGGCGACGAATGGGACCAAAGCATGGACGTGGAGGGGTTCCAGCACAAGGCCGCGGATACGCCCGACCCGCACATGCAGTTCATTTCGCCGGATTACTTCAAGACCATGAACGTTCCCATCCTGCTCGGCCGAGACTTCCGC
Organism: Bryobacterales bacterium; assembly: GCA_003132865.1. The sequence continues at coordinate 5,889 of PKYZ01000775.1, forward strand.
ATGACCGATGGCCGCGAGGCGCCCAAGGTCTGCATCGTCAACGAGAAGTTCGCCCGGCGGTTCTTCAAGGACGGCATGGCCATCGGACGGCACATCGGCATGGGAGGCGACCCGGGGACCAAACTGGATATCGAGATCGTGGGAGTCGTGCGGGACACCAAGTATGAGAGCATGCGCGACGAGGTGCCCCTGGAGGTCTACCGTCCCTATCACCAGATGGAGTTTGTGATAGGAATGTATGCCTATGTGCGCACCGCGCGCCACCCCGAGCAAGCCTTTTCGAGCATCCGTCAGGTCGTGAACAACCTCGATCCAAACCTCCCGATCTTCCAGATGAAGACCATCGAAACCCAGATGGAAGAATCGCTCATCACCGAACGGCTGGTGGCGACATTGTCCTCCGGATTCGGCATGCTGGCAACCCTTCTGGCCGCTATCGGCCTCTACGGGGTGATGGCCTACATCGTGGCACAGCGAACGCGCGAAATCGGCGTCAGGATAGCGCTGGGGGCGGTCGCCCGCGACGTTATCATGCTGGTAATGAGGGATGTATTCATTCTGACTGGAATCGGAATCGCAATTGGCCTGCCGGCCGCCTGGGGCTTGACGCGCATCGTCAGATCGCAACTATACGGAATCCAGCCCAACGACACGCTGACCATTGCCGCAGCCACGCTGGGCATTGCCTTCGTCGCCCTCGTGGCTGGTTACGTCCCTGCGTTGCGCGCCACGCGTGTTGACCCTATGCGCGCCCTCCGTTGGGAGTAACACCTCCACTGTGCTGCCGGGCGCAAGCCCGCCCGCATGGGTGACGCGCCTTTGCAGCGGTGCATCCACCACGGCCAACCAGTATGTCTCCCCGAAGCATCAACGCACCCGTCTGCATCTATAATGGGTCGTTGCGCGATGCGCCCCCCATTCGCGCCGTAATCTGACCGGCTTGCGCGTTCTTGACGGGGCGTCCGGTTGCGAGTTCGCCGCGCTTGTACGCTTGCACAGTCCCCAATCTCTCGATGAAACGCGAGACCTACGCCGCTGCCCGAACCATTTCGCCGAAACTGCACGCCTACTTCGCGCGCCATCGGGAAGCCGCAATCCGTCGCGGTCAAGAGCACTTGGCTCCTCTGCCTGACGCGGAAACCATCGAAGCCATCATTGATGCCGCCTTCTGGGCAAGCCTACGACGCGAAGAGGGCTATTCACCGAGAATCTCACTGGCGTTCCTCGCGCGCGAGGAGGCTGGTCATCCGCTCGTCCTCGAACGTGCTCTGCCGCTCAGTCCGGGCGCGCTTACGCGGGTGGCACCCGCCGTTGAACGCCCTGGGGTTCATCTAGGTGTTTGGCGCGACCAGGACGGGTTGTGCGTCTGGGGAACAACCCGCACCATTCCGGTTCTGTGCTTTGTGCTCGAAGTGACGGCGCCGGGCCTGCTGGTGGTCAAGCATCACAGTGGCGAGGAAGCACGCAAGTTCGTCAACGTTGCGGTGCTTGAGGGCGACCAAATCAAAGTGGTGGATGAACGCGCCTCCAGTCGGCCTGAGTGCCCGGCGCTGCTGACATCACTCCTCGGTTTCGACTCGCCGGCCGCGTGGGTTCAGTCTGTGAACACAATGGTGCAACTGGCGGTCTCCATGCGCGCACACGGACGGGGCGGATCTCTGCTGGTGGTTCCGGCAGGCACCGAATCATGGCGGGAATCCATCATGCAGCCCATCCCATATGCCATCTCGCCCTTGTTCTGCGAACTCGCTGATCTGAGCCGGCAGACCCCGGATCAGGCGGAGAGGCTTGGCTCGACGATAGCTGCCGTGGCTGGGTTGACTGCTGTCGATGGCGCGGTGGTGCTCACGAACCGATATGAACTCCTCGGGTTTGGGGCGAAGATCGCCCGCCGGAAGGGCTGGCCGCAGATCGAGCAAGTCACGTCGACGGAGCCGGTAGAAAACGATAAACCAGTCCTCGTGCACGCGGAGCAACTCGGTGGTACGCGGCACCTATCGGCAGCCCAATTCATCCAGGATCAGCGCGATGCCGTTGCGCTCGTGGCATCGCAAGACGGGCGCTTCACGGTCTTTGAGTGGTCCCCCTGCGAGAACATGGTCCACGCACACCGGCTCGACGTGCTGCTGCTTTGAACCGTGCTCGCTTCCGTGTCTACATGACATCGAAACCGTGCTTGCTGTTAACCACTGGGTCATGTTAACCGGAGAATGTGAGAGTTCGATGCCAGAAAACGCGGGGAGCGGTCGCAACCCCGACGGTTGCACCCGATGCCCAGACAGGCGGTTTCCTGAACAGAGAATTGCCGTGCCGCCCGGAATCGCGCTAAAGCTATAGAGAAATTGGGGTTCCGCGCCGACCTGCATCATCTTCTCACGCAGGCAAAGCCGTTAACCGCCGGGCCGTCGGAATTGACGTATTTGGAATTTGGCTCCCCAAACGCAACCCTCTTCATAACGCCACCGGCGAGGATGGAATAGTAACCAAAACGGAGAATTTGGGAGAGAATCCGCCGTCGGCGCTGAAGGGCGCGGCCCGTTGCGCCGGAACGCCGGACTGGTACGACGGGCCCGTCCGGCGGCGTCCCGGCGCGACGTGGGCCAAATGGGCGCGAAGGGTGGCCATTTCTGGTTATCCCGGCAGGCGGTCACTTGTCCCTTTCCTGTGGAAGCTCGCATTATTCTCGAACATATAAGCCCCTAATCTAATAACCGTCGCGCCGCCCCGGCGTCTAAATGAAGGTGCTGCAAGATCTTCGGTTCTTCTTCCGCGAGGTCCGCAAGAAGCCCGGCCTCGCTCTCACTGCCATCATTTCGCTCGCGCTGGGCATCGGCGCCACGACCGCCGTGTTCAGCGTAATCTACGGCCTGTTGGCAAACCCCTTTCCCTACAAGGGCGCCGACCGCATGATCCACCTCACGGTGGTAAACGAAAGCGGCGACGACTGGTGGATTGGGGTCACTGGGCCGCAACTTAAATTGCTGCGGCAAGCCAAGTGTATCGAGAGCGTGGCCGCGAGCTGGGAGACCTGGAATCTGACGACCACGGACGAAGACCTGCCCCAGGATGTGCCGTCCGTTCAACTCACCGGTAACGCGGGCACTCATTTCGGGGTACCGGCCCTTCTGGGCCGCACTTTGATCCCGTCGGACGATCCAGAGGGACGCGACCCTGAGCCGGTTGTCGTCCTCAGTTACCTGTTTTGGCAACGGCATTTCAACTCGGACCGTTCCGTCGTCGGGCGCAGGCTCCAGCTTGTGCACAAGAACTACACCATTGTCGGCGTCCTGTGCCCAAGGTCCGGCGCACCTGTAGCATCTGCCGCCCAGCGTCGATGCTGGCTAGTAGGCCCTGCTCCCGTAGGCGCTGGCGAAGCGTCTGCTCGCTCACCGACAGCCGTGCGGTCCCCGCTACGGTCCGCGCCACTTCATAGCTGGCCGTCGATTGCGTATCGGTTTGATGACGCTATACAGCTTCTGCTCCCAAAGCAGGTGCACGGACGGCGCAAACCCCGCCCAGGCGGGGCTAATCCAGGCCACCAACGGGGACTTCTACGGGACAACGGATGGCGGCGGGGCATACGGCAGCTATGGCACGGTCTTCAAAATCACCCCGGGCGGCAATCTGACGACGCTACACCGATTCTGCTCCCAAAGCGCGTGGCCTGACGGCGGACTCCCCAACGGCCTCGTCCAGGCCACTAACGGGGACTTCTACGGGACAACGCTTGTTGGCGGGAACAGCAACTCCGGTGGGACGGTCTTCAAAATCACCCCGAGTGGCACGCTGACGACGCTATACAGTTTCCGCTCCCGAAGTGGGTGCACGGACGGCTTCGGCCCAGCAGCGGCGCTCGTCATCGAAATCCTCGCCGGCCAACTGGCCGGCGTCAGCAGTACCCAAGGGCCGTCTGTTTTGATTGTGCAGCACCGGGCCTGCTTCTGTCGGCTGGGGTGTGCCGCGGCGATGCTGTCAGTCCGCAGCCAGAACCAGCGCGACCTACCGCGCCTCAACACGGGCGCGATCACCTAGTAGGGCCGCTGGAGCAGCGGTGGTCGAGCCGTGCGGGGAGGCCAAGATGACTCCCCAGCAGATTGCAGAAGCCCAGCGCCTAGCTCGGGGATGGAAGCCCAAACCGAATTGGCGGTAGGATAGGGGACGGAGCAAACTTTCATAGTCATTTCACAGTGGATGGAGAGGTGAAGAGAAACGATTCTGGTTTGAATCAAGCGCGTTGGATGCTTGCCGGTCCTTTACTTCGAGTTTGGATGCAGGAACTCCGCGACAACTTGCTCATTCACGCGAGGGTAAGAATCAGACCGGTAGTGTATTCGTTGCTGCGACGCTATCGGGCCGCCGGTTGAGGAACTGGCCTCGGCGCCTCCCCGGATCATCGTGGTTCTGTGCGTCCGGTGGTATTTGAGCCATCGGCTGTCGGAGCCCCCAAAAACGGGTTACAGACCGGAATCTGTAACCCCTTGATATTACCTGTGTGGGTGGGCGGCAAATCCACATGAGAAGCATGCGTCCCCTTACCGGGCGGGCTGTGTAACTGAATTCTCTTGAAGAGTGACCGCAGTCTGTGCTAACAGTCTGCCGTTTGCCGATGCGCTCGTCTTCATGGCGATCCTTGTTTTAGCCAGCATTACTCCCTCAAAGTGCGCAGTCGTTCCAATGGCCACGGCACCGGAAATCTGCCAGAAGATGTTCTTGGGCAGTGCGCCTCCTTTAAGGGTCACCCTCGTAGCGTTGGCCTGAGTAAGAGTTCCCGCTACTTGGAATATCCAGACATCGTTTGGGCCACCTGAGAGCGTGACATCCGTTGATATTAAAACACGGGTATTCCATTTGTAGAGGCCGGGAACGAGGGTTAACCCGCCAATCAGTCCGCCTCCCAAGTCGATAAAATCGGGCAACATTCGTCCGGCGGCATCGGTGTACGCTATTTCCATGTCGCCTACAGCCTTTGTGAGTAAGGCGGGCGCAGTCACTCTGCATGGAAGAGGACCCGCCGCATTATCGGAGTAAATTCTCCCTGTCATCATTTCTGCGCACGTCAGATGGATAGCAGCCCCGGTGATTGGGCTAGCTCCAATATCTCCATTGATAGCAGATGGAAAAACGTCTGTGATTCCCGATTTGGTCAAAATCGCGAAAATACCTGCTTCTCCAAGGGGCACTGGCGTCTGTCCCGTAAACGCGACGGCGTTGGTCGTAAAACTCCATGCAATGGGATTGGCCATTGCAACTCCACCTGCGTTCTTCGCCGCCGTCGTAACCGTAGCGGTATAGCTGGTATTCGGGTTGAGAGCGGACGAGGTTGGCGTAAATGTTGCCACGGTGTTTACGGCATTCATGACGACGGTACCGGGTACGTTGTTTCCGGTTGTCTCCTTGACCGTGAACGTGAGTACATTTCCCGCCGAGGACGAGTTCACCGTTGCCGAATCCATCGGCTGGCTGAAGGTTGCGGTCGCTGCTGTGCCAGTTACAACGTTATCACTGGTATTTGTGCTGGTCGGTACGGTCGTGGCCAAGTTACTTGGGCTTGACGAAATCACTGTGGGTTCTAAAGCTGCGCCGGCAAGAGTGCCGGGAGCAACGGTAACACCGGGGTCAACGGCAGCAAAGACCCTTCCGATTCCGCCACCTGCAAGCAAAGCGGCGAATAGTAACGCCATGAACATCGGCGGTTTGTATGAGCTTTCGAATATGGTCACTTTCTTTCCCTCTTTCCAATATAGAAGGTTACAGACCGAAATCTGCAACCCTTTGATATTACCTGTTTGGGTGGGCCGTAAATCCACATGAGAAGCATGCATCCTTACTGGGCGGGCTGGGTAACCGCATTCCATCTGAAGAGTGACCGCGGTCTGCGCCAACAGTCTGCCGTTCACCGATGCTCCAGTGTTCACGGCGATCATGGTTTTTGCCAGTACTCGCTGACAGGCTGGAAATCAAGGGCCCACCCTGAAGAGCAAATGTGGCACTCCGTTCACGCGCCCTGCGCCCGGAACGTAAGGCTCCCCAACTTCCCCCCCGTCCCATTTGGTCGGAATTGCACCCTTAGCGCTTCCATCCTGCTTTGAATCGCTACAATCAGGGCTGTCTTATACGGCGAGTTCGGCATCCGTTCGACCACCGCCATTCTGTACCGCAGGAAAGCCTCTTCGGTCATATCCGCTCCGCGCCATCATTAGAAGAGTGATTTGAACCACACGCAACGTTACAAGGCCGTTGCCAAGTTGCCGCAACCGCAGAGAGGGCGACCCAGGGACCCACCTGTGTGCGGCCCCCTCCTCCGAGACAAACCGCGCAAAGGTGCGTCATTCTGGGGCCGCAGTATGAATCATAGAGCCAGATAGGCACCGCCACAAGCACCCTCAGTACTGCTTGGGTACTGGAACCGCTGACCCATTGCAGCCATTAATCGCCCATTTTTCGACCGGACCTGCTCTAAGAATCCCGTATGCCATTCCCAATGCCGCAGCCGAGCCAAGTCCACGGACCCGTCGCACCGCAGCGGCGGTAGCGCCATCTCGGCCGGAGTTGCCGCCCAGGCCTCGACAGCGCTGGTCTGGTTGCCGTCCCCGGCGATCAGGTAGTTGCGGCTGTCGATCTGGGCGTGGCCTTCGAACGGAATTCGCAGGGCGCCGATTTGCCGGATCAAGTCCGCGGCCACCGGTCCGTTTGGCGCGTGGAGGGAGATGTTGATTGCGCGCCCGATGGGCGTCCGGCCCTGGGTTTTCTGGTGATCGCTAACACCAGCAATTCGTAGAGAATGACACCGAGCGAGTAGACATCGGTGCGCGTGTCGATATCCTCACCCGACGAATTGGCCTGCTCCGGGCTCATGTACTCCGGAGTCCCGACCAGCGCACCTGCGCGCGTGAACATCGTATCCGCGGTCAGCCCCGCGAATCAGCTCTCGAAGCCGGACTGGTGAAGAAATTCGGGTTGTGCCTCCAGTGCCAAAAGGAAAAATTCCTGATTTCCACGCACTGAAGGAGGCGGGACAACCGTATAGCAACTGCGGGGTCCACTCGGTGGTGTGGATCTTCGCGTGCGTGCCGCGCTCCAGCACGCACAATCCACGCTGTTAACCAAGTGCCTGTGCGGAAGAGACAAACGGAGAACCAGAGCCGTCCGGCTCCACGTTTGCGCCCCAAAGGCAACAGCCCGGCCGCCGTTGCTCGGGTCTCGCCATGCGCAAAAAGCCTCTATTGTGGCCATTTTCCGCGCTTTTCGGGGGCCTGTTAACCGGGTTAACA
>PKYZ01000873.1 GCA_003132865.1 Bryobacterales bacterium
TGAAGAAACCTCTATCGATCACCGCAGGTGCTCATCCGCTAACCGGCTGAAAACAATCGTCAAAGGCGGTCGCTCCTCTCGGACTCCGGGAAAAACTCGTGCTACCCTTATGTCGGGCAACCAGATATCCACGCTGTCCTAGAAGGCTCCCGCACTCGCCGCAAGGTGTTCTGCCCGGATCCGCCCTCGCTCCTTGACAATTTCAACCTAGGCCGGAAGCGATCCTGGCCGCTCAACCATAAGTCGCCGGGACCCACAAATGTTTAACCCAACATTCTAAGTACACCGGGGTGCCCTACGTACGCCGGCGCCCCCACCGAAAATTGGCTTTGCCGTTTTTTGCAACTGTAAGTAAAGAAGCATCTTGTTGGCTTCGTTCGTCAAAAAATGAGATTTATGCCACCCCAAAACGAAATCGCCGCCACGCACAAAAACGCACATCCATGCACCCATCCGAGGGGACGGCAACCACGGCCCCGTTTTGTGCCAGCCACATATCCTGGCCGATGACCGGTTAGTCGACTCTTGACCACAATAGGAACCTAGGAAAGCTGGGTCCTCCTGTATTTAGGCCGAGGTCCCCGCCGCGTTCGGCGCTTGGCCCGTTTCGTGGAAGGGCCGCTCAGTCTCGGCGCCCTTGCGCACCCCACGTATACTGAAGGTTTCATGGACTCATCCGAACCGCTCCTTTTCCGCGTCGCGCGATGGCTTACCTTCGGCTCGGCGGTAGCCATTATCTTTTCCATCGCCGCTTCGCAAATCCTGCTGGCGCTGGCCCTGGCGGCTCTGCTGCTTTCCGGAGGGCGCATGCGGCTGCCGCGTATCTGGCTTCCGCTCGGCCTGTTCTTGTTGGGCACGCTGATCTCGCTTGCCCTGTCGCCCGACCCCGCCGCCGGGCTGCCGCAAGTCCGCAAGATCTTCGTATTCACCACCCTGCTCGTGGTCTTCTCCACCCTGCGCGACATGCGCACCATCCGGTGGCTGTTCCTCTGCTGGGCAGGCGCCGGCACACTGACCGCCCTCCGGGGGCTCGTGCAATTCGGCCACAAAGTGCAGGAAGCGCACGCGCAGGGCCGTAGCTTCTACGAGTATTACATCGCCGAGCGGATCACCGGCTTCACCAGCCATTGGATGACGTTCGGCGGCCAGGAGATGTTCGCGCTGCTGATGACCACCGCGTTTCTCTTCTTCGCTTGCATCGCCCGCAAGCGCGCCTGGCTGTGGCTGCTGTGCGCTTTCCTGATGGCAACCGCCCTGCTGTTGGGCTTCACACGCGGCATCTGGCTGGCCAGCGCCGGCGCCGGAATCTACTTGCTATGGTTCTGGAAGCGCGCGCTGGTGGTGGCGCTGCCTGTCGCCCTGCTGTTGATCGCATTCCTGGCCCCGGCTTCGATTCGCGAGCGCTTCTCATCCATGCTCAAGCCCGGCAAAGTGGATTCCAACCAACACCGCATCGTCACCTGGCGCACGGGTCTCGAGATGATCCGCGCGCATCCCTGGTTCGGGCTGGGCCCCGAAGAGATCAAGCTGCAGTTCGATCGCTATGTGCCCACCGATATCCCGCGCCCGCTCCCGGAGGGCTGGTATGGCCACCTGCACAACATCTATCTGCAATACGCGGCCGAGCGCGGCATTCCCACCATGCTGCTCATGCTCTGGATGCTGGGCCAGATCCTGTGGGACTGTCTGCGCCGCGTCTGGCGTCTTCCGCCGGGGCGCAGCGATTTGAAATTCGTGCTGCACGGCGCCGTGGCGGTGGTCGTCGCCACCATGATCGCCGGCTGCTTCGAATACAACCTGGGCGATAGCGAAGTGCTCACCATGTTCCTGGTAGTGGTGGGCTGCGCCTACGCGGCCATGGACGTCGCCGTTGCCTGACGCACTCGATATCGAAGACGCTCCGGCGCTGCTCGCGTACTTGCAGCAGACGGGCCGCATCGCGCCCGGCGAGCAGCCGTGCACCGCGATTCTGCAGGGCGGGGTTTCCAACCGGACCGTTCGGGTCGAGCGCGAGTCGGGCGAGGCGTGGGTGCTGAAACAGGCGCTCGCCAAGCTGCGCGTTCCAGTGGATTGGTTCAGCTCGCCGGAGCGTATTCATCGGGAAGCTCTCGGCCTGGAATGGCTGGCGCGCCTGGCGCCGCCCGGCTCGATCGCGCCGTTGTTGTTTGAAGATCGCGAGCGGCATCTGCTGGCCGTGCAGGCCGTCCCGCAGCCGCATGAGAATTGGAAGACGGTGCTGCTCGGCGGGCGAGTCTGCGCCGATCATTTCCGGCAGTTCGCCACGCTGCTCGCAACCATTCACCGCGAAGCATACGGGCGTGCGGATCTCGCGGAAATATTCGGCGACCGCTCATTTTTCGAATCGCTGCGCCTGGAACCCTATTACGGCTATTCCGCGCAACAGGCGCCAGCCGCGGCGGCCTTTCTGCAATCCCTCATACGCGAAATGCTGGCCTGCCGGATCACCCTGGTGCATGGCGACTACAGTCCGAAGAACGTGCTCATTCATGAAGGCCGCCTGGTGCTGCTCGATCACGAAGTGATCCACTTCGGCGACCCGGCCTTCGATCTGGGTTTCTCGCTGACGCACTTCCTTAGCAAGGCGCATCACCTGCCGGCGCTACGGCGCGAGTTCGCCTCCGCTGCGCGCGAATATTGGCGCGCTTACTCGGAGGCGCTCGGCGCGCTCGGCGCTCCGGCGTGGGCGGCGGATCTGGAGCCGCGCGCGGTGCGGCACACGCTGGCATGCCTGCTCGCGCGGGTGGTGGGCCGTTCGCCGCTGGAGTACCTTGACCCCGCCGAACGCGTCCGCCAGCGTGATGCGGTGCTGAGTATCATGCCCTCCGCGCCCGCCAGCATCGCGGATCTGATTTCTATCTTCGAGGAGCGATTATGCCTGTCATCGAGCGTCTGACCGCCGCCGAAATCCTGGACAGCCGCGGCCGTCCGACCGTTAGCGCAACCTGCACGCTGGCGGGCGGCGTGCTGGCATCGGCCTCTGTGCCCTCGGGCGCCTCCACCGGTACGGCCGAGGCGATGGAGCTTCGCGATGGCGATCCAAAGCGCTACGGCGGCCTCGGTTGCCGCAAGGCTGTCGCCTGCGTCTCGGGCGAGATCCATCGCGCGCTGGCCGGCCGGACCTTCGCCGATCAAGCCGAACTCGACCGCGCCCTCGTCGAACTGGATGGCACGCCGAACAAATCCCGTCTCGGCGCGAATGCTATCCTGGCCGTCTCCGTAGCATTCGCGCGCGCGTGTGCGCAGGAGCGCGGCGTGCCCCTCTACCTGCATCTCGCCGAAATGCTGGGGCACACGCCGGACACCCTGCCGCGCCTCACCATCAACCTCTTCAGCGGCGGCAAGCACGCTGGCCGGCAGGTCGCCATCCAGGACGTGCTGATCGTGCCGGCCCGACCCACCACCATCGACGAGTCGCTGGCCATGGCCTATGACGTCTACCAGGCAGCCGCCGCCCTGGTCCTGAAACGCTACAACATGCGGCTGCTCACCGCCGACGAGGGCGGACTCGCGCCGCAGTGTGACAGCACCGAGGAGCTGATCGAGACCGCCATTGTGGCGATTAAGGCGGCGGGTTACCGGCCCGGCTCCGACGTGATGCTCGCGCTTGACGTGGCGGCCAGCCACTTCTACGCA
>PKYZ01000834.1:0-3314 GCA_003132865.1 Bryobacterales bacterium
GCCTAACCCGTACCGGACACCGTGCCGGATCTGTGGGTCACATGGGCTGGCGCGTGTGCGCGAAGCGGCCAGCGTGCACTTTGACGCCAAACGTCCGTATCCGAGGCAGGAACCGTGTGCGTTAGTTGCGCCAGCACGGGTCTGTGCGGGGGGCAGTGGGCAACCGCTGTCCCTACCGCGACCGCGGGTCCTGGACCCGCTCTTTCGTTCGAAGAACCAAGGCTTTCGACAACCGGGACAGGCCGACGAGGGCGTCCGCCGCGGTCCAGGGGGACCGCCCCACGATTAAATTGCAGGTGCATAAGTATGCGGCATTAGGCGAAACCGCCTGGCCCCACCACACTCACACCTGCCGTCTAGCTCTAGCCGTGGCCGAAGTGCATCACCCAGCCGAGGCCGATGAGCGCCGCCACGAAGCAGCCGAACACGTATAGCCCGTAGCGCAGCCGCTCGCGGTCGTCGCGCTTGGTGACCACACCCATGACGACGGAGGTGAACAGGGCAAATAGCAGCGACGCTTCGAACTGGGAGAGAGTCATCTTGGGCATTAGCGTTTCCTCCCCGCCGCGATTTCGAAAGCATCCACCATGGCCAGAACGTTGAGCAAGCCCGCGGTGACCAGGAATTTTGTGCCGTAGTCGTGCACGAGTCCGGCCACGTCAGGCTGATTGTAGCCCAGCCAGACCGTGAGCAGATACAAGATCCCGGAAGCCAGGTCGCCGATGAAACCACCCGTGTTGATCAGGATGGTCAGCAGGTCGCCGCTTTGCGGCTGAAACATCGCCCCGCGCATCATCAGGCCGCAAAGATACATCAGCGTGATGGAGACCAATAGCAAAACGGCCCGGCCATTGCGTTTGAGGAGAAAATGGCCTCCGCCAGGGACCAACCAGCCCAGGGCGACCGGTCCCGCCCAGACACGCAGGGGCGGCATGGGCTCCTTGGGTTGCTTTTGTTTTGCCATTTCTCCGATTTTAGCAGGTCGGAGGGCAGCAGATCCGGCAACCCACCGGCGCACCGGCTGTGATGTATCCTGAAAGGCAAAGCTGGTGAGGGTGCCGACGTGATCAGAGAGTGTTTGCTGGGGATCGCCTGGTTTGCAGCCACGCCCGCAGTAGCGCCCGCATGGGCCGCCGACGCGATCGAGGCGCTCGATATCAAGCCCGGACTCTGGCAAATTACGTTGACTGTCCGGACCAGCGGCCTGCTGCCGATGCCACCCGACGTCCTCGCGAAACTGACTCCCGAGGAGCGGGCCAGGATCGAGACGAAGGCCAAGGAAAGGGCGGCCGAGGGACCGCGGATCAGCGTCAAGAGAAGCTGCCTGGAAGAGAGAGAGCTGCATCAACCGCTCATGTTCACGTTTGGCGGCGAAAGCCAGGGCTGCCGGCAGACCGTAACGGCCGCGTCCCGCACCAGGCAGGAGATTCGCGTGGACTGCGGCAAGGGCGTCCCACGGGGAGGCGGAACGGTGCGCATCGAAGCCATGGATCCGGAGAATGTAAAGGTCACTTCAAGTTGGTCCGCGACGGATGGCGCCCGCACGATGAAGATGAGCTCGACGGCCACTCTCAAGTGGCTCGGCGCGGTCTGTGAATTGGATCTTCCGGCCGCGCCCAAAGCCCTGCCGCCACCACCCGCGCCCAAAGCCACGCCGCCCCCTCCGGCTGCAGCCATCCCCGCGACAGCGGACGCGGGTTATTACTACAAACTGGGAAGGGAGCAGGCGGGCAGGAACGATCTCTGGGGGGCTTTACGGTCGCTCAACCGGGCCATCGAACTGGATCCGCAGCGCGCCACGTCGTACAACGCGAGGGGTTACGTGTACCTGCGCTTGCAGAGTTTCGCCAACGCGATAGTGGAGTTCTCCAACGCCATTCGTCTGCGCCCGGATTATACAAACGCCTACCGGAACCGTGCGATTGCGCGGCAGCACGTGGGCGACGAGAAAGGGGCCGCCGAGGATAACCGGAAGGCCGCGGAGTTGGAGAATCGGCGGCTGAGACGGCGATCCGGACACCCGGTCCGGCTGGTCCTCTCGGTCTAGGGACAATACTGTTCACTTAGGTGGGACAGGCCTCCTGGCCTGTCCTTCCGACATCCCGAACGCGCTCGACCACTGCCAATCTTCCCCTCTGCTCACCAGCCCTGCTACCACCGCAGATGCCGTTCGTAGTAGCTCACGAGGCATTTGTAACACGAAGAAGGATAGGCCAGGAGGCCTGTCCCACCTAAGGTGAACGGTGTTGGGTCTAGTCTACTAGCTGGTGTCCTGTCATCGAATTAACCATTAATAATTTCGATTCAGCGCCGCCTTCGCTTTCTCGATCTTGCGCAGGATATCTTCCCCTTTTGCGCGCCATACATACCGCTTTGACTCTTCGTTCCGCACCGCCAGAAACTCGTCGATCGCTTCGATCAGAGCTCGCACGCTTTCGAAGCTCCCTTCCCGCACGCAGTCTTCCGTCAGGTCCGCGAAGAAGCGCTCCACCAGGTTCATCCAGGAACTGCCCGTCGGCGTGAAGTGCGTAACGATTCGCGGGTGCCGCTTCAGCCAGTCGCGCACTTTTTCGTGTTTGTGCGTCGCATAGTTGTCCACGATGAGGTGGAGTTGCTGGTCTGGGGGCGTTTCCTGGTCGATCTGTTTCAGGAAGCGCAGCCACTCCACATGCGTTTGGCGCGTCTCGGTCCGGGACAGGATTTTGCCGTCCAGGTAGTTCAGCGCCGCAAACAACGTGATCGTCCGCTTGTAGTCGTGGGTCTGGGTGCGAATATGGCCAATTCCCAAAGGCAGTCCCGGCAGATTGCCAGCATGGGTCCGGACTCCAGCCGGAGCGCTTCATATTGGCCCGGAGGTGGCTGGCCGCCCTTGAAGTTATAATTGAAACATGTCCTCCGATCGCAGCCGCCTTCAATCGCTTGTGGATGCCCTTCCGGACAGTGAGGTGCAGGTGGCCATTTCTTTTCTGGCGGAACTGGGTGAGCAGGAAATCCTCGATGCCGAGACTGCGGCCAAGCTGGATCTGGCCCGTGCGGAACCGGGCGACGATGTCCCCCTGGACGAAGTCCGACGCCGGCTCGGGCTGTGATCCGCCGCGTCGTTTTTCGACCTGCACCGGTGCGCGATTTGGCGCGTCTTGATCGCGTCGTCCAGGCACGGATCGATGCGGCCCTGGTACGTTTCGCCGCGACAGGCCACGGCGATGTGAAGTCCCTCAAAGACCGTCCCGGTGAACTGCGCCTGCGGGTCGGCAAGTGGCGTGTCTTTTTCTCCCTCGAACCACCTGATTTCATCCGCGTCCTCGGCATTGACA
>PKYZ01000834.1:3332-3461 GCA_003132865.1 Bryobacterales bacterium
GTCTCCAAGCGCTTTTGCATGACCGATGGCTGCCTCGCTGGCGGACTGCGACGAATCCGTTTTGTTCGAGAGTCCGACAGACCTCCGATCCCTAAAGAACTCGAAGTCTACCCAACCGGGACCTCAACC
>PKYZ01000792.1 GCA_003132865.1 Bryobacterales bacterium
GCGGCGACAACATGGACAACGGAAGCAACGACACACTGAACGTCTACCCGAATGTGGATGCTATTGCCGAGGTGAAGGTGATGACGTCCAACTACGGCGCCCAGTATGGAAGAAACGGATCGGCGACCATCGAGACAGTGACGAAATCGGGCACCAAGGACTTCCATGGAGNNGCCCGAGTACAAGAAAAACGACTTCGGCGGCACCATTGGCGGTCCGGTGTATATTCCGGGTCTCTACAACACGAAAAAAGAGAAGACGTTCTTTTTCTTTTCCGAGGAATGGCGCCGGGAAATTGTCCCCGCCGGAATATTCACTGGGCAGGTTCCCTCCGCGCAGGAGCGCCAGGGCAACTTTTCGGACGTTTGTCCCGAGCCCAACGGCAGCATGGCCGATTGTCCAATGAACCCTGCGACGGGGATGCCTTATCCGAACAACACCGTTCCGGTCGATCCCAACGCCAAGGATCTGCTGGCGCTGCTGCCGGCGGCCAACCTGCCCAACAACTACTACAGCGCCTCGCCCGCTCTGCCCACCCACTGGCGGCAAGAACTGTTCCGCATCGATCAGAACTTCAGCGACAAGCTGCGCATGTTCTTCCGCTATATTCACGATTCGTGGACTCAGACCGAGCCGACACCCGAGTGGGGCAACGGCGCTTCGTTCCNNCCACCTGGGGCAACGGCGCTTCGTTCCCCACTGTGCAGACCAACTTCGTGGGACCCGGCGTGAGCCTGGTGGCCAATCTCACGGCGAATGTATCGCCGACTCTGCTGAACGAATTCACGTTCAGCTACACAACGGATCACATTTTCCTGAATGCCATCGGCCCGACCGCGCGCCCGTCCGACTTCACCATGACCGGCCTGTACAACAACGGATTCGGCGGACTCATGCCGGCCGTTGGTGTAGCGGGCGGCATCAACTACGATACCGGCGGCTTCTCGCTTGATACCGGCTACTTCCCCTGGAACAACGCGAATCCCACCTATACCTACAAGGACCAGTTGACCAAAATCATTGGGGGACACAACCTGTATTTCGGCGTCTACGTGGTAGCGGCCGAAAAGAACGAGATGAACAGTCCGTACATTCAGGGAGTCGTGGGCTTCGACAATACCGATACGTCCATCAGCACCGGCAATGCATTCGCGGACATGCTGACCGGTCAGATTGCGAGTTACTATCAAGCCAATCTCAAGACCAAGTACTACAATCGGTACAAGGTCGTGGAGCCGTATTTCCAGGACGATTGGCATGTCACCAAGAGGCTCACCTTGAACCTGGGGATGCGCCTGAGCATGTTTGGAACTTACCGCGAGAAGTACCATCAAGCGTATAACTTCGAACCGTCCGCATACCAGCTTTCCGCGTCGCCTCAGCTCGATGTCACCGGATCGGTTACCGGGCAGTCCGGCGCGATTATTCCGAATACCGGTAATCCCTATAACGGACTAGTGCAGTGCGGCGTGAACGGCGTCCCGGCGGGCTGCATGAAAGGCCACTTATTCAATCCCGCGCCGCGCATCGGGTTCGCTTTCGATCCGTTCGGAAATGGCAAAACGTCTATTCGCGGCGGTTATGGCATATTCTACGAGCACACCAACGGCAACGAAGGAAACACTGAATCGCTGGAAGGCAGCGCGCCTTTGGTGCTGAGCTCGACGCAGTACAACATCTCCGGCTACACGAACATCGGTGGCGGCGGCGTGTTGTTCCCGCTGGGTGTCACGGCGATTCCCACGCAGGCGATCTGGCCTTACGTGCAGCAATGGAACGTCAATATCCAACGCGAGATCATGAAGGATACGGTGATGACCGTGGCGTACGTGGGCAGCAAAGGCTCGCACCTTTCGCTGCAGCGCGACATCAATCAACTGTACCCCATTACTGCGGCGCAGAATCCTTATCCCGCGGGGCAGGCCATGCAAGGCCCGACAACCGGAAATCCGGGCGATTGCACTAACGGCACGGTGAATGGAGTGGCGCCGACGGGCGCCGCCGCTAACCAGTTCGCGGTCGCCTGCGGAGGCATTCCGGACTTCTACCGCCCCTATCAAGGGTACGGTTCCATCACGTCCCTGGAGCCGCAGGCGAATTCGATTTACAACGCTCTCCAGGCTTCGGCCCACCGGCATGTGGGCCGGCTGAGCCTCGACCTGTCATACACCTGGAGTCACTCCCTCGACGACTCGTCGGATCGTTACGACGGGAACTTCGTGAACGCGTACGACCTCGCCCTGACACGCGCCAGTTCGAATTTCGACCAGCGCCAGATCTTAAATGTCGGCTATGTCTACGACCTGCCGTTCTTCACGAATCCAGGGTTGTCCCACACTCTGTTCGGCGGGTGGGAGATTTCCGGGATCACCACTTTCCAGACCGGCACGCCGTTCAGCGTAGTCGATGGCCTGTATAACGCCGGCGTCGGAAATGGCACCGGAATCGGATCCTACCTCGACCAGATCGGCAATCCCAATGCCGTGCCCAACGTGACTCCCAGCCCTGCCGGCGTGTATGGGCCGCTGTTGTTCAATCCGGCGGCTTACGCCGCTCCGCAAGGCCTTAGCTTCGGCACCGTGGGACGGAATTCGTTGAGCAACCCGAACCGCACAAACTTCGACATGGGCCTGTTCAAGCGCTTCGCATTCAACGAAGCGCGCGCCCTCGAGTTCCGCGCGGAGGGCTACAATGTCTTCAACCACACGCAATGGAACGGCGTCAACGGCGGGACCAGTTGCTTCGGCGCGAATTTCTCGGCGGGCGATCCGAGTTGCTACGACAACAACAACTTCCTGCGGGCGGCCGGCGCGCATAACCCGCGCATCCTGCAACTCGGCATGAAGTTTATTTTCTGATCTGTTTTCCGAACGAGCGGCCTCTCGTCCCAGGCTGTTATTCTGGCCGTATGGACGAGGAGCAGCTCCGGCGATTGTTCGAGCAGGTGCGCGAGGGCGCGGTGGATGTGGACAGCGCGCTGCACCGTCTGCGCCACATGCCATTCGAAGACCTGGGCTTCGCCAAGGTGGACCACCATCGTGCGTTGCGCCACGGCATGCCGGAGGTGATCTTCGGAAAAGGCAAGTCGCCGGAGCAGATCATCGCGATAGCGGGGAGCCTGCTCGAAAACGCGCAGAACGTGCTTATCACGCGGGCGGACGCGGAGACCGCCGCGCGTGTGGGGGAGCGCTTCGACTGCGCCGAATACTTTCCGCTTTCGGGCGCCATCCGTTTCTGGCGCGACAAGACCGTTCGCGGCAAGGGCAAGATCGCCGTGGTGAGCGCCGGCACCAGCGACATTCCGGTGGCTGAAGAAGCGCAGGTCACCGCCGAAGTCATGGGCAACCAGGTGGACACCATCCACGACGTGGGCGTGGCCGGCATACACCGCCTGATGAGCCACGAGGCGCGCCTGACCGAAGCGCGCGTGGTGGTGGTGTGCGCCGGCATGGAAGGCGCGTTGCCCAGCGTCGTCGGCGGAATGGTTTCGTGCCCGGTGATCGCGGTTCCCACCAGCATCGGCTACGGCGCCAGCTTTCACGGCCTGGCCGCGTTGCTGGGAATGCTCACAAGCTGCGCCAGCAATGTGGCGGTGGTCAATATCGACAACGGGTTTGGCGCGGGGTATGTAGCCAGTCTGATCAACCGCGTGTAAGACCGGAGGACAGATGTGGGCCCTTACTTCAGAGCCTCCAGGGCCGGTTGCACCCACGAGAACAGAAAACGATTCACCGATGGAAATTGCGATGCCACGACAGTGAGCAATGGCAAGGCGCCGAACTGTGCCAGCCGCAAATAGAACGTTGCGCCGACTTCGTTCGGTTTGGTGGCGGTAATACGGCTCAGGATCGCATCCCGATCCAAACCGGCGAACACCACAGCAATCCCGGTCCCCAGCGCCAGAAATGTTACAGTACCCGCTACCCCGATCCATCGGTGTCCCTGGAAAGGATAAGAACTCAGCGAAATGACGGATAAGATGAAGGCGACAATGATGAATCCGAGCAGGTTCCGCAGGCTGCGGAACACATACCGGATGAACGTCAAATACCGGAATGCCACGAATTCCTCTTTCAGGATCACCAGTAGTTCCTCAGCCGTGACCTTCTTGTTTTTTGTGCGTTTTTCTTGTTCGGCGTCCATGCTGTCGGAATCGCCCTTCTTCCATGACGTGTCCTCCAGATCGGTGGCGATCTTCACCGCCGCCGACTGCAACTGATGCTGGAGTTCCTTGTACGTGTCATCGTTGATCCCTTTCCCCAGGTGCTGGTCCAGGCTCGCCATTACCTGCTCGATCTTTTCGACTTCGGGCTGGGTCGATAGCCTAAGCGTCTCCAGCCCAACCTTGTCCGTCAAACCCGACTCTTCGAACGATCGCAAGGCCTTGAGGCAGTCCCAGGCGCGGCTCGAAATGAACAGTGGATGCTCGGGCGGGCGGCTCACCAGCGGTACCCAGGTAACCTCTTTTCGCAGGCGCGAAAACGCGTCCCTAATGGGTTGTCTCTCCAGCCACTGCAGGAAACCCTTGAATTCATTCCAGCACCACAGAAACTGCATCCATGTAACCGCCATCGCCCAATAGACCGCGCCTAGCACCACGATAAGCAGCCAGTCGTAGCGCTCAAATTCGAACGATCGCAGGGTGCGCCACGGCACGAAAAGCAGTACCCAGACCAGCAGAAAGGGAAGGGCAGGGAGCCAGACGCTCGTCGCGAATAGCTCCTCGAGTGAGCGGCCCACGTTTTGCATGAGCCATTCGCCCGGAAGTTCCGTATTCTCGATCGCACTTTGCACACCCCTCCTTCTGGCCGCGTGCGCCACGCGACGCAATTGCATCAACGACCAATAAAACAGGCCGCCGGCCAGCAACAGGATAGGCACGTTCGGCGCCACGCCGCTCGACAGGCTGAAACAACGATAGGAAAAAAAATGCCCACTCTTGTAATGGTCTGTTTTTACCAAGCTCGACCAAACGGCAACAGTATAGGCCGCCAGGCCCCACAACGCCACTGCGAGAATCGCCGTATTCGGGGGTCGAAAGAACTTCTTTTTCAGACCTGGATACCAAATCGAGCGCTTCCAGCAGAGGGCCACCCCCGTAAGGAAAAGGATGAGAACTGCCAGTGCTCCAATGCCGAAATACGATTGCATCCATCGCATTGGACTCGGCCCACCCATAAACATGAAGGGCACCAGCGGCGACACCAGAATAAAAACCGCACCACCCGCCGAGAGAGTGGCAGCCGTGAGGAACACCCGTTGGTCGTCTGAGAGGGTATCGCCCGGTCCGGGATACGCCGAAAAAAGCTTCCTCGAAAGAATGCTGTACAACGTGCCGACCTCATTGGGCTCGCGCGGCCCGGTCATGACATACCGGATATAGGCCCCGTGGAGCACCGAAAACAGCACGCTCAGCCAGAAGCAGAGAAACCACCCGCGTCCGGGAGCCTCCGGGTGGATGGCTTCCATCGGTTCCTTTCCCAGTGGCCCTTCAACCAGCACTGTCGAAGCCCGATCCCCTTCATCGAGCAACGCCAGCGGCCAGTATCCGTCGCGCCCCATCACGGTCAGCCACAGCGGTGGACGCGTCTGATTCTCGCCAGGGCGCGTGTACTCCACTAAGCGCTGCTTGGCCGGATCCTGCAAGTGGAGCAAGTGGCGGCAGGCGTTGTAAGTCCCTTGCGCATACCTGCTGGCAAATTGGATCCTGCGGTCCTCCGTGTGCGGTCCCGCCGTCCAATGTTGATTGCGGCTAAATAATGGATAGGTCGTAATGGCAAGCAAGCCGTCCAACGAATCGCCGTCCGCATGTGTCGAAAACAGCACATCGGCATCCGGGGTAAAGAGCCGGGTGTCCGGACACTGCGCACGAAGATAGCGGCTAAGAAAGAGAGCGTCCAGCACATCCGTGGCCACGATTCCCACAAAGTCGGCGCGCTCGCGGCGTACGGTGCTTGCGATGCCGCTCATCACGGCCTCCTGCGAGGCCGGGCTTTGCAGATGCGAAAACGCCGGTACTGCGTCCTTTTCCCAGTCGGCGCCTGCCTCTGAGCCGGCATCCTTTAGCGTAAAGCGGCGAGCCGTGGAAGCCGGCTCCGCCCGTTCTTGGCCACCCTTTGTAGCTGGGGCCGTTTCCTCCTGATAGGCGTTCCGCAATCGGGAGATCTCCCGTGGATACCTCAGCTTAAGCCAAAGGTGCCAGTCAGCTTTGACCTCGTTTGGAGCATCGGAACTCTCCATGAAGCTTTTCCCGTATTCGGTTTCTTCTTCCGTAAGCAATGCCACCCGCGCCGAGGGCCAAATCGTGTGTAGATATCCAAAAAACAGGTCCATCGCCCGATCGTCACGCTCTATGGTGGAATCGTATGCGCCGTCGATCTTCTGGATGTCATCCTTAAATTTGTGGATAGGCAGAGCGCTGGTCACCATGCCGGAAGCGAAATGGAACTTCACCTTTTGGAATACAGGGAATGCAGCCGAATTGGCCAAATTGGAAGCTAGTGAGCTGAGCGAACCGGAAAAACTCGGGCCAACCACGCTGATTGCCAAATCCCCATCTAGTTTGCCGGACAGATGGCGAATGTATTGGACCGCGTTTTGCAACTGATCCTGATTCACGCCGGACGTGGGGCTCTCACCCCAATGCCACTT
>PKYZ01000864.1 GCA_003132865.1 Bryobacterales bacterium
CCCGCCACTTACTTCCTCGCCGCCTTCGTCTCCCGCCCGCCCTGATGAATCGCCAGATGGGCAACGGCCCCGCTCGCGTCCTTGAAGAACTCCACCTGCGCCTCAACTACCTTCAGGAAGAACTTGGTCTCCGACTCGGCAAATAACTCGAACTTCGGCTGCCCCGTGATCTGCGTCATGAGCCGGCCGCCCTCTACCGTCATCGTCACATCAACGCCCGGCCCTAGCTCGTACGTCCCCGCATACTTCGCCAGGACTTGCGGCGAAACCTGAATCTCCTTCCGCGGAGCGGGCCCCTCCGCCTTATCGCCGATCCGCGGCGCCTTCTGATCGCGTCCGCCCTGATGCAACACCAGGTGTGTTACCGCGCCGCTCGAATCTTTTGCGAACTCGATCTGCGCATCCACCACCTTCAGGAAGAACANNCGCCCAGCTTCTCCGAGAGCTGGTTGCCTTCCAGCGTGATCAGCATTTTAGCGCCCGGCGCCAATTCATACGTCCCGACGTACCGCGCCAGCACCTTCGGATCCACTGTGATCTCCTTGTGCTCCGTTTGCAGCTTGACCGCCTCGCCATGCGCAATTGCGGACAGCTTTGCGACAATCTCGCCGGGCGCCGCGCTGGCTACGTTCCCCAGCACCACCACCGTCAGCTTATCGTCCGGGTAGTACGTCAGTTGCGTGTTGAAGCCTTCGATGCCCCCGCCGTGCTGGATCGTCTTGCGCCCCTCCTTGGTCTCCACAAACAGCCCGCATGCGTAATCGCTCTTGAACGGCGTGGTCATCGCTTTCAAGGATGCCGCCGAAAGCAGTTTCCCGCCGAACAACCCCTGCTCCCACTTCAGCAGATCTCCGGTTGTGGAATACAGCGCTCCCGCCGAGAACGGGATGGTCATATGCACGAACCCCGCATTCTCCAGACCGTCCTTGCCCTGCGAGTACCCCGCCGCCCGGCGCGCAATCACCGCCGAGTTCGAGTCATACCCCGAATCCCGCATGCCCAGCGGAGTGAAAATATTATCGCGCTCAAACTTTTCATAGCTGCCGCCCGTGATCTTCTCGATCAGGTACCCCAGCAGCACGTATCCCGAATTGCTATAGCTCCACTTCTCGCCCGGCGCGAAGTCCAACGGCTTGTCGCGGAAGCGCGCCACCTCTTCGGTGGGCGTAGTCGCGAACGGCTCCCATTTGGCGTACTCCGGAAAACCGGTGAAACTCGGAATCCCCGAAGTGTGCGTCAGCAGGTGATAAATGGTGATCTTGTCCCATGCCGCCGGAGCGTCGGCCATGTACTTCTTAACCGGGTCTTGCACGTTTAATTTCCCGCGCTCCTGGAGCAGCAGGATGGAGGCCGCCGTAAACTGTTTGGTGAGCGACCCCAGCCGGAACTTCGTCGCCGGCGTATTCGGCACATCCCATTCCAGGTTCGCCGATCCGTACCCCTTGCTCAGCAGCACGTCTGTGCCTTTCGCCACCAGCACCGACCCCATAAACTGCCGGTTCGTCGAGTAGGACTGAATCACCTGTTCCATGCGTGCGACGTCCTGAGCCCAGCCGCCGCACGCCACCAAGAGCACGATCGCAAATCGGAGCATCATGCTTTGTAGGGTAAGCCTTCCGGCTTGCCCGCGTCCAGCCCTCAGAAACGTGGGGCAGGCCTCCAGGCCTGCGCGGGTTNNGCGGGACTTCCAGTCCCGCTCTCGGCGTGCGAAGCGCGCCAGCAATACCCACAACCAAGCACAACCCGGGTGCTGCGCAGCTTCGTGCCCTCACGGCGCCCCCCTGAGCCGGAAACGAACAAAAATGTTGCCGCCCGCCGGATGGTTGCCGTAATAACGCTTGATCGCATCCGGCAGCGAATAGGCGGTGAAATTGGCGCCCACCCCGGCCTGGATGTGACGGAACAGGTCGATGTCGCGCGTGTAGCCGATGGTGGCGCCGATCCGGAAAGTGCTGCCGTAAAGGACGTCGAGATGCTGTTCGATGTCCGGTTGGCCGCTGAACAGCTCATCTTTATCGACCAGCTCGAATCGGCCCGTGATCCAGTTCTTGCGGCGAACAGGCAGCACGGATTCCGCAAGGTATGAGTTCAGGTCGCGGAACGTGGCCGTCGAATGGTTCCGGCCCCAGATCAGGCTCGACGACCAAGCTCCGCCGGGCATCGGCTTTGTGTAGTCGAGCGACGCGGTCATGCGCACTTGGTCTCCCGGCTCCAGCGCTTCGGGGTGGGCGATCCTGCCGGCCGAAACCTGGGCCGCCCAATTCTCCGCCGGGAAGAACCACAGGCGCGCGGACCACGAGTCGATCGGGCCGGCCTGGACAATCCAACGGTTCTCGCCCGGCTCGGCGCCATGGAAGCCGCTGGCTTCCAGCTTGATCTTCTTGTGCGAGATTCCCAGCGTCACCACGTCGTCGGCGATGTGCGTGGAATCCTGCCAATGATGCGAGATGGGCGCCTCGGGCAGTTCCGCTGCCGAGGCGCGATGGGGGAATGCAGTGGGGCCCAGGGCCGGGTCGCCAACGGGCGCGACGTAGGCATCCACCGTCGTGTCTTCGCCGAGCTGATACGCATAGTGGAATCCCAGCGCCATGATGAAATTGTGCGGATGCTGGGCGTCGGTCAGCGGCAGGCCGTACGCCGTCTCGCCGGTCTGAAAGAGCAGCGGATAGCGGCGATCCGTGATGGTGGCGGGTTCCAGGCTGAGCATCAGTTCCGTTTCGAACGCGCCCTTCGCGCCGGCGCTGTGCTCGGCGGACGCCATGAACCAGTTCGTGGAATACAGCTTGTCGCCGCCGCGCGGCGAGGACTGCTGGATGCCGGACACGAATGCGACGCCCATAAACATGGCGTTCCAGTTGCCGACCTGCGTCATCAGCATGGGCATCGGATATGACGCGGGGTTTGCGGATGTGCCTGAAGCGAGGCCCATCAGGAACATGCCAGGGGCATTCATATCGGCCATGCTCTGCTGGCCTTGGGCAGCCAAGGGGCCAATGGCGCACATAGCGACACTAACGATACAACTAAGACGAAGCTTCTTCTCCCAAAACATGACTCTCCTCACGCCGCACAAAGCGGCCGATACATTACCGAGCCGAGCCCAGAGGGCACCCCGTAAGGGAGCGGTTCAGATGCGGAGAAGCACTGACGATAAGCTAATCAAACCAGGTGGAGACGGAGCAGGTAAGTTCCGCGCACGCTCGCGAGACAGCAAAGGCAGCATGGCCGGCGGGACAGCCTCAACGCCGTCGAACGAGAGCGTCGGCGCTGCGAGATGCGCCGCCGGCGACGGCGGCGCCTGCCGTGCGACAACACAATGCGAACACGGCGCGGGTCTCTCGTTCCGGGAATCGGAGTGATGCCGATGACAAGGAGGTGCGCCGGTGGAGCTGCGCTCTTCGCAGAACCCCGCACACTGGACTCTGGCCAGCACCAGCCCAAAAGCGAACCAAACCATCAGCTTCGCGTGCATCCCGTTGACGAACAGGATACCATGGCAGAGTCGCATATGTACCGGCGCACCTTCCTCCGCTCGGCTGCTTTGGCGCCCGCCGCTTTCGGCATTTGCCGCGGCGCGGCGGCCCGCATGCGCATCCGCATCGAAGACGTCCGGTTCTCGTACGAAGACTTCCGCTACCGTACGCCTTACCGCTTCGGCGCACAAACGGTGGACCGCGTCACGCTGCTGAACGTCGATTGCACGGTCCGCACCGGCGCCGGCCGTGTGGCGCGCGGCTTCGGGTCGATGACCATGGGCAACGCCTGGTCCTTCCCGTCGCAGACGATGTCCTATGGTACGACCCTCGGCGCAATGAAAGCCCTGGCAGCGCGTATCGCCCGCATCACGAGCGGCTATCGGGATCCCGGCCACCCGGTGGATATCAACTGCGAGCTGGAACCCGAGTATCTCAAAGCCGCCGGCGCAGTTTCCAAAGAGCTGCATCTAGCCGAACCTATTCCGAAGCTATGCACGCTGGTGACCGCCAGCCCGTTCGATGCGGCCATCCACGACGCCTACGGCAAGGCGCTGGGCCTGAGCAGTTATCTGACTTACGGCGACGCCTCGATGCGTTACGATCTTTCGCACTACTTAGGCGCGGATTATAAGGGCGAGTATCTGAGCCGCTATGTGCTGCCGAAACCCACGCCGCGCATGGCCTTGTATCATTCGGTGGGCGCCTCGGACCCGATTGTGGCATCCGACATTCACACCCGCATCGCCGACGGGCTGCCGGAAACGCTTCCCGAGTGGATCCGCTACAACGGACTGCGCCGCATCAAGATCAAACTGGCGGGCAACGACCTCGCATGGGACCTCGCGCGGGTGGTCGACATCGACCGGGCCACCACGGAGACGCAGCGGGAGCGCGGCGTCGCGGAGTGGTTCTATTCCCTCGATTTCAACGAGCAGTGTCCCAACGTGGACTACCTGCTGGAATTCCTGAGCCGTCTCAAGGAGCGGACCGCGTCGGGCTTCGAGCGCATTCAATACGTCGAGCAGCCCACCGCGCGCGACCTGAAGGCGGATCGCGCCAACGTGATGCATCGGGCGGCCAAGCTGCGGCCGGTGGTGATCGATGAGTCGCTCACCGATATCGAGAGCCTGATGCTGGCGCGCGAGATGGGTTATTCGGGCGCGGCGCTCAAGGCCTGCAAAGGGCAGAGCCAGGTGCTGCTGATGGCCGCGGCGGCGCAGAAGCACAAGATGTTCCTCTGCGTTCAGGATCTGACCTGCCCGGGCGCTTCGCTGATCCATTCGGCGGGCCTGGCGGCGCACGTTCCGGGAGTGGCCGCGATAGAAGCCAACGCGCGCGAATACGTGCCGGCGGCGAACAAACCGTGGGAGGACAAATTCCCCGGAATCTTCCAGGTGCGGGACGGCATGATGGACACGTCCATGCTGGAGCGGCCGGGACTCGGCGCGGTCTGATCTGTGCGATGGCGCACGTCCGCCCTGCAGGGGCTTGGACAGCGCCGCGGGTGATCCGGGTGACCCAAAAAGGCGGGCGCCACCAAGGCGCCGCCTGCAAGTGTACGAGCAAAAGAGAGTAGCGTTTAGTGAGCGCCGGTGTAAGTCATGTAACCGATGGCCAGCGCGTCCGGCGAATCCGGAGCGGCCCACAGGCCCTTCAGCAGTTGCTTGCGGCTGGTCTTCAGCAAGGCCTTCAGATCCACGCCGCATTCGAAGCGCAGGTGGTTCATCGAGCTCATGCTGTTGTAGGCCGTGGCCGAGGCCGACGCGATACCGAAGGAACCGGCCACGCTGGCATCGCCCGTGCTAACCGGAGCCGAAACGGCCACCGGCGAGCCGAATTGATCCATTGGGTGGAATCCACGCATGCCGGTTGCCGGATACGCGAGCGAAACCGGCAGCGAAACTGGCGCCGTGCGCGCCATGCCGATGGCCGGAACGATCGGCTTTACGGTCGCCGGAAGCCGCGCGAGCCTCGGGCCGGATACCGCGAGGCCATAATGGTCTTTTATGCCGGAGCCATGGTTCAGCGCCGGATGTATCGGCGCCGGATGGATCAGATGCGTCAGCATGTTGCTGGAATCCGGGCTGGAAGCCGGAAGCGCTCCGCTCACTACCGTCAACACTACGTCGCCGGCCTGGTAAGTGATGGCGAAGTGCTCACTGCCGTTGATCGCCAGGCCGTTCACGGTGGCAAAAGTGTCGCTCACCGCCGAGGCCGTCAGAATGACGAAGTGCTCGCCCACCGTGGGAGTGAAACCGGTCCCCAAGGTGACGTTCAGTGTGCCGCCCAGCGTGGCGCCTTGGGTCACTTTGAGCTGATCGTAATTGGTCCCCGCGGCGGCCCCGTTAATCGCGATGTCCAGCGCCCCCGCGGCGCTTTGGGTATATGTATCGGCCACGGTGAGTTTGCCGGTCGTGGCCACCGAGTTGCCGGGACTCAAGATGCCGGCATCCACCACGTTGTAGCCCAGCGTGCCGCCGCCGAACAGCGAGCCACCGTTAACCGCCAGCGTGCCGAGGGTGGAAGAGGTCAAGGTACCGTTCACAGTGGTGGTGCCGGCGGTCTGCGTGAAGTTGAAGGAACTGCCGCCGACTGTAAACGTGGTGCCCGCGGAAACCATGAACAGGCCCGCGTTGGTGAAGCTACCGCCGGTGGTGGTCAGGGATGCCCCGGAATTCAGCTTGAAGACGCCCGCCGCGGCATTGTTGTTGAAGCCGGCCAGGATGTTGTTATTGCCGAAGTCGAGCATTTGTCCCAAGCCGTTCAGCGTGATGTTGGCGGCGTTGGTGGCAATGGTGGTGCCGCTGGCGCCGAACTGCAGCGTGCCGCTGAGGTTGTAAGTACCGCCCATCAATGTATTGCTGGCGAAGTTCACTAGCGCGCCACCGGCCGACGTGCCGATTTGCATGGTGTCGCCGGCGCTCACTAAGATGGTGCCGGTGTTGTTCAGACCCGCGGCGGTGGGCACGATGATGAGCGGGGCCGCTTGATTGGCGGACAGCAGGCCCGCGTTGGTGATGCCCAGGTTCGAGATGGTGCCCGAACCCTGGATGGTGCTGTTGTTGGTGAGTGCGGGTCCGGCGCCCAGCCCCGTGATGGCGCCGCCCGTCAGAGTGATTGCGCCCGCTCCGCTCAGCGTGGTCGCGCTCTTGATATCCAGCGTGCCGTTCACCGCGATCGCGCCGGAGTTAGTATCGGTGGCGGCCGTGGACAGGGTCAGGGAAGCCCCTGTATCCACTGTAACGGTGCCCGAGTTGGCCAGCGATCCCACAGTGGCTTTGTCGGACGTATCGTTGTTGGCGCCGATGGTCACCGTTGCGCCGGTACTATTGGTCAACTTGCCGGCCACCGTGATGGTATTGGCGGCGCCGCCCAGGTTGGAATTGTTGGTCGAAAGCGTGCCGGCATTGGTCATGCCGCCGTTCACGGTGAGTTTGCCGCCGTTCTCCTCGTCCAGGGTACCGGAGTTAGTGAAGGCGCCGCCAGACTGTACGCTCAGCGTCCCGCCGCTCAGCGCGATAGAGCCGGTGTTGGAATCCGCGCCGGTGGCCGTCAGCTTGAGAGTCGCCCCTTTGTCTACCGTGACCGTGCCGCTGTTGGTGAGTATGCCAACGCTGGCCACGTCGCTGGTATCGTTATTCGCGCCGACGGTGACGCTGTCGCCGGTGTTATTGGTCAGCGTGCCCGTCACCGTGATGGTGTTGGCGCCGCCGCCAAGGTTGGCGTTGTTGGTGGTGATGGCGCCGTTGTTGGTCAGGTTGCCTGCGATCGTCAGGGTGCCCTTCTGCTCCAGATCGATGGTGGATGAGTTGGTGAATGACCCGGCCTTCATATCGAGCGTCCCGCCGTCCAAGGTGATGGCTCCGCTGCTGGTATCCGCACCGCTCGATGTGAGGTTCAAAGTCGCCCCGGTGCCCACCGTGACAGTGCCGGAGTTGGCCAGCAGGCCCACATTGGCAACATCGCTGGTATCGTTATCGACGCCGATGGTCACTTTTCCGCCGGTGCTATTCGTCAGCGTGCCGGTCACTGTAAATGTGTTGGCGCCGCCCTGCTGGTTCTGATTGTTGGTGGCCACGGTGCCGGTGTTAGTCAGGTTGCCGGAAACCGTCAGTGAACTGGCCTGCTCCACGTCCATGGTTCCGGCGTTGGTGAAATTGCCGGGAGTGCTGTAGCTGCCGCCGGCCGCGATCGTAAAGCTCGCGCCGCTGGCGTTGTCGTTGAAACCGGTCAGCAGGTTGCCGCCTGTCAGACTGAGGAGCTTCGGGTTGGCGCCCGCCAGCGTGAGGTTCGCGGAGTTGGTGACAATGTGGCTGCCGCTGGCCCCGAACTGCAGGGTGCCCGCGACATAGTAGGTCCCGCCGCTCAGCGTGGTGCCGGAGAAATTGCTCAGAGCGCCGGCAACTTCGAATGTGTCGCCGCCGCCGACTATGAGCTTGCCGTTATTGGTGAAGTTGCCGCCGCCGGGGGCGCTGGTGGTGAAGCTGCGTCCCGCGCCAAGCTGGAACACGCCACCCGCCGCGTTGGTCGCGAAGTTGGCCAGCGCATTGGCGTTCGTGTCGCTGACGATCTGCGAAGCTGCCCCGGTCAGGATGATATCGGCCGCATTGGTAACGATATTGGCGGCGTTGAATTGGAAGGTGCCGCCGTTGACATTGTAAGTGCCGCCTGTGAGCGTATTCGTGGCGCTGTTGAAGTTATTGAACAGCCCGGCGCCGACGACATCCAACACGCTCCCGGTATTTACCTGGAAGGTTCCGTTGTTGGTCACGCCGCTCGAATTCGGAATAATGAACAGCTCGGTGGGCTGATTGGCGAGGATGGTCCCGCCGGCATTGTTGACCAGGCCCAGATTGCTATTCCCAATGTGACCGCCGCCTTCGATGGTGTTGCCATTGTTGGTCAGCACTTCCGTGCCTGCTGCGCCGTAGATGTAATTGCTCGAATTGTTGGAGAGAGTGATATTTCCGTTCCCGTTCAGTGTGGTGTTGCCGTCGATGTAGAGGAAAGTGTTGCTGTTGGTGGCGTTCACCTGGATCGAACCGTTGTTCGTGATCGTTCCTGCCAGGTAGGCCGTGCTGCTGTTCGGGAGCGCGATCGTCCCGAGGTTGGTGACCCCGCTCAGGATCGCACCGTTATAGAAGCTCATCGTGCTGGCGTTGACGCCGGTTCCCAGCGTGTTCAAGGTTCCGCCCGTAATGGTGGCTCCGTCGATGGTTACAGTGCCGCCGGCACTCGTCCCGGTTCCCGCCAGGCCTTCAATAGTGCCCCCGGTGTTCGTGACCGTGCCTTCGACTATCAGCGTGCCGCCGCTCGAAGCTTCGATAAGGCCGGTATTGGTGGCTCCCGAGGCGCCCGAGTTGATTGTCAGCGAATTCCCGTGGGCTGAAGTGGCATCCACCACGCCCGCCGACTCGTTGGTGAAGGCCATGGAGCCATTTCCGATATTCCCGGAACCGGAGATGGTGTTGTTTACGTTCGTCAGGGAACTGCCGCTAGCGCTCTCCACCAGGTAGTTGCTGCTGTTGTCGGACATTGTGAGCGTGCCGCCACCCGTCAAGGTAACCGCCCCGCTCTCGTAAAAGAACGTGTTGCTGTTGCTGGCGTTGAGTTGCAAGGCTCCGGTATTGGTGATGGTTCCCTCCAGAGTCGTGGTGTTGGCATTGGGGACCTGCAAGGTCCCGGCGTTGGTCACGCCATTAAGGGTGCTGCCGCTCAGGGATGTGAATAACCCCGCGCCATTCAGTGTGCCGCCGGTCACCGTCACGCTGCCTTCCAGAGTGACGTTGGAGCCGCTGCCCGCTGTAATGGCGCCGCTACCGGTGTTGGTGAACGTGCCCCCATCCAGCGCAAGCGACCCGCCGCCGGTGGCTTCCAGCAGTCCGGTGTTGCTGAACGTTCCGTCCGGTTCGATCGTTAGGGTGTTCGAATGCGCCGATGCCCTGGCGTCGATGGTGCTTTGGTTGATTATGACCAAGCTGCCGTTGCCGATGTTGCCGCCGGCGCCCGTGATGGTCTCCGCGATGGTGAGCTGGTTTCCGGCGGTCGCGGCCAAAATGTAATTGCTGGCGTTATCCGACAAGGTGACCGATCCGGTACCCTGAATCGTGGCGGTGGGGCTGTTTATCTGCAATTCCGTGTCGGAGTTAGTGGCGTTCAAAGACAAAGTGCCGTTATTAATCAGGGTGCCCTTGATGTAGAGAGTGTTGGCATTGGGGATTTCAAGGTTTCCGTCGCTGGTGACCTTGTGCGTGGAGCCGTCGAGTTGTGCGCCGCTGGCGGCTACGAACGTTCCGGCGCCGCTCAGCGTGCCGCCCACGATATCTACGGAACCGTTGAGACCGACGGTTGAGCCGCTGCCGGCTATAATGTTGCCGCCGGTATTGGTGATCGTGCCTCCGTCAAGCGTTAGCGTCCCGCCGCCCGTGGCTTCCAATAGGCGTTAAAATAAGCCATTGCATTTTGTTCTAGTTCT
>PKYZ01000146.1 GCA_003132865.1 Bryobacterales bacterium
CGGAGTTGGACGCGCTGGCGGCCGAGACGGTGGACGAGGACGACCTGCGGACGGCGCTCCAGTCGTTCGACCCGGTGTGGCAATCGCTGAACACGGCGGAGCAGACCCGGCTCATCCGGACGGTGATAGACAGCATCGGTTACGACGGGCGGACTGGCCGGATCGCGGTGACGTTTCGGGCGGCCGGGTTCAAGGCGATCTGCGCGGCGGCGGGGCAGGAGGCAGCGGGACAGGAGGCGGGGAGATGAAAGCGAACGCGAGACCGAACGGGCTGGCGCTCGAATGGACGTTGGAATTGCGGGGCAAGAGGGCGGCGCGGGGCGGAGAGGCGGGCACCGAGGGCGCCGGTGCTGCCGCGTGTGCGCAGGCCGGCAAGCTGCCCAGGGTCACGCGGCTGATGGCGCTCGCCATCAAGTTCCAGGGCATGGTGGATAGCGGAGAGGTCCGCGATTACGCCGATCTGGCCCGGCTGGGGTACGTGACGCGCGCCCGGATTACGCAACTGATGAACCTATTGAATTTGGCGCCGGACATCCAGGAAGCGATACTGCTCGTGCCGGCCACGATTAAGGGGCGGGACGCGGTCTCGGAGCGGGGTCTGCGCAAACTGACTGCGGTCGTCCGCTGGGGGCGTCAGCGAACGATGTGGCGAGAACAACGTTCTCGACAAGCGTAGATTGGCGAAACGCGATTGTCACCATCGCAATCCCGTTCGGTCATGCCAGACACTCCGCACGACGCCGGCATGGCCATTGGCATTACAGCCCACATCTGGAGCGGCGGAACTGGAAGCGGCATAAGACTTAACTGTCGGCTTGCGCGTTACTCCCGCGATGGAGGCCGGGATTACGGACCACGTCTGGAGCTTGAAAGACCTACTGGCGTAGTGGTTACTTTGGCCTTGTCGCCTTCAAATTCGATAATGACGTTCGTTGTTGGATCTAACGGGTAGATGATGCTGTGCCCTGTGCCCACTTTGATTTCCAGATTCGTTGCCGCCTTATTCCTAGGGTGCCTATTAAGAACAGGGGCAAGCATTATGACTCCGCCCACGACCAGAGAAATCTGAAGAACCGCCAACACGCGAAGCGAACCTGTATAGATATCAAAGCTCTTATCGACGCTCAGGAGGCTCACGCCGCGCATGAGAAACAGAAGACCTAGGGCGGTCGAAAGCCCAAATACGCCCACAACACACCACAGCATCAAGGAGGAAATGGCTCCAGGCGAATTAAAGGATAGCCCGACAATAAACGCTATGCCAGCCAATGATAGAGTCAAGAACTGTTTGGTGAGATCAAAGCCAAGTTCCGCAGCTTTCTTTTCACAATCTTCAGCCATATCGCCTCCTCTGCCATTTTACTCTATTTTACTTACAAAACGGCCACACTTTGCAAAGCCGGAGCTTCAACGCGGCCTGAACATCCTCAACCGTGATAATCTTCCGGCCATCCATACACGCGTACCTGGCCGCGTCTCCCACCAGATCTTCGATGCTCTGTAGAGCATCCGGTAGCCCCTTTCGGAGCGCCGGAGACTTTTTGGCCTCAAGCTCCGTCAAAATCGGCTCATTGTTACTTGCCAGCGTTTGCAGGAAGTCAACGATGTTGTTATCGAAGCCGGTCATGTCGTTGCGCCGGTATTCAATCTCTATTTTGTTCTTCAGAAGATCTCGAAACTCTTTGGTTTCAAACATACGGTTGAGCCTACCACAAACGGATCTGGCAGGGACACTGGGTACTGCCTCGCCAACCCCTGGCGACGTTTTTCAACGCAACTTTGAGACACTACCCGGCGACTGCTCACTAGGTATAGGCGGCAAGGGCAACTATGGGACCGAATTGGGAAGAGCGCGAACCTGACCAGTACATCGTCCATAAGGATTTCGTCGCCCGCTGCAATAATCCCGTGACCGACCTTGAGCGCTCCCCCATGGTGCACTCCGCGCGCCCCTGACGCCGGCAGGCAAGTGCATCGTCAAGTTGAAGTTGAAGACCGTCAACACCTTGCTGCGACTGCCAAACAAACGAGGATCTGACCATTTCGCCAGGGCCGTCGCCACGCAATAGGGAGTCCCAGCTTCAAGAATCGAATGATGCCTCTAACGCCAGAATCGGAGCCTTTCTCCTCTACGGACCGCCGAAGATAGTATCGTCTTAGATGTCACAGAACCGTTGAAAACATAGCTACTGGCTTATAAGAAGCGCTTTGGTTATAATGAAAGATCGCATTGGCGAGGTCTTATGAGTCAGAGCAAGCTCGAATCTGTTAGTTCCAGTGCCAGACGCATCGGTATCTCAGTCGGCAGGTTCTACGATCTGGTACGTAACAGGATTTTACCGCCCGGCGTAGTGGTCCGTCTCGGCCGGCAGATCCGGATTCATCCTGGGCGTCTCGATCAATTCATAGAGGGCGGCGGCAAGGCTCTGCCGGGCGGATGGCGCCGGGAAGCCCGATGAAGACGCCCGCCACGCTGCATTATGGCAGTCTCTCGCCCGCGAGGAAGCGTCTCATAGATGTCTTGCGCGGATTGCAGTTCGGCAGAGTCGAGAATCTGTTGATAGCTGCGGGCGAGCCACAGTTCGATGACCCGCCAACCATAGTCCGGACTATAAAGCTGCCTGCCGAAGCGGGGACTGCCGGACCATGCCCACCGGACTTCGCTCTAAAGCAACCGATGTTGGATCTGCTTCGGTGCTTCGACAGCTACCAAACCGGCGTGGTCCGCCGGTTAGAGTGCCGGTTCGGCCAACCTTGCCTGGTCGAGATCGTGGCGGGTGGTGTGGATGTCGGTCGCATCCCGGAGCGGGCCACGCTGCGGAGAACAACATGAGCCCGGCAGCAGAACTGATTTGGCTCGATCCGGGCGTGTGGCGAACGATCTGTTCAAAGGCTCGCGGTCTGGTCGGCTCCTACGGCTTCACTTCCGCCGATTGCGATGACCTCCAGCAAGAGGCTGCGCTCGATCTCCACCTGCGTCGTAGATTCTACGATCCAGCCCGCTCCGGCCGCCGCACCTTTGTCCAACGGGTGGTCAGCAATCGTTTTGCAAACCTGATCGCGGAACGGCGGGCCGGTCGCCGGGACTACCGCGCCTGCCTGCGCTCCCTTGACGAGCCGGACGGTCAGGATGGACTCAGGCGATTCGGGGAGACGCTGTCTGCGGACGACTATGAATCGCAGATGGGGCGGCGCTCAATGCTGTGGGCTCAGCACGCGGAACTGCGAGCCGACGTTCAGAGAGTCATCGCATTGCTGCCCCCGGACTTGGCGGCCGTCGCCGGGCTGCTCATGTCGGTGGGCGCCGTTGAAGTGGCGCGGCGGTTGAATCTGTCTCGGGCCACGGTGTACCGGAGGATCGGCGGTATCCGCGAAGTGTTTCACGCAGCCGGCCTCGAAGGCTACCTCGGGCAGTTTCAACCAACGTGCTCGGCGCCCCGGTTTCGACCGTTTTAGATTCTAAGATGGGCGCGGGAGGCCGGGTGAAGTTCATTTCAGCACCTCCTTCCGCGCCGCATTCCGCCCGGCCATCCCCCTCAGAACCGGGTCGTAGAAGAAAATCCGACCGGGCGCTCCTCCGGTTTGCCCGCCGTCGTAGATTCTAAGATGACCGGAGTCGAGGAGGTCGTGGAGGGCG
The DNA here is from genome assembly GCA_003132865.1 of Bryobacterales bacterium. The sequence goes on from PKYZ01000146.1 coordinate 3,638, forward strand.
GATTGGTCGAGGACCAAGACGTCGCAAATCGGGGCGGCGGTGGCCTCGTTTGCATGACGCGCCCTGCGCGTCCACCTGGCGGTCAGGAACAGCCCGCGCTTAGGCACTACGGCAGCGGTTGAGTAAGAATAGTAGGACAGCGAGTCATAGAGCCGCCAAACCGGCCAACGTCGCGCCACACGCGCCCCGTGTTGCGCACGCCAGGCCCATGGCGAGGAATAGGGCCACCCCGGCGAAGACGCCGTCACGGCCAAATACGGCCAATAACAATAGAAACCGGGGAGCGCGCCAGCCACCGGCGGCCTTGTTCCTGAACCAGCTAAAGACCGCTCGCCCCGGCACCTCGAAGCAGCGACCCGCAGCCGTGTTTGCGCCGACGTTGTCACGGGAATACCGGCTCGGTAGCGTGGCGTTGTTAAAGAATCCGATAAAGTTAAAAGCGTCAGTTAGAAGGTGATGTCTTCGACGGTGACCGTGCGCGAAAGCCCATCCGTTAGGATGGCAGTGATCACGGCCAGCCTCTCCGGATCGCCCGGTTGGGAATGCTCGTATCGTCGCAGAGATTTCGGGTTGAGGGCCGCGGGGCGCCTGGGATGCCGATTAACACTATCGACCAGACCGGCCTGAGTCATCCGCGCTTCTCTCCGCAGCTCCTTCAATCGAGGGCCATTCACTTTTGGGGAACCTGGCCGTCCGGGGCCGGGCTTGTTCGGCCGGGCTTCCAGCAACAAGCTGATTGCATACTCCAGGTCTAGCGGGCGTGGTTGACACCTGCGGGGCTGATCATCGCTCTCAATAACCATCCCCGAACAGGCTTCGATGACGTTGCTGACTTGCTGCCCTATCCATCGCCGGTGAGCTTCCATAGTCTTGTCAGACAGCACCCGCTCCCGTTCTCTGGCGCAGGCTACCACATCGCGCGTGGTGTGAGTATCAGACGACCTGAAATAGTCATCTAATGCGGAGTCCACTTTGGCAAATGCTCTATCGAACTCTGCGCGTGAGACCACGTGTTGCTTGCCATCACCACTTCGGACGACGATATCGGTTTCTCCTGGCATAAATAACTGTCCCCTTTCTGTCTCTTACGTATTTTACTCTAGTGTGAGATTCTATAACAAGAATGCAGAAAACTCTTAGCTCATTAGCATACACTACGCCACCGCCGCGCTTCGTCACCGAAGCGGACTTGGAGGAAATCACCGGCGTCAAGAAGCGAACGTGGCAAAAGCACCGGCTGTTCGGACGTGGGCCGAGGTTTTACAAAATAGGCGGCGCCGTGCGATACAACCTCGCCGAGGTATTGGAATGGATCGAGTCAAACGCGGTTGGCGGCAAGATCGCCCACTGACGGGTTGCCTCTAATCTTCGTTACGCAAAGCTGACGGCGATTCGAAACTGCGAACACAGAAGCAGCGGGTTCTGTCTGATTGAGACCCGTGACGTGAGGCGCTTTGAAAGGCCCATCTGATGAACGTATCGCGTGAACACGACCACAGACCGCACGATCATAGAACGGCACGCCTCGGAGAGCGTTCGGATGGCCAGGAGGTCCCCGCAGAGCCTGGCTTTCAGTTGGATTTGAACGAGGATGGAAACGCGCGGCGTGTGGCCGCACAGCATGGTGACAACATCCGATATTGCCATGCCTTCAAGAAGTGGTTGGTTTGGGACGGCCGCCGGTGGAAAACCGATGATAGTGGGCAAGTGCGACAATTGGCGCGTGAGACTATGGCGGCCTTTTTAGCGGAAGCGGCTCAAACCTACAATGATACGAGGAGAGATTTTGCGAATGACTCCTGTAAGTCGTCGGCTATCACCGGAATGCTCAAGATGCTGGAAGGAGAGTTTGCTATCTCAACCGCGGATCTCGACCTGGACCCGCATCTGCTCAACTTCACTAATGGGACGGTGGACTTGCGCACGGGCACGGTGACGGCCCACCGGCGTGAGGACTACATCACGAAGCTAGTTCACTATGCCTACGATCCTGAAGCCGAGTGTCCGATATTCCTTTCGTTCCTTCAGCGCATCACGAGCCATGCCGGCCTAATCGAATACCTACAGAGGGCTCTCGGCTACTCGCTGACAGGCCGGACAATCGAAAAGGCCGTGTTTGTTTTGTACGGAGACGGCGATAACGGAAAAAGCACCTTGCTGAGCACGATTCTGCAACTCCTCGATGAATATGCTGTTCTGCTTCAAATCGACACCCTCATGGCGCGTCAGGAATCGAGTAACGCGCAGGCGGACCTCGCGGACCTGCGCGGCGCCCGGTTTGCTATGACGTCCGAGACGGAAGAGGGACAACGGCTGGCGGAAGGTAAGCTAAAGCGCATCACGCAAGGCATGGGGCGAATCAAGGCCACCCGGAAGTATGAGAACCCGGTGGAGTTCCCCGAGACGCATAAGCTCTGGATTGATGCAAACCATCTGCCCAAAGTGAGCGGGAAGGATAAGGCGATCTGGAACCGTTTGCACGCGATTCCGTTCGACGTAACGATACCGAAGGCTGAACAGGATAAAACCTTGCAGAATAAGCTGCTCGACGAAGCAGAGGGCATTCTGGCATGGACGGTGCGCGGCGCCGTGCGCTGGCATCAGGAAGGGCTCGGGAAACCGCCGGACGTGGAGCAAGCTGTGGCTCAGTGGCGCGCCGACTCCGACGATATCGCCAGATTCTTGGATGACTGCTGTCAGCCCGAAGGACAGGTCTCTGCCAAGGAATTCTACGACCAATACCTGCTCTGGGCCAAGGATGCCGGCGTACCGCCGTGCTCGAATCCGGTCTTTTCCCAAAGGGTCCTATTGCGCGATGGCGTCTCGAAAAAATCGGAGGCGCAGGGCAACGTGTACTACGGCGTGCGCCTTAACCGGCCTGGTAGAGTCGGCTGCGGTCGTTTCCGAATTAGGGAGAAACCTCAATGAGACGGGTGCGCGGAGGCCGGCAGGCTGGAGGACTGGACGATCCTGGAGGCATTTCTGTGAATTTAATAAGCTCACGTAGCGATTTGACTTCTGCGGATTTGCCTCCAGCGTCCTCCAGCCTTCCAGCCAGCCTATAAGAATCAGCAGCTTTCAGGTAGCCGGTTAGATGGTAATAGAACATGCGGCGGGTCCGCGCTGACGAAACGGGGGAACTAGCGGTGCCCTCCCCTGCCGCGCCTTCAACTGCGCTGCCGCAAAGGATGATGCGGCCCCAGCCTGGGACTCGGGCCTTGCCTCAGTTTTTGCGGCTGACCCGGTGGCGATCTTAGACTCTACGATTACCTCTGCTGTCGGCCAATTGTGGTCCGCGTCACCTGAAATGCCTTCGTGCGGCCGGCCCGAGATCCCTTTCGAGTAGGCTCATTGCGCCGCGGGTTCGAATCCAGGGAACGCACGGCTGTGGATAGTAGGTAGCCAGTGCTCGAAGTTTTCCGGAGAGATTTCACCGGTCGTTGCGCGTTACGCCCGCGTGGAAGCCGGGATCACGAATCGGGGTGTGAAACATTTGCCGACTTTGGTTGCGTCATGGAAAGGGCAGAAAGCGGCCTAAAGGAGGTCGCTCCTGGCGTATGATGGTCTCTGACCGGCTTTACAAAATGGATGGCTGAACGCTGACAAGCTGGCAGGCGCGCTGCGTTCGTCCTGGTCCTAGGAGTAGTGTATCACAACTCCGGAAAGGACGAAATGCCAGTCTATGGGAACCGTTTGGGGCAGCGCTTTTATGCGACCGGGTTGTTCTACAGTATCAAGGACACCATGTCTACTGCGATTATTAGACACTTCGATGACCAGTACGGTTTCGTTATCGGTGCCGATGGGCTGGAAACGAAGGGCAGCGACTACGAAGCGTTCAACAAAAACACACGGAAGATTTTTGGCCTCAATGATCACTGTAGCATACTAGCGTACTCGTTCCGTGGCGCACATCGTAATACGTCAGATAGCACTGGAGAGGTTATTTGGAATCTCTCCGAAGACGTTCAGACAGCGGCGTCGGCGATATCCGGTCATGGATCGCAAACTCTCCTCGAATACGCCGAGAAACTCGCCGCCCAGGTCAATCTGGTTTTTGAGGATGCCAAAACAAGCGGCAAAATACAGGAGTACCCGACGGATCAAGGGGTCTGCGATTCCGGCGGGATGGCAATAGTCGAGTTGTTCTTGGATGGGTACTATTATGATATTGCATCGCGCGCCACTGTTACATTCCGTCACAACAACCATGTATTGGCGCCGCCCGAGGTATGCGGTGATCCTTTACAGCCATTTGACATAGTAGGACCGATGAGCATATGGCACGCCTTTAAAGATCTGAACAATCCCCTATTCGAGCAATATAGACCTATTTATATGAACGCGCGGACAGTTCAAGATGTTGCGTTTATCATCGATGGCTATCTTAGAGCCTGTGCTAGTAGAGAGGGAGAAAAGCTTTTTCCGATGGCCCGCCGTACCATTGGCGGAGATACGCACGTCGCCGTGGTCACGCCCAGCAGCTTCGACTGGGTTCCTGGATTTGAACCGAAAGAACTCTAGCGTCATTGGTCACTCACTGGCAGACCTGCTCTCTTTCGATTCTACTGGCGTTGGCAACTTCCGCCAGCAATCGCGTATGAGAGATTGTCGGAAGAGCGACGAGGCAATACTGGATCGTGGCGCTTTCCGAAGTTCAACTTGACGACGCGCTTGCCTCCCGCGTATAAAAGAAGCAGGGCACCTGTTCGACAGGCCAGCGGAAAACCGCACCCTCCGAAAGATCCCACCAAGAGTTAGTTCGACCAGCAGCCAGTCCGGTGCCAGCGCACGCCACGCACGTGGCGCGGTCCTCGATTGGGCTTGCTGGCAAGGCACCAACGCCGAGCGATGGGACGCTCGTTAATCCCCTTCCCTCCAGCCCCGTGGTTGGAGTGTGTCCCGGTAAAACCGATCCGGGAAAGGGGGTAAAGGCGCGGCAGGGGCGGCACGGCGCGCCCGCGACGCCTGGCTACCAACCGGCCAACCCGGAGCCGGACGGCGCGACACGGGGCAACGTGGCGCAAACGGTGGCCAACTTCGTCGCGTGGCAGGACGGCCCGTGCACCGGCGCGCGGCGTGACGTTCGGGGACGACGATTCCGCGGCGGACGGCCGCAACGAGCCGTCCTGGGAGCAGGTGCGGCGTAGGTCCTAAGCGATGAAGCCAACGAACCCGACCAGCCCCCCGCGTCCGACGATCCCCTGCTACGCCGCCGACGGCACGCCTCTCGGCCCCCGCACCCTCGCAGCCGCACAACACCTGGTTGCTGGCGGCTACGTCCTGCCCTCCTACGGCCGCAAGGGCCACCTCCGGGCGATCTGGCTGGTGCGCGACGACGGCGCCAGTCCTGTCCAAGCCCACGCCCACAACGGCACGAGGTACAGCTACATCGAGTCGCTCGCCACCGGACGGTGCTGGCAACTCCGCCGCCTGGACCGCCACGATGCCACGCGCGAGGATGGCTCGCCCGTGACCGCCCGCGATCCGTTCCTCCAGGTGGTGCGCGACTGCCTGGCGCCCTCGTCCGACGCGCTGGCGGCTGGCGGGGTGGCGGCGAGCGAGCTGCCGACCGGCTCGTTGGCCATCGCGCTGGCGACTGACTCGTTGGCCGACGCCAGGAGACCGAGGGCTGCGCCGACGCGCGCCACTCTCGCTCGCACGCCCACGAGCGACGAGCGACGACAGCCACGCGCCGCAGCCGAGAAGTAACACTTACTCAGCCAGCAGTAACATCCGCGCCGTGATGTAACTTAACGTAACTTACACTGACTCGGCTAAGTATCAACGCTACTTACTAAGTCAACTTACTAACAGCTTTTGGTTCCCTCCTTTGCCGGTGCCGGTAGCGGCGGGTGGGAACAGTGCCCAATTTCGCTACCGTCAGGCGGAAAAAAGAGGTGGTCGGTGGTCAGATCGCCGATGGGGGATCGGCGATGGGATGCGCGGGCTGCGTGGGCCGCCCATCGCCCTCGGGCGATGGCTCCGCCGCCTCGAACCGCTGCACCGCGGCCCGCAGCGCCCGCGCCGTCTTGACGCCGACGTAGTGCAGGCCGATCAGATGACGTTCGGGTACCTCTCGCAGATCGCCCAGACATCGGTAGCCAGCGGCGGCCAGCGATTGCACCACGATAGGCTCGATGCGGACGCCTTGGCTAGCCAGTTCCTTCCAATGGTCGAGCCGGATGTCCACCCAGGCGGGTCGGGCGGGACTCCCAGGGCGGGCGAGGGCGGCGTCGGCGTGCCGTTCCTGCCGGCCCGCCAGGAAGCCGATCTCGTGGGCCTCGCGCGCTACGGCCAGGAGTGCGGCGTCCAGCGCGCGTCGCGTGCAGATGACCTTGCTGCCACGGGGCGAGTCGAGGCTGGTGACGGCGGTGGAGACGAGGCGGTCGGCGATGCGGTCATCGATCTCGCGTGGCATGTGGGGGTGAGTGGCTCCTGGCCGCCAGCATAACAGCATCGCGGAGCGGCGAGGGCGGATTGAAGGGCGAACAGGCAGGAGATGAGGTGGTCACTGAAGCGGTCGAGGTGGTCACTGCGGCCGGCGCACTGGTGGGAGTAGGCAACTGATGGCAACCCAGACCCGAGTCACGCCAGCGATGGCCAACCGGATCGAGATCTGGCCAGTAGATCGGCTGGTCCCCTACGCGCGTAATGCGCGAACGCATTCAGACGCACAGGTGGCGCAGATCGCCGCGTCGATTGTCGAGTTCGGCTTCAACGCGCCCATCCTGGTAGACTCGCACTCCGGGATCATCGCCGGCCACGGGCGAATGCTGGCGGCCCGGAAGTTGGGCCTGGCCGAAGTCCCTGTGGTCGTGCTTGACCACCTCTCCGACACCCAACGCCGCGCCTACATCCTGGCCGACAACAAGCTCGCGGAGAACGCGGGCTGGGACGAGAAGGTCCTGGCCGCGGAACTCGCCGATCTGGAGCGGGACGGCCTTGACCTCAAGGTGGTCGGGTTCTCCGACCAGGAGTTGGAGGTATTACTTGCGGACTCCGGCGACGGCCCGCCACCCGAGGACGAGGAGCAGATCCCGGAGGCGCCCGCCAACCCCGTCACCCGGCCCGGCGATGTGTGGTTGATCGGAAGTCACAGGCTGGTCTGCGGCGACTGCCGCGACCGCAACGTCGTGGCGCGGCTGTTCGAGGGCGCGAAGGCCAATCTGGTGGTCACCTCTCCGCCCTATGCCACCCAGCGCGAATACGATTCGGCGAGCGGGTTTACGCCCATACCGCCGGAGAGGTACGTGGGATGGTATCGGGCCGTGGCAGACGGCATTGCGAGCGTGTTGGCGGCGGATGGTTCGTACTTCCTGAACATCAAGCCGCACGCCGATGGAGGCGAGCGCAATTTGTACGTGATGGACTTGGTGCTGGCGCATAGGCGGAAGTGGGGCTGGCGATTCGTCGATGAGTTCTGCTGGCGCAAGACCGACAACGGCGTGCCGGGCGGCTGGCCCAATCGGCTGAAGAACGCTTGGGAGCCGGTCTATCACTTCTGCCGCCAGCAGAAGATCAAGTTTCACCCGGATGCTGTAGGCCACGTGTCCGAGGATTGCTTCGACTATGCGCAGAGCAATGCCAAGTCCCGGTCGGGGAGCGGGCTGCTCGGTTGCGGCGTGCGTGGTCCGGCTGCGGGCAAGCACCCCAATGCAGACGCGAACGGTCACTTCAAGGGCATCGCGCGGCCGAGCAACGTGATCGAATGCAAGGCCGAGGGCAGCCAGGGATCGCACTCCGCGCCGTTCCCGCGCACGCTGGTCGAGTTCTTCGTGCTGGCGTTCAGCGACGCGGGCGACGTTGTCTACGACTGCTTCACGGGCAGTGCGACCAGCATCGCCGCCGCGCACGTGCATGGGCGCGTGGGCTATGGAGTTGAACTTAGCCCGGCGTACTGCGACGTGGCGTTGCTCCGCCTTGCCAACCTGGTCGGCAAGGTGCCGGTGCTGGCGGAGACCGGCCAACCGATGGCGGAAGTCGCTGCCGCGCGTGGTGTGCCGCTCGACCAGGACAGCAATTCCCGTGCGCGGGATAGCCGCCGCATTCAGCACCGTGGCCCAGCACCGTTCTACGGCAAACGCCGCAAGGCTTCCTGATCCCGCCGCCAGGCCGCTCAACAATCGACTCGATTCGACAAAGGAGACGTCCATAGTGCCTAAGCCGCTGAGACCACCCAAGTCACTGAGACCGCCCAAGTCACCGAGACTGCCGAAACTGCCGAAGGCCATCGCCGATCTGAAGATAGTCCAGTGGGCGATTGAGAAGCTGCTGCCCTATGCGCGCAACGCCCGCACCCACTCCGACCAGCAGATAGCGCAGGTGGCAGCCAGCATCGTCGAGTTCGGTTGGACCAACCCCATCCTGGTCGGTGAGGACGGCGTCGTGATTGCGGGCCACGCCCGGCTCGCGGCGGCGCGGCTGCTAAAGATGAGCGAGGTGCCCGTCATCGTCCTCGACCACCTGACGCCAACGCAGCGCCGCGCCCTGGTGCTGGCCGACAATCGGCTGGCCCTAAGCGCGGGGTGGGATGAAGAGATGCTGCGCGTGGAGTTGGAGTCGTTGGAGGAGGACGGCTTCGACCTCGACCTGGTGGGCTTCACCGATGACGAGCTGGCCCACCTGCTCGCCGATCAGGACGCGGCTACCGAGGGCGAGGACGATGTCCCCGAAACCCCAGACACACCCACCACGCTCCCCGGCGACCTGTGGCTGCTGGGCGGCCACAAAGGGCGTCCCGCGCACCGCGTACTGTGCGGCGACTCGACCGACAGCGACGCCACCACGCGCCTCCTGGCCGGTCAGAGACCGCCGTTTATCATGGCGACCGATCCGCCCTACGGCGTGGGCTTGACGCCGGAATGGCGCGAGCAGGTCGGGCTGAACCCCAGCACCCGGCAGGGCGGCAAGGTGTCGAACGATGATCGCGTGGACTGGTCCGCGGCTTACGCCCTATTTCCGGGCGATGTGGCCTACGTCTGGCACGCGGGCATCCATGCCGGTGAGGTGGCCACGAGCCTGAACGCCTGCGAGTTCCACATCCGCGCGCAGATCATCTGGAAGAAGCAACACTTCGCCATCTCGCGGGGGGCTTACCACTGGGGCCACGAGCCGTGCTGGTACGCGGTGCGCAAGGGCAAGCCCTCCCACTGGCGCGGCGACCGGACCCAGTCCACGGTGTGGGAGGTCGCCAACCTGAATCCGTTTGGCGGTAACAGCGACAAGGAGAACGAGGTCACCGGGCACGGGACGCAGAAGCCGGTCGAGTTGATGCGGCGCCCGATACTGAATCACACCCAGGCCGGCGAGGCGGTGTACGACCCGTTCCTGGGTAGCGGTAGCAGCCTGATCGCGGCCGAGAGCACGCGCCGGGTGTGCTATGGCATCGACATCGACCCGAAGTACGTCGATGTAGCGGTGGTCAGATGGCAACGTTTCACAGGCCGGCAGGCGACTCTCGACGGCGACGGGAGGACGTTTGACGAGGTCGCCAAGGAACGGAGGAAGGATGCGGCATGAATCGCCATCGAGCGGTGCCGCCTGGAGATTGCGGAATGCGAGGCGCTGCTCCGGGCCGGCCATCACGATGTGGAGGGCCTTTGCATGGCGCTGGCGGATTGGTCGGCGGAGTTGAGGCTATTGACGGACTTGATGTGGATGGGTAACCCCATTAAGCAAGAAGTTGGTGAGTCAAACCTATGAACTCAATGGATTAAGGCTGGATCGTGGTCGATGGAGAGGCGAGCCTAGAGCCGAAGCGTGAAATGGTTCCGGCCCGTAACTCACTGAAGTAAGGAGCGGACGATCAGGCTGCCTGCCCTCAGGCACGCCGACGACGCAGGAGGTCCCATGGCATTGCGAATTCTAAAAAAAGGTTGCAAAGGCGAGGATGTACGCGTTATCCAGAATGCGCTGAACCGGAATGGCGCGACTCTCGTTCCGGACGCCGATTTTGGCAATCACACCCGCGACGCGGTAATCGCCTTTCAACAGCAACAGTACGCTCGGAACAAGCGATTTGGAGTGGATGGCGAGGTGGGTCCGCAGACACGGCGTGCCCTCTTCCCGCTGGTCGCGGTCTCGGTCAACGTATACGGGATGCGGCTGACCGGCCCTGGAAGCGGCTTACTCTCGCCACGCGGAAGGCCCGGCTTCGGATTGCCTCCTTTGACATTAAGCCCTCCTGTTCCACCGCAGCCCTCTCTGAATCTTAAGTTACCCCCGCTCACGCTGGGTACGCCGCGCTTAGAGAGGATTCCCGGCTTGCTGGAGCCTCTTGCCGTTCCCCCCATGCCGGCGGGCAGATCCATCATGGGCGCAGACTGGCAGCAGTTGGCCCAAACCCAGCGCCAGTTTACGGGCCTGTTCCGCGGACCCGTCGTTGACAGTTTCGCCGTCGGCATTCAAACGGTCTTCAACAAAAGCGATGACGACAACCACGTCGAGTTCACGACGGGCTGCTTGCTGCAAAGCCCGCTCGGCTTCCGGGACAGCCAGGGCAACAACTTCACGCTGGCCTGTTTTGCAAATGCTACGTGGGTGGACCCGATCCTTCACCTCGGCATGTTCCACTTGGCCAATCCGTACGCCCAACTGCAGGGACAGGGTAACCTGAGCGGACCGGTTCAGCCGACCGCTCAACTGGGGCTTTTTCCCGTGAACATCAATGTTGATCTTAACGACGACGGCCTTCAACTCAATTTCTCCGGCGGTGCGGTCTGGAATCTGACGTTTGACGGCAACAGCATCACGAGCACCTGGGGCACGCAACTGGGTGTGGGACTGGTCGGGAGGTTCCGGCTGTTCTAAACGGAGGCCCGGATTTCGAGAGCAGCCCATACGACGGTCGCGCACCGGCAGGGGCCGCTGCCGATGGCACGCCTGAACGGTTCATGGAGTCGCCGCCGCAATGCCTGTTGCAACGCATTGAACTAATTCGCGGTGAGCACCGAGTTTGAGAATATGTCGCAGGCGTGCAGAAGCAAAAGCGCCGCCGGATCATCGAACCGGCGGCGGCTTTGTGGAGATGGCAGGTTGGGCGGTCCCTACTTGGCGATTCGGTAGACCCGCTCCCCGCCTTCGTTCTTCGACGACTCGATCTCAACCCCGTGCTTCTTCCCGGCGGTCGAGATGAAGCCCCGGACGCTGTGGGCCTGCCACTCGGTCGCTTTCATGATCTCGGCCAGCGTTGCCCCCTTGGCCCGTCCGATCAGGCNNTCGCGCCCTTGCTCTCGGGGCGCGGCGCGGTGGCGTCCTTCGCGCGGGCGGCCTTGGCTGCGGACTTAGCGGCCTGCTTGCCGGCGGCCTTCTTGCCGGCTTTGGCTTGCTTCTTGGGCGTCGCCGTGGCTTTGCCACCCTTGGCACCCTTGCCACCCTTGGCGCCTTGCTTGGCTTTGGGCGCGCCCTTCTTCTGGC
>PKYZ01000388.1 GCA_003132865.1 Bryobacterales bacterium
GGGTGGTCTTGCCCGCGCCGGTATGGCCCACCACGGCGATGGTTTCGCCAGGCTCGACCGTGAAGCTCACGTCGCGCAGCACCCAGTCTTCGTCCTTGTAGGCGAACCACACGCCATCGAACTCGATGCGCGCCGAGACCGGCGCCGGCCGCGGATTGGGCGGCGGCAGGATTCCGGCCTGTGTGTCCAGCAGCTTGAAGATGCGTTCGGCCGACGCCATGGCGCCTTGCAGGATGTTGTATTTCTCGCTCAGGTCCTGGATGGGGCGGAAGAAGCGCAGCCCGTACTGCAGGAACGCCACCACTACGCCGAGTGTGAGGAGGCCGCGCTGGACGCGGAAGCCGCCATAGGTCAGGATGCCTGCCAGCGTCAGCATCGACAGGAACTCCACCACCGGATAGAACCAGCCGTAGGCCAGGATGGCGTCCTTGTAGGCGTCCATGTGCTCGCGATTGACGCCGTCGAACTCCTGCCGGCTTTTGGCTTCCCGGTTGAAGAGCTGCAGCACCACGATGCCGGTGACATGCTCCTACAGGTAGGAGTTGATCTTGGCAATGGCGATGCGGATGCGCCGGTAGCTCTGGGTGACGCTGCGCCGGAATATGGCGGTCACCAGGATCACGAGCGGCATCACGCCGAGCATCAGAGCGGTCAGCCCGGGGCTCAGTTTGAACATGATCGCCACGATGAAGCCCAGCACCAGCACATCGCCGAGGATGGTCACCAGGCCGGAAGCGAACAGATCGTTGAGCACGTCCACGTCGGTGGTGACGCGCGTGACGAGCCGGCCCACAGGGTTGCGGTCGAAGAAAGCGAGATCCAGTTGCTGCAGGTGCGCCATGAGCTGCTTACGCAGATCGAACATGGCAAGCTGGCCAGTGTACTGCATCAGGTAGACTTGCGCGAATTCGAAAATGAAGGTGCCCAGCAGCACGCCCAGATACAGCATGCCCACAGCCGCCAGGCCATTCCACGGGCCGGCCGGCAGATACCGATCGATGGGCGTGGGGATGCGCGCGGGATTGGGCGCAAGATAGCGGTCCACCGCGATCTTGGTCAGCAGGGGACCAAGCACCTGCAGCACCGACTGCAACAGCAGGAAGACCAGCGAAAGCGCTACGTAGCCGCGGTATGGGCGCATGTATCCCAGCAGCCTGCGCATCAGCCGGGAATCGTATGCCTTGCCGAGGACCTCTTCTTCCACTCTTTTCAGTTTAGCGTGGCGATTGTGGCGGAGCGGGCGGCGGAGCGGGCGGCAGCGCGGGCGGCGCATTGGCGGCACCGGCGGCATGGAAGGCCAGCACGTAGCGTTGCATGCCAAACTCGATCCAGCTCATTCCGTACGACACGGCTTCGTGCAGGGCCCTCCGATTAGTCCAGCCATCGTGTGTGATGCGGTAGCAGGCGATGACTGTGCCGGTGCGGTCCGCCCCCCGGCGGCAGTGCATGAATACGGGGCTCGCGGAGTCGTCCACCAAACTGAGCGCCTTCGAGATCTGGTTATCGGATGGCGCATGGACGCCGCTGAGCGGCAGGTTGACATAATGCATTCCGGCCGCCTCCACCGCCCCCTTTTCCGCCTTGCAGGAATGCTCGCTTTCCGGGCGCAGGTCGATGACGGTCTTGACTCCCAGCTTGGCCAAGCTGTCCCAACCTTCGCCATTGGGTTGCGCGCCACGGTAGATGCGCTCGTTCACCTGGTGAAAGTTAGGGACGCCCGGCGCAGGCGCGCCAGCGGCCCATACAGGGATGGATAGGGCGGCATGGCTGGCGATAACCAGCAGTGCCATCCCGCGCATGATTTGCATTGGAAGCCGAACCTATAATCAGCATAGCACCGGCGGACAGGCCGATGATCCGGAGGGGGTGCCCCGGGGCGGCCGCGGACCAGGGAGTCCGCCCTGCTTCCACACCCGGTTGATCACGCGCCAGCAGGTGTATGTTGGTAACAAGGAAAGTGAGATGCGGACATTCATTTTGGCGTTCGCCGCAACCGGTCTGTTGATAGCTCAGAAGCCGCAGGTGCCCCTGTTGGAGGTCCTCATCGGGCAATTGATTGCCGTATCGGGCGACAGGATTGAAGTGGGGGACGCGGACGGAACTCACGTCCTCTATTCCGACGCTGCCAGCGCGATTTGGCGTGGTAAGGATTATCACGATTTCTCCGTGCTCCGGCCCGGCGACGAGGTCGCAATAGCCTACCGGAACGACGCTCAATCGCGCGCGGTGGTGATTGACCTCTCGGCGAACATCGACAAAGTGGAAGGCCGCATCACGCGAGTTGGCCGCGACGGATTCCAGGTGGACGAAAACTATAACGCGGCGCCGGATTCGGGCTACCGCCGCGGATTGCGCGAAATCGTTTACGATTCCGGCACGACGTGGGCCGACAGCCTGGCAGAGGACCTGAAAGCTGGCCGCGACGTCTTCGTTATCGGCTTGAAACTCCCCGGCGGTAAGCTGGAGGCCACGCGGGTCACCGTCTATGAAGGCCAAGCGCCGGTGCGCATGGGGACATCGTCGCGGTGCATCGGGCCGGCGAAGGAGGCGCACTGACCACGCGCGGCCGCCTGAAAGGCGGCCGTTGACAGGCTGAAGCCTGTCCCACCTTACGTCAGCAGGCTACGCAGGCGGCGGACGCTCTCCGGCCGGCGCAGTTTGCGCAGCGCTCTCAATTCGATCTGGCGCACCCGCTCGCGGGTGACGTCGAGGCCCGCGCCAATCTCCTCAAGGGTATGCTCGCGCCCGCAACCCACACCGAAGCGCAGCCGGAGCACCTGTTCTTCCCGCGGAACCAGCGTTTGCAGGAAGGCGGAAGTCTCGTCCTGCACCTCGGAGGCAAGCACCGAATCGGCCGGAGAAGCGCTCCCGCGATCCGCAATCAGTTCGCCCAGCGTGGACACCTCGTCCGAGCCGATGGGCGTATCCAATGAGATGGGTTCGCGCGAAATGATTCTCAGCTTACCGACCTTGTCGCCGGTGGTCTTCATCTGGGCGGCCAACTCGGCGTCCTCGGGCGGCCGGCCCAACTCCCGCTCCAGTTGCCGGGAAGCGCGGAAGAACTTGTTGAGCTGATCGTTCATGTGGATGGGAATCCGGATGGTGCGGGCCTGCTCGCCGAGGGCTCGCGAGACAGACTGCATCACCCACCAGGTGGCATAGGTGGAGAACTTGAATCCGCGGCTGTAGTCGAACTTCTCAGCCGCCCGCATCAGACCCAAGCTGCCTTCCTGCACCAGGTCGAGCAGGTGCAGCCCTCTGTTCATATAGCGCTTGGCCACCGAGACCACCAGGCGAAGATTCGCGTTCACCAAATCGGCCTTGGCTTGTTGCGCTTCCCGCTCGCCATGGCGGATCCTCCGCAACGTGGATTGTAACTCGGCGTGCGTGGCCCCGGCGACGGTTTCGAGCTTTCGAATCTCACCGCGCAGCACTCGCGCGCAGACCTGGGCATCGCGCCCGGACGCCGGCTCGATGTGCTTCAGTTCGCGGTCGAGCCGCTCCAATTCCGATGCGCGCCGTTCCAGTTCATTGGTGAACTCGCTCCATTGATCCTGACGAAAGGGGATCTGGCGGATGTGCTGCGCCACGGTGACTCTGGCCCGCTTGAGCCGGCCCGACAACTGGTGGCGCAACGCGCGATCGCCGGCGGGCGCCACCGCCAGCCATTGTTCGATCTGCCGCAGTTTGGCGTATTGGCGCTTCACGCGGGCAAAGTGAGCGGTGAATCCGGCGCGGCGTTGGCGGTCGGCGGCGCTGCCATCCTCCACGTCGCCGCGCTCGATCAACCCGTCCAGTTCCACCACGCCAGCCCCGATTTGGGCCAGTAGTTCCACCACCCGTTGTTGAACCAGCGCGGATCGGCTGATGGCCCTTTCGCGGCGAATCTTGCCGCGCTCCATGCGGCGGGCAAGTTCAACCTCCTGGGCGCGCGTGAGCAGAGGAACCGAGCCGATTTCGCGCAGGTAACGCCTTACCGAATCGTCGCGATCCGGGAAGGACGGGGCGGGTTCCTCGAGGGCCGCGGGCTGCTCGAAACCCACAGCATCATCGTCCAGTGAAATCCCCAGCGCTACGCTCACGTCCGGATCCGCCGCGTGCAAGGGTGCGTCAAACTGGGTGCCCTCACCCACCTGCATTTGGTAGCTCGATATCATCATGCCCCTCAACTCCCTCTCCCCACCCCCTGATGGGGCTAAAATCACGCATCATCAGCAGCTTGCAGCGGTTGAGCGGGCAGACCTACGGCCCTGCGAACTGGAACGGTCCCACTCAAAACCCTTGTTTGCTGAGATTGCACGCGAGGATGTGCAGTTTAAGGGCCAACCTTGCCCAAGATGGGGCAAGATGGCGGCAGCGCGGGGGCCTACTTGGCGCGGGCCGCGGTCTCGGCCTTGCGGACGGCCTTTTCGCGCAGATTGTAGGCGTCAATGGCCACCTGCGAGGCCTCCCGCGCCATGCTGGTGCTCAATCGCCTTTCGGCTTCGTCGAACATCGCCTCCGCTTCCATCCTGACGCGGTAGGCCTCGTCATCGGTCTCCTTCAGCTTCTGCGCCACGGCCTTGATCTTGGGATCGACGTCCGCGGCCTCTTTTTTGGCCTTCTCGTATTTTCGCTTCGCGGGCGCGCCACCCTCGGCCAGCGCCGATTCCGCCGCCAGCTCGGCGTAGGCCTTTTGCAGGTCGTCGTTCCAGGCGCTCTTGACGTCCTTTTCCAGTTCGTCGAAGGCTTCCCAGGCTATGTCGGCCGTCTGCCGCACCCTTTTCTTTTCCATGAGCCATTTCCAGACGCCCCAATTCTTGGCGACTTCCAGAAGCGACTTGGCATCTTCTACTTGGACGAGTTTGCGCATAAGCAAGAGTCTGCTGACAGTATCCGTAAGGTGCGCGGCGAAGTCAACCTGGGGGCGCGGCCTGCGCGGCCTACGGCTGGGAGGCCTGTCCTACCTGGACGATCAAAGCCCAAGTCATTGGATCTAAAGAAGGTGGTGGATGCCGTGAAATGTGGGGGGAATCTATTGTTGAGACTTGTGACCGGCAGGCGCTTCGCTTGCCAACCGCTGTTCCGCGGCTGCCTCGGCGGGATGGCCGGTCAGTGTGTAGACTTCGGCCATGCCCTTATGTGGCTCCGGATCGCCTAGCCGCAGTTTCGCCGCTTGGCCGAAGTAGCGCAGCGCATCGGGATACTGGCGGGCGGCCAGGCTTTTCCGCGCCAAGACGAACGCGGTACGGTAGAGCAGATCCGCGGCTCCGGCATCCTGCCGGTTGAGTTCGTGCGCGCGGCTGAGAGCCTGGTAAGCAGGCAGATCTTCACCGAGCTTCGCGAGCACCGCGCCATAGAGGAAGTTCAATTGGAAGATGTCCGGCCACCGCTCGACGGCTTTGGCGATGGGCGCGCGGGCCTCCTCAAAGCGGCCCATTCGATAGTAGGTGAACGCCAGGTTGTACTGCATTTGCGGCCTTTCCGGGGCTAGCTCAGCCGCGCGGCGCAACGGCTCCATAGCGGCCTCCAGGTCGCCGTGCTTGCCGTAGATGGTGCCCAGCGCGGTCAGTCGCTCGGCGTCATCCGGATCGTACAACCGCTGGCAAAACGCGCGGGCTTCGGCGCGCGGACCGATGTCCAGCTTTTGCGCGCATTCAGTGCGGAGCGCGCTCTCATCGGTGTCGCGCCGGCGCAGCTCCGCCGATTCCGCGAAGGCTTTCTTGGCTTCGTCTTCGCGACCCTGGTTCCGATACACCATCGCCAGTTGATACCGCGCCAGACTATCCCTCGGGTTCGCTTGCGCGGCTTGCTGCAACCACTTCCCGGCCGCCGCCAGATCGCCCTGCTTGAAGCACGCCAGGCCCAGATAGTAGGCCGTATCCGGGAAAGGCGGCTTGGCGATGGCGTTAGTCAGATTGCGCACTGCGCCCGCGAAGTTCTGGTCCAGCAGGTCCAGGCGACCGAGGTAATACGAGACGTTGGGATGCTCTCCCACTTCACGACGCACGGCTTCGAATTCGCGGCGCGCCTCGACGGATTGCTTCAGCTCGAAGAGCGCTACGCCCAACGGAAATCGCGCGCGCATGACCAGCGTGGGGTCGAGGCGCAGAGCGGCGCGGAATTCGGTGACGGCTGCGTCGTAGCGGTCCTGCCTGAGTGCATCGTAGCCCTTGCCCAGGTGCGCTTCCGCTGTGTCCTCGGTTTGAGGTGCGACGGACGGGGGGAGCGACAGCAGGGCGAGGGCGAGCGCGAGGCGCGGAGTTGCGCGGGGAGTCACAACTCCAAAGGTAACCCACTTCGTCTATGCCGCAACCGACTACCTGCCTACTTGCCCACCATCTACCTCCAGCGGATGGCAGCCACGCGATTCGGTATATACTTTACCAATGATTCCTCCCACCCAGCCAACGGAGGTACCAAACTCGACGCCGTTCGATGAGCGGAAGCTCGAAGAAGAGTCTACCGCTAGGCGGTGGGAACTGGATCTCAAGGAACGGGAGGTAGCGGCGAAAGAGCGCGAAGTAGCGACAAGGGAGGAGGATCTCGGGCGCTCGCGGTGGTTGAATCCGACGGTCATCGGTCTGTTCGCCGCCGCGGTGGGCTTGATCGGTAGTGTTGTTGTAGCCCGCGTTAACAATCAAAACTCGCAGCAGGTTGAGCGTCTTAGGTCACAATCGAGCCTCATCTTAGAAGCAATCAAGACGGGTAGCCCCAGCGCCGCATGCACAAACCTGCTTTTTTTTGTAAGAATGCGCTTGTTGGCCGATCCCGACCGCGCTATCCAAAGCGAGTGCGCTTCCGCTCCAAAGGGCGCACCATCACTTCCAGCGGATAATCAACGTAAACTCGTAAGTGGTGATGTTTCGGGCACGGTGTTCGATCTAGCAACTGGTCCGGTAGCGAATGCCAAAGTAACGTTCTGCGGTAGGGTTATCATGACAGATAGCCACGGCAAGTTTACTTTTCTTAACATGCCACCCCGGGGCTTGTCTGCTCCAAGCTGAGAAGGCTGGCTTTTCATCTCTGAATCGGATCTTTGAATGCTGTGAGGCGCATGTAGTTCATGCTGGTACGCTGCTTCTGCACAAAGAGAAAAAGTAAACCGTCATCGTGTGGAGTTAGTAGATCGGGTGGATCTTTGGTAGCGCCAAACCCTGTTGGACGGCCGCTGCCTTTACATTACCGGGCTGGGAAGGTGGGGAAGGGGTAGGCGCTTCCCGTCGGGNNCCAGCCACTTCAACTCCTCGCGCACCTTGATCTTTCCGTGCCACGGATTCTTATCCAACTCATGACCCTCGCCTGGAAAGATCAATAGCTTCACCGGCACGCCCTGCGCGTGCAGCGCGCGCTCCAGAAGATACTGCTCGCCCACATGCACCCTTATATCCTCCGCGCCGGCCACAATATGTGTCGGAGTCTTCACCTTATTCATCTGCCAGATAGCCGCCTCGTCGTTGTAGTTCTTCATCANNGTGGTGTCGTCGTTGCCCCAGTTGGCCACATGTTCCACCGCGCCCGCGCCGCTAACCGCCGCTCGGAAGCGCGTAGTCTGCGTGATCAGCCAGTTAGTCAGGTAGCCGCCATAGCTATAGCCGCCGATAGTCAGGTTATCCGGATCGGCGATGCCGTCTTTCACCAGCGCCTCCACGCCTTCCAGAATATCCTTGCCCGGTTTTGAAACAATGTTCGGAATAATTCCCAGCGTGAACTGGTCGCCATAGCCCACCGATCCGCGATAGTTGGGTTCGAACACCAGCCACCCCTCGGTCGCAGCCAGCGATCCCCACTGATACCAGTCGGCCTCGAAGTGGTTGCCGTCGGCATCTCCCGGCCCGCCATGGATCAGCGTCAGCATCCGCAAATTCTTCTCGCCTAGCTTTCCGGGCGGATAGATCAGCATGCCTTCCACCGTCACGCCATCGTCCGCGGTCCAGCGGTAAGGCTGCCCCTCCGGCAGAGCGCGTTGGGTGAACAGCCGGTTGAACGACGTAATCGGGCGGGCATCCGGCACGCCTTCCCCGATATAAACCTCCGGCGGCTCGGTCAGGGTCGAGTGGACAAACGCCACCTTCGTGGCGTGCGCCGCCGCCGAGATGCGCTCGTACGTGCCCGGCCGTCCCGGCTGCTTCACGAACACGTGCGGCTCCTCGCGATAAACTTGCACCTCGGTGCCCATGCGTCCGGTGACCATCAGGCCGCCCTCCTGCGTTACCGAGTACCCGGTGACCGCTCCCGGAAACTTCGACCAGCGCGTAAGGCGCGCGCTGGAGGCTACCGCATCCACCCAATACACCCGCGGCTGCGCATCCTGATAACTCCCCTCCACCGACCCGTTCAGAAACGAGAAGAAGATATGCCGGCAGTCCGGTGTCCAATGCATGCTGTCGAGCACCGCCGGGCGCTCGACCAGCTTGCGCGGCTGCCCGCCCTCCGCATTCACCAGGTAAATGCCGTATGCCTCCATAATCTCCTGCCGCTCGGAGATGGAATCCGTGAGAAACGCGAGGGTCGTTCCATGCGACGAGGCTTCCATTTGCTTCACGCGCCAGGACGTCGCCGCAATCGGCTTCACCGCGCCGGTCGAGATGTCCACCCGCGCGATGGCATCGCCGCGCTCCGATTCGCGGAACTCGACCACGTCTTTCCAGTCCTTCTTATAGGCCTCTTGCCGCTCCTTGCTCCACGGCGTGCGCGTGGCAAAATAGATTTGCCGCGAATCGGCCGACCACGCAAACGCGTGCACTTTCTCCTCGCCGTGCGTCACCGCCAAAGCCTCGCCCCCGTTCAGCGCGATCGCCCAGACCTGGTCCGGCTTCCCGCTCTTCTCGGGTTCATCCTCTTTATCGGCCGCTTTATCGGCCGCTTTCTCGCCGGCCGCGCCGCTGTCGCGATCGGACAGAAACGCGATCCAGCTTCCATCCGGCGACCACTCCGGATCGTGGTCATGCCCCGACCGCGTGAGTTGCACCAGCGACCCGCGCCCATCGTCGCGATACAGCCACAAATCGTTCCGGAAGCGATTGGCCTCCCAATCCGCCCGCGCCGTTTCAATCGCTACGGCATGCCCATCCGGCGATATCCGCACGCTGCGTATATCCACTGCATTGAAAAACTCGTCCAAGGTCAGCGGCGGTTTGGTAGTTTGAGCCGCCGCCGCAGCCGCGCAAAACAGCAGGGCAAATCGAACCATTGGAGGCGAATATAACACGGACCGCGCCCTGCCAGCCGGAGTTCAGGAACCCTCGGCAATACCACCAGTTGGTTTATAAGGGGTACTTTTTCAACGAGACTGTGGAAAAGTCTGTGGAAACAATCGCCGAATACGGGCCAACTTCAATGTTCGTAAAGACTTCGTAACAA
>PKYZ01000780.1 GCA_003132865.1 Bryobacterales bacterium
GCCCCTGCCGCCATGCTTACCCAGGTCGCTCGGGCGGCGGTTGCAGGTCAATAAAGGACAGCGTATCGTTAGAAAGATCATCATGAGGAGTCTGTGACCCCGGAACGTCTCAGCCAGATTGAAGAGTTGTATCACTTGGCTCGGGAGCGCGAGCCGGACCAACGAGCAGCTTTCCTGGCTGGAGCCTGTAACGACGATGAAGATCTTCGGCGCGAGGTGGAATCGCTGCTCGCCGCGGAGCCGTCTAACGCGTGCTTTCTGGATGAGCCGGTCATGCGGCATGCCGCCGAAATATTAGCCTCGCAGCAAAGCCGCAGTGAGTATCGATTTGCGCCAGGGCTGGAGCTCGGACCATACGTGATCGAGGCCCGTTTGGGCGCCGGTGGCATGGGCGAAGTGTATCGCGCCAAGGACCAGCGCCTCCACCGCACCGTGGCTTTGAAGGTCCTGCCGCAGCGGTTGGCCGACACTCCAGGCCTGCGCCAACGCCTGGAGGGCGAAGCTAAAGCGATTTCATCGCTGAACCATCCCCACATCTGCACGCTGTACGACATTGGCCGCCAGGGCGAAGTCGATTACCTGGTGATGGAATTCCTGGAAGGGGACACCCTGGCGCGGCGGCTGGAGCGGGGCGCGCTTCCGCTGTCAGAGGTGCTGGAATTAGCCATTCAGATCGCCAGCGCGCTGGCGGCCGCGCACGCAGCGGGTATCGTGCATCGCGATCTGAAGCCCGGCAACATCATGCTGACGAAATCCGGAGCGAAGCTGCTGGATTTCGGTTTGGCGAAGGTGCGGGCCGCGGAAGCGGTGGCGGGGGCGGCAATGAGTAGCCCGGCTGAACCAATCACGACGGCGGGCACGGTGGTGGGCACCGCGCAGTACATGAGTCCGGAGCAGATTCGAGGTCAAGAGGCGGACACACGGAGCGACCTGTTCGCCTTTGGCGCGACGCTCTACGAGATGCTGACGGGCAAGAGGGCCTTCGCGGGCCAGAGCCAGTTCGCGGTAGTGAGTGCCATCCTGGAGAAGGAACCCGAGCCCCTCAGAGATCTGCAACCATTAACACCGCTGGCGCTCGAAAGGGTGGTGAGAAGGTGTCTGGCCAAGGACCCGGAGAGCCGGTGGCAGAGCACCAGCGATCTGGCGAGCGAACTGAAATGGATTGCCGAGGCGGGTGGCACACCAGTCACGGCGGCAGGTAGCAAAGCCGGCGCCAGAGGACGAAAGCGCGAGATGTTGTATGGGGCGCTGGCCGTCATTTTCCTTCTCGCGGCGATTATCAGCGCTGTTTCGCACTGGCGCCTGACACGGACCCCAGCGCGTGCCATCTCCTCTGAGATCACGCCGCCGGACAAAGTTCGGTTCATTTCATACGTAGTTGGGGGAGAGCCAAGACTCTCACCCGACGGGCGCGCCCTGGCTTTCTCCGGAGCGGACGAGAGCGGGAAGACCATGCTTTGGGTCCGCTCCCTGGACTCGCGGGAGGCCCGTGCCTTGCCCGGAACCGATGAAGCGGTTCATCCGTTCTGGTCGGCGGACAGCCGGATGCTCGGTTTCTTCGCCGACGGCAAGCTGAAATCCATTGAAGCAGAGGGTGGACCGGCAGTTGTAGTGGCCGATGGTTGCCTCAATGAAGGGGGTGGAAGCTGGAACCGCGACGGAACCATCCTCTTCGTGCCGGATGCCAACAAGGGCGCGTTGTACAAGGTGACAGGCGCGGGGGCCAATCCACTCCCGGTCCTTGCAAATGATCCTAACAAAGTATTTGTTAAGCCGAGGTTCCTGCCGGATGGAAAGCATTTCCTCATTGCGTCCGACAGTGGCGATCCTGCAGCGCGAGGAACGTATTTTGCATCGCTGGACGGCAGGAAAAGCCACCTGGTAGTGGGGGGGTATTTATTAGCCATATACGCTTCCGGCTTCTTGCTCTACGTTAAGGGGAACACGCTAATGGCACAGGCTTTCGACCCGGAGCGGGGCCAACTGAAGGGCGATCAACCTCACCGCGTCGCGGACCGTGTCGGACGAGCAGGAGACTTTATTCACAACACTTTTGATGCGTCCGAAAACGGCATCCTGATCTATAGGACGAACAGCGAAGCAAACGAGAAGCGATTGACGTGGTTTGACCGCACCGGCAAGAACCAGGGCGCTACGGGCGAAGTAAGAGACTATTGGGACGTGCGGCTTTCGCCGGATGGGCAGAAACTCGCGTCGACTGCCGGTAATCTGAACAGCGAAATCTGGGTGGACGACCTGGCGCGTGCCGTGCGCATGCGACTCACGATCGAGCCAAACGCCGACCATGGCGTCCCGGTCTGGTCGCCTGGCGGCAATAGGATCGCATTTGCCGTGCTGGGCGGCAAGATCCGCGGGGGCATTTACCAAAAAAATTCCAACGGTGCAGGCGGCGAAGAGCTACTGCCGGCGGACTCCGATAGGAGGATTTGGCCTACAAGCTGGTCTCGCGACGGCAGATTCATTCTATATTCGCGTGAGGCCGCACGACAAGAGGACTTCGATATCTGGGTCCTTCCCATGGCTGGGGACCGCAGGCCTCGTCCCTTCGTGCAAGCTCCTGGGCGAGCCTATGACGGTCAGTTCTCTCCCGACGGCCGGTGGGTGGCCTACACTTCCGAGGAATCCGGCAGAGGCGAAGTTTACGTCGTGCCATTCGAGGCCAGCAGAATCTTGAACACCGGGCCCGTGCCTGCAAGCGCCGGCGGGGACGGCAGATGGGAGGTTTCGGCCAGCGGTGGCCGTTCGCCCAGGTGGCGAAGAGACGGCAAAGAGATTTTCTACCTCTCGCCGGCAAACCAGATGATGGCCGCGGAAGTCGAAGAGAAGGGCAATAGCATGGTAGTGCGGGCGGCGCAGGCTCTGTTCAGGTGCATACCGGTACCCTCACAACCTTGGTCTGCCCCTTACGACGTGTCTCCGGACGGGAAGAAGTTCGTAATCAACAGTTTCAGCGACGACAACACGCCTCTTATCCTGCTGGTAAACTGGACGGCAAATCTGAAGTAGCAACGACTGGGGCCACCGACCCAAACTCAGGATGAAATCTTTA
>PKYZ01000936.1 GCA_003132865.1 Bryobacterales bacterium
GGTCGAAAAATGGGCTTGACAATGGGGCCACTTTACACTGCCATGTTCCTGGCGATGAAGGAGTATGTCTCCTGGTATCGCCAATGGGAATTCCTGCGCGGCATATTGGATCTGCGCAATATCGCGCCAATCATCGCCAAGGTTACGGAAAACAAAGCCAGCGATGACGATCTCGCCACCGTGCACCTGGCAAGTATCCCCAGGGACATGCCCGACGAGTTGCGGCGATCCTTCGCTTCCCACATCGCCCGCGCGTTCTCGCCCGGCTCCCCGGAACAGAAACGCAAATCTTAAGTGAGGGCGAACCCATGAACATGACCAACAAACAACGCAAAGCCTTGTGGATCTGCCTCGCCATCGTGGTGGCGTCCTATGCCGTCCGCTCCATCATTCTCTCCGCCATGCAGATGCAGTATTACCAGCAGCAGGCCATCCGGGCGGCGCAGCAACGCGCAGCGGCAAAGGCGCGTCCCGCTCCGTCCCCCCGTGCTTCATCCACTCCCGCTGCCCACGGCACGCCCAACACTCCAGCGAGCGGCTCTGCCCTGCGGGCGCATCCGCCTCGCCCGCAAATCTATCGGGTATCTGGCGCGGAAAAACGGCCATCGCAGGCCGAGGCATCTGCGCGCTCAGGTTCGAGCTGAGCGAAAAAGAGCTGGGCCACTTCGCGGGCTATTCCAGCCTTGCCTGCGCGAATTTCGCGCCGCTGATGTCCCCGCAGGACCGCGGCAATATCGCCGCCGCCGTCTTGAACAAACTGAACCCGGCAGATGCGATCCTGTCGGGCGCGATGGAGAACGGCTCTATCCGCTTCCATGTCGATAAGACCATCGGCACGAACAGCAATGGCTGCGCCGCGACCTCCTTCACCGTTACGCCGTTCGGCAGCAACCAGCTTGCGGCCGAGTGGCAGGAGGGCGGATGCCAGGGCGGCCACGTGATTTTGCAAAAGGCGCGGAACTAGAAAGCCGGGCCGGGCGGCAGCCGGCGCTGCCGCATGACAAGGGCAAGCTGTCTTAACCCAAGGAAACCACAATGAACACCACATACCGACACGTTTTCTCCGGGCGCCGCATGAACCCCGGTATTGCAGTACTCGCCACCATCCTGTTTTTCCTCGCGCAACCCACCGTGAGATGCGCGGAGATCGTCGTCACCGTCACCGGCGAAGTTGACGGGGGCACGGGCGACTTTCTCCACATCTTCGGCACGAAGCGCAATATCAACGGCACACCCTTTACCGCCGTATTTACGTTCGACGACGCAAAGGGTAAGCCGCTGTCGCCTTACCAGTGCGACGGCTCGGCGACCGGCGCCGAAGGCAGCGGGGCGGACTCGCCGGGAACGGCGGTGCTGACGATGGGAGGAAAATCCTCGCGTACGGCACCAGGAAAGACAGCCACTCCTCCGTCTGGAGCTCGATTACCTCCGCCTGCTCGCGCAGCCAAATAACCTTTCAAGTAGACGATAACGTCGATGTGCGCAACACCATCCTCAGGGTGAACCTTCATACGGAAAACCCCATGAAGTCATTGACCTAGCTAGAACCCGGACTGGCGGGCCTCGCTGTCGAGCTCGGCCATGCAGACAGATTCTGAGAGCGGATTCGCCATCCAAGGCCCTGGGCAATCGGGCGACGGAGGGATATTCGTCGTCAAAAGCATCACGATAAGCGGACCAAAGAAGGCGACCCCTGCCGGTGGCCGTTGATAATCACTACGCAGTTTCGTCACACGCGCCGAAGGAACGGTGATTCCTTCGTGCGCGTGCGGGATGACGAGATTGAGTCCAACCATGCGCAAAGAACAGATCGGCAATGCCGCACTCTATCTGGCGGATGCGTTCGAGGTCATGCCGAAGCTTGGCGAGGTCGATTGCATCATCACCGACCCGCCATACAACGCGAAGACGCACAGAGGCGCACGCTCCGCGAAGTCGCTCGCCGCATCGCGGATAGATTTCGACAGCTTGACCGAGGAACAGTTCATTGAATTCTGCGGCAATGCAGTGGCGCAAGCAAAGCGTTGGGTTGTCATGTCGTGCGCCTGGCAGCATGCCGCGCTTCTGGAGAAATCGGGCGTTCCCCTCGTCCGCCTGGGCATTTGGCACAAGCCCAATGGCGCGCCGCAATTCACCGGGGACCGGCCAGGCGTCGGCTGGGAAGCTATCGCCATCCTCCATCGCCAAGGGCGGAAGTACTGGAACGGCGGAGGGCACCATGCCGTATGGGTGTGCAACGTCGAGCATGGCGAGCATCCGACACAGAAGCCGCTCTGAAACTCCTTGCCGATTGGGTCACCAAGTTCACCGACGCGGGTGAAACCGTGCTCGATCCCTTCATGGGCTCGGCGACGACCGGCGTGGCCTGCGTGAAGCTCGGCCGCACGTTCATTGGTATTGAAAAGCGTCCGGATTACTTCGACCTCGCCCTCCGCCGTATCGCGGACGCATACCGGCAACCGCGTTTGTTCGCGGCCGTCGGCAGCTAAGGCTACCCTACGATGAACCCCGTACCAGCGATCAAGGACGATGCCGAAAGCATCGGCCCTCCATGCAATATCCTCACTGTACCCGAGGTGGCGCTCGCGCTGCGCTGCTCGAAGGCGCACGTCCATCACCTGATTAGGGGCAGCGTCTCCGGCGTGCGGCCCGTGCCCTCCTTATGGCTGGGCCGCCGCCGCCTCATCCTTCGCGCGAGCTTCGAGGAATGGGTCAGGGCCAATGAAAAAGATCCCGCGTCAGTGCTATGATCCGATCACACCTGGATTCATCGCCAAGACACACGGAAAGGACAAACGTGGCATCGACAGCGACATCAGAACGGCAGTTTGCAGGTAAGGCAGCACGGGAAGCGCAAGATGTGGGTTTTGCTCTATCGCGACGGCAGCACCAGGAAGTATGCAACGCTGGGGCTGCATTCCAAGATGAACAAGAGCCAGGCGGAGGCGAAGCGGGACGAGCTTTTAAGCGAAGTGAACGCCCGCAACGCGGCAACGCCTGACCCGCACATTACCTTCGGGGAGTTTCTCGAAGGTGTGGCGCTCCCATTCCTGCGGTCGAAGTGGAAGCGGTCTACCGCCGCGACCACCGAAAACCGCATCACCCATCATCTGGGCCTGGAGTTTGGCGAGAAGCTCCTCTCATCCTTGGGACTTAAGGAACTGCAATCGTTCCTGGGCGGCAAGGCGGAGATCCTCTCCCGCAGCGTCGTGGCGCATCTGCGCTGGGATCTGCGGGCCATCTTCAAGCTGGCCCTTGCCGAAGGCTACGCCGAGCGCGACCCTACCGGCGCGCTCTTCACACCCAAGCAGGCGGAAACATCCGAAGCCAGAGTCATGACCAAAGAGGTGGAACCCTACATCACAGCACTGGAACAACGCGAGCGCGGCATCGCGCATCTTGCCCTCTTCGCCGGCATGCGTCCCGGCGAGATTCTGGCCTTGCAGCGCCGCCATGTCAGCGGTGATTGTCGCCGGGCCAGAATCGAGCAGCGCATCTACCGGGGAGACATCGACACGCCCAAGACGCACTCCTCTACCCGCACCGTCGCCATTCCCCCAAAGACCGCCAAGCAGCTACAAGTTTGGATGGGGCTAGTGCTAGTGGGAGAGCACCCGGAGGCATGGGTCTTCGCTTCGGAGAATGCTGCCAAGCCCATGTGGCGGGACAACGTCTGGCGTCGGCACATGCAGCCCCAGCTTGAAACCGTCGGGCTGGAGTGGGCGACCTTTCAAGTTCTAAGGAGAACCCATGCCAGTCTCGGCCACGACGCCGGGATCGATCCCAAAGTCGCGGCCGACCAACGCGGGCATGGTATCGGTGTGGCGATTGATGTCTATACCAAGGCCGCCCTGTCCAGGCGCGCCCAAGCGGCAGAACAGCTCGAAAACGCTGTGCTCACCGCTTAACTGAGTGAAATGGAGTGAAGGGAGTTGCTGGTTTCGCCTAAGTTATTGAAAAGATGGAGCGGGAGACGGGACTCGAACCCGCGACGTCCAGCTTGGGAATTAGGGGCTTAATTGATTACAAAGGTGTTTAGCGTTCATCTGGGTATCTGAAGTTATTCTGAGATGCACGCCAAATCGTGTATTTGGACGCCTGACTAAGCAATCCGTCGTAACGTCGTAACGACAATTCGATCAGCCGCAGGCAAGACTAGACCTCACATAAAAACGAAAGCGCCGCGAAGAGTGCGGCGCTGTGAGAGGTCACCGAATGGCCCCAAACCACTCGGCTAAAGGTAGTGTACTCCAAACTCGGTTTCGAGTGGGGCAAACCTTCAATCCGTTCCGCCTGTTCACCGGCATCTTCATTCCCGAGGCGATGGTGCGCTATCCGCACCTGAGTCCAAGCTCGAAACTGGCGTACGGCCGGCTAGTGCGCTATGCAGGTGAAGATGGGCGGTGCTTTCCCGCAGTTAAAACCCTCGCCAAAGAGATTGGCCTTCGAGAACGGCGAACGCGATCGTGCCTCGCTGAACTCGAATCAGCTGCCTTCATCCGGCGAGATATCCAGCCCGGTAGGACCACCGCTTTCGTCTTTTTGTGGCACCAAGTTTTCTCAGGTGAATCACCCCGGCAGAAAAATGCCGCCCCGACCCGGCGCGATCCTGCCGTGCCAACCCGGCGGGATCCTGCCGCCGAAGATAGTCAACATCAAGAGAGTCAAAGTAAAGAGAGTCAGTTTCCGGCACAAGCCGTGAGGATTGACCCACTCCAACAAGGCGCCCGGAACTCAGATTCTACGAAGATTGATGATGAACGAGCCGCTCCGACCTCAAGTCCAGAAAAGGAGTTTAGGGCGAGGCTCACTCAACGCCACGGCGCCGCGATAGACCCAGAGCGAGTCTTGGAAGACGTCAAGGCGGAGCTGGGAAATTCCTCTTTTTCGAAATTTCTGGATGCAGATCGAACGGCAACCAGCGCGCCATCGAGACTAACCAATCCTCACGGGCATTACCGGAAGCTCGCTCGACGGATCGCAAGGGAGCAGAAGACACAAGTCCTGGCGGCGATCTTGGAGACACAGGAGCGGGCGCGGCAGGCGATCGCGGTGGAGAATCTCCCGTTCACTCCCAACTGCGCAAATTGCAAAGACGGCTTGCGTCCTGATGGTCAGTACTGCGGGTGCATGACCGGCGATACCCGCCGGAAGCTCGATGCGTTTCAACGTCGCAAAACTGAACCACCAGTAGATCCGAGTGAGCCAGCGCCCAAAACCAAGGCAGAGCCCAGGCTGGAGGCAGCCGTATGAGCGCCAATGCCGCGGCTCCGCCTTCGGCCTGGAAGGCGGGCTTGGGATCTCATTCATGGCTTGACTACACGGCCCAGACCCAACATTCCTGTCACCAGCCGCAAGGTAGGCGCTCTTTTCGGGTCGTTTTCAGCAAGATCGCTAGGAGATTGCCTTGCTTTCGACCCGAAAAAGTGATCTGGTCTACCGCTTCCTTCTGGGTAACGATAATTCGCGGAATCGTTAGCCAGACGGTCCGGCAAAGCCACCACGAGTTCAGCCTTCCGAGCCCCGGAACCGCCGCGGTTAAGGCAATTTCCTCACCGTCGGTGCCAAGATTCGGGTATTCCGGCTCGGAAAGAGCTGTCTTCTCGGCGTATCGCCGGCGGAACGACGCTGCTACTTTGCGACCGGTGACAGAGTTGTTGGGTCTGGGCCACCAAGGGAAGTGGAAGGTGAACGCTCGAATCCAGATTCGTGTCCGCCGTCCCGCGGAGGTGGCCAGCCCGCTCGGGGTGGTGTTGATGGGCTACATCGAGAGCCGCGCTGGCCAGGAGTTCGCGCGCATCACAGGCGACCAGTTTGCCAGCTTCTGCCACCGGTCCCAGCGCACTGTGTCCATGCAGTTGCAGCGCCTCGAAGACCATGGCTTCGTAGAGCGCCAGAGGCCCGGCGTGCACAGCCACAGGCTGGGCTACCGATTAGGCCGCAAGTATCTCGCCGGCATGTTTGTGAAGGCGCAAGGGGTGGCTTTATGAGCGCGCCTGGCCAGCAGCCCGAGTTGTTCCTGGCGATGGATGGGGGCGCCTACACCGCACGACTTGCGCCGATACCAGAGCTGCCCCCGGAGGATGGCTACCTCACCATCACCAAAAACAACCTCAACACCATCGCGCGCCGCATCACGCCGCTGGATGTCTTGATCCTCCAGCGCGTGGCCTGCCGCACCACATCGGCGCGCAGACTGCACCGGGGTGGCCCACGGCCGCGTTTCGGAGATGTCAGCATCACCGAGTTGCAGCAGTTCACCGGCGCCAGCGTGCGCGTCCTGTGCGCGCGTCTCGCACACCTGGAAAAGATCGAGTACCTCGGACGGGAGCGCCCCGACGCCAAAACCCACCGCGGCGGCATGCGCGTGCTGGTCGCGAACTTCCGCAAACAACCCCTGATCCAACCGAAGGCGCCTAAGCACCGCGTCCGCACCGCGGCCGTCCTGGGGCCGCGCGAGGAGGCGCGCTCCGCCAAACCGCCGTTACGCAGCCATCCGCACAACCCGACGCGCCCGCTATGGCGAATAGCAGGGCGAATAGTTTTCACCGAGGAAGCAAAACTGGCATATTGCAAGCGCTGGCTAAATCCCAGCAACCACATGCAGTTGCAGGACAGGCATCTGTGCCTGAGGATGCACAACAGCCGGTATTGCAGCCCGTGGCCGCTCCCCCCGCCGCGCGCCCCATGCAAAACTTCTCCCCTGTGGATGCCGAAGTTTTGCGCGCCCAGGGGTTAACTTCTGCCACCTGCTGTCCATACGGGTGGGTCTGTCCCGTGATGTGATTGACGGGCCTTCCGAGGGGTCTGCTTTACAGAATCAGACTCATACTCAGAAAACCCCCACTGTAGGTAGGTCGGTACAGCAGCCAACACCGACCGACCGACCCAAGCACCCTCCGGTTCGGAGCAGGCCCCAGATTTCGGACTGGACCCGGTATTAGCGGCCATCGCGGCAGCCATCCCAGAGAAGCTCTGCGAGGTGTTGGGGGACTTGCCCAGCCGCGCGCTGCTGGAGCGCATTCGAGACGGTCTTGCCGGCGCGCCCCCGGAGGGGCTCACCCGCGCCATCTACCGGGCGTGGAAGCGCATTACCTCGCTGGGGATGCTTGCGAGAGAAACGGCAAAGGGGCGCATCGAAGGTTTGGCGGCCGACGCGGGTGCCGCGTGGCGGAAGTCGCAAAAATCCGCAGCTCCGCGCCCCCCGACCGAAGCGACGCGGCAGCAAGAAGACGAGCTGCGCGCCCTGGTGCTCGAATACGAGTACTTCCGCGAACAGGAAGCATGGGCTCTATTCGAGGCGCTCGGCAGTGACGCGCTGGAAGCCCGCCGCGCGGAAAAGCGCACCTATCTAAAAGGGCAGGGCCGCTGGGACCGTATCGCACCCGATGTACGCATCCGAGAGGTTGACGATCTGATTCGACTGGATCTCGTCAAGGGGGTCGCGCCGTTCGAGGAGTGGCTGAAATGGAAACGGGAGGCCGAGACGCCATGACCATCGAATTCGGCAAGTTCAAAGGGAAAGACATCCGCGAGGTGCCCCTCGATTACCTGAACTGACTGGCCGACTCCAACCGCAACAACCTGGCGCAAGTGGGGAATGAGATCCAGCGCCGGGAGTTGGGCACGGCACGGGAGAAGCTCGAAAAGGAACGCCGGCGCTTCGACGACGCGCGCGCGGCCTGCATGCAGAGCGAAGGGTGAAATGACGCCTGATGGCCCGTTGCCGGACGAAATCCGCGCCGCGCTCGACGAACTGGCCCAGCATGGCATCTTGCGCTGGGAACCACACGCCGAAGGAGTGATGACCCAATTACTTCCTCTGGCGCCTGGAGAGGGCACCCGGTTATTCCCGCTGCTAAGTCCCGAGGCCAAACGTGTGTGGCGGGCGCTCGTCGACGTGAACCAGACCCTGCAGCGCCTAAACCGGGCCACACAAGCGGAGCTCAACTGATGCCCGACTTCTACGGCTACCACTGGCGCCGCGTCATCCGGCCGCGCGATGGCCATACCAGGCGAATGGTGGAGTGGACCGTTGCACATGCGCGCGGGGCCGGGCGCTGGCACGGCTGATGTAAGTCGCGGCCGGCGCCGCGACGACGTCCCCGGCGTCGAATCTGTCTTGGTATCGCTAGCTGTCGAGGAGTTCGCTTGCGTTGATGCCTCATTACGGCGCCCAAGCGAGCGACGTGGCCGCTTGGCGGTTGCGCGCCAGCTTCAGGAGTTTGTGTGCGATCCAGAGGAACTGGCATGGCTGGTACGCGAAGCGCCGCTTCGCTATCCGGCTTGGCCCGGCATACGCGAGATCCGCGCTCTATACTGTGGCAGGTTTAGCCCACGCGACGGCGTAGTGGTGGCCTCCCGGGTCTACGAGGACGGGATCATTCCGGGTGTTGTGGATCCACCTCACCTGATCGCTGACGGTCGGCACGGAGCACTGATCTCCGCCAATCCCGGCGATGCCCTTATGGTGCGCATGCTAGCCGACGCGATGCCGCCCCCAGCGGCGCCGCGCAAGCCTCCGAAATCGGCCACGCCGAAACCAAAGCTTCCCACCCAGGAAGAGATCGACCGCATCAAGGAAGAGCAGCGGCAGAATCAGAAACGCGATAAGGCCGGTGGAGAGCCGCCGGGTGACGAGGCATAAGCAGCGAATCGACCAAGCGTGCTCAGCAGGGCCTGGAGACGCACCTCAACCACTTGGCGCGGACGCGGTACCTAGAGCTGATGGCTAGCCAACTGCGCGACCGCGGCTCGCGGATCTTCACTAGCTCGTCGGAGCTGCGCAGCCGTCGTGCGCATCAGAAAGCCTTCCACTATCCTTCACAGCTTCTTGTTCTCCCTCGTTTTCCCCCACCGCGCCGCCGCGGCCTTGCGCGCGATCTCGCGCCGGCGCTTTGGTGTGAGGTTGGCGGCTCGCGCCTTGCCCCCCACCAAGCCGCCCTTGCGCGCGCATTCCTGTCGTTCCGCGGCCGTCATCGATGCGGCTCTGAGCTTTGCCAAGGCCACCGCCGCGGGGTTCTTCTTCGTTGCCACACTCCAATTATACACGAGCTTAACTAGCGCAAGTATAGTACGAATTCCCTGGCTGCAGTAAGTACTTTTCCGGTTGCTTTTCTTGCGGAAGTCATGCATATTGAAAGTGCGAGCAAAAGTCGCTGAGACTCTAAAGCGCGAAAGGAAAACAATGAGCAGCATGTGGACGGCGGTCTCCGACCTGGACTACTACGACCAGTTCAACCCGGAGCCGCCCG
>PKYZ01000778.1 GCA_003132865.1 Bryobacterales bacterium
CGGATCCTGGAGGACCCGCGCAGGCCTGAAGGCCTGCCCCACATTCACAGGCTAAAGCCTGTGCCACCATCTGTAGAAACTTCATTCGCCACGGCATTATTGCGCGGATCCTTTTACGTCGAGGCGAACGCGATACAAGGACGTTCTGGCGGTGATGTAGAGCGTCTGCAAATCGGCGTCGCCAAAGGCGCAATTGGAGGGCGTCTCGGCCACTGGAATCGTTGACAGAAGTTTGCCTTCGGGGCTGTAGACCGCGATGCCTTTGGCGGCGACGTACAGGCTGCCCTTATCGTCGGTGCGGATGCCGTCCGGAATACCGTCGATGTTGGATACGGCTACCCGCTCGTTGGAGACTTCGCCATCGCGGTCGACGTCGTAGGCGCGGATGTTACGCTCGTCGGAATTCGCGACGTAGAGAATGCGCCCGTTCGGCGACAGGGTGATGCCATTGGGGCGGCCGGCAGGTTTGGCGACTACCGACAACTGGCCTTTGGGCGCGATGTGGTAGACGCCGTAGAAGTCGAGCTCGCGCGTGTCCTGCCGGTTGCCGAATGCCGGGTCGGTAAAGTACACGTGGCCGGACTTACTCACGACAATGTCATTGGGCGCGTTGAGCCGTTTGCCATCCCACTTATCGGCCAGCACTTCGATGCGGCCCTTCTTATCGGTGCGGGTCACGCGGCGGGCGTGCGTCTCACAAGTATACAGGCGGCCCTGCGCGTCGAAAGCGTTGCCGGCGGCGCCATTGGAGACCTCGCGGTATACTTCGGCAGATCCATCGGGCGTTTGCTTCATGATCCTGCCGCTGGGGATGTCGCTGAACAGCAGGTAGCCATCGCGCGACCAGGCGGGGCCTTCGGTGTAGCGGAAGCCGTGGGCCACCTTTTCCACTTGCAACCCGGTCTGCGATTCGGAAGGCTCCTGGGCGGCTAGAGGGAGGACTAGCAGCAGGGCGAACGCAAGAGCGGGTCCTGGAGGACCCGCGCAGACCTGGAGGTCTGCCCCACGGGTCATCGCGGATTGCCTTTGCCTACCACGACCAGTTGGTTGTCGACGCGCTTAACGCCGGAGACCTTGCGCGCGAGTTTCTCCGCCTTGGTCTTCTGCTCGTCGTATTCTACTTTGCCCTTCAAAGTGACGACGCCGTCTTTGACTTCGACCTCCATCGCGCCACCCTTTACCACCACGTCGTCGGCCAGCTTGCGCCTGACCAGGTCGTAGATCTGATCGTCGGAAAAGTGCTTTTCCGCCGCCCAAACGCCAGCGGCGAGCGTCAAAATCACGAGTAAGGAGACTAACGTTTTAGTTTTCATCTGCTCCGGCCATTGTACGCCAGTCGAGGGCCGCCAGGAAGGCCGGCTTCTCGCGCCAGCGAGGCTGTACCTTGATGTGAAGGTCGAGATACACATGGCGGCCGAAGAGGCGCTCCATTTCCCGGCGCGCCAGGGTTCCGATATTTTTCAGCATGGCGCCGCCGGCGCCGATGATAATGCCCTTCTGACCATTGCGCTCGACATAGATGGTGGCGTAGATGCGAATGAGTTTGGGGGTATCTTCCCAGGAGTCCACCGCGACGGCCACGGAGTGGGGCACTTCTTCGCGCGTGGCTTGCAGGATTTTTTCGCGGATCAGCTCGGCGGCGAGGAAACGCTCGGGCTGGTCGGTGATGTGGTCCGCCGGAAAGTAGGCCGGGCCTTCGGGAAGGCGCTCGATAATGGCCTGGCGCAAATCGGCGACGCCATCGCCCGAGCGCGCCGAGATGGGGATGCAGGCGGCGAATTCGTGCAGCGCGCGGTATTGCTCGATCAGCGGCAGCAAGGGGCCCTTGTCCTTGTGCAGCAGGTCGGTCTTGTTCAGGAGCAGGAGGGTGGGGGTATCGGCCTTGCGGATGAGGTCGACGGCGTGGCGGTCTTGCTCGCCGAACTTGCGCGAGACATCGACGACGAGGAGCAGCAGGTCGCGCTCGCCGAGGGCGGCGCGCACGGTGTCCATCATGCGCTTGGTCAAGAGCGAATCGGCTTTGTGGATGCCGGGGGTGTCGAGGAAGACGATTTGGGCATCGGGGAGGGTGAGCACGCCTTGAATGGAGGTGCGGGTGGTTTGGGGTTTGTTGGCGACGATGGCGATCTTGGCGCCGATGAGTTGGTTCAGCAGCGTGGACTTGCCGGCGTTGGGGCGGCCCAGGATGGAGACGAAGCCGGACTTCATGGCGCCACCGGTTGGGAGCGGCGCACGCGCACTTGAGCTACACGTAACTCGTCGCTGGCCAGGACGTCGATATGGATGCCTTCGCGCTCGACGGATTCGCCGGATTGCGGCACGCGGCCGAGCCATTCGGTGACCAGCCCGCCGACGGTGGTGGATTCGAGATCTTCCTCCGGGTGGAATTCGAGCAGATCGCCGAGGCGCGCCACGTCGAAGCTGCCGGAGACGATGTAGCCGCCTTGCCCGTCTT
This sequence comes from Bryobacterales bacterium, assembly GCA_003132865.1. The sequence goes on from PKYZ01000778.1 coordinate 2,456, forward strand.
CCTGCACGTCGGAATCGGGCTCGTGCTCGTCGCGGATTTCGCCCAGGATGACTTCGACGAGGTCTTCCATGCTAGCGAGGCCGGCGGTGTTGCCGTACTCGTCGACCACGATGACCATGTGGGTGTTGTCCTGCTGCATCTCGCGCATGAGGTCGTTAACGGGCTTAGTCTCGGGCACCGCGCGGATGGGGCGTATCAGCTCGCGGACGGTGCGGTTGGCGCGCTGGTCTTCATCCAGCTCGAACATATCGCGCACATGCACGAAGCCGATGATCTGATCGATGGTTCCTTCGTAGACCGGGATGCGCGAATACTGCTCGTTGATGACCAGTTGGCGCAGTTCTTCGAGCGTAGCGTGCGCGGAGATGGCCACGATATTGGGGCGGGGCGTCATGACCTCGCGCACCACCTTATCGCCGAACTCGACCACTGACTGAATGAGCTTGCGATCCTCTTCTTCGATGAGGCCTTCTTCGGTGCCGGCGGAGATCAGCGCTTCGATGTTTTCGGCTTGCGTGGGCGGCTCCTCGGCGCCGTTGGTGTTGTCGGTGATCTCGACCAGCGACTGGAAGAAGGCGAGCACCGCCACGAACGGTTTGGCGAGCAGGCCCACGGCGCGGATGAGGCGCGCGAGGGGGGCCAGCCATTGCGCATCGGTGCGGCGGTAGAGCACTTGCGGCAGCACGTAGGCCATCACAATCATGGTGAGCCAGGAAGCGACGGCGGTTTCGAGTACTTCCGGCCAGGTCCAGGCCTGACCGTCGGCGAAGACTAGGAAGTAGAGAACGCCGATCAGGAGAATGGCGGTGTGTTTGATCAGTGTGAAGGAGCCGGCGCCGTCTTCGGTTGGGAAGCCGATCTTGTCTTCGAGGGTTTCCTTGAAGAATTTGATGGCGGGGTAGTCGCGGGTGCGCAGGCGGAGGCTTTCGAGATAGAGCAATTGGACGAAGGTGACCAGGCCCAGGAGGAGGGAGAGGGCGGTGATGAGGAGGACTAGGGCTGGGGTCATGGATGCACCTGGGGCGGCGCTGCGCGCCGCGAAGAGCGGGACTGAGAGTCCCGGCCCAGAGGGCACCCGGGCCTGGAGGCCCGCCCCACAAGGCCCTCGGGGAGGGAGAGACGCTGGCGCCACGCGGCTTCGGCGCGCTTCATTTGGCCGCGGTCGGTTTCGTGATCCATGCCTAGCAGGTGGAGGAGGCCGTGCAGCATCAGGATGCAGATTTCGTTTTCGAGGGAGTGGCCGAATGCGGCGGCTTGTGTGCGCGCGCGGGCGGCGGAGATCGCCATTTCTCCGAGGTGGCCGAGGACAGGCCGGGAGGCC
>PKYZ01000314.1:0-2202 GCA_003132865.1 Bryobacterales bacterium
ATCTTGCATGAGACAAGACTCCGGGTTGCCAAGATGCATCGGAGTGAGGCATTCTGATGGTATATGCATCACTCCGAGACGATTAAGCGCGGCCGACGCGGTGATCGGAAGCCGAGCAATCATCCGAGCAAAGTCGAATCGCGGTATACGGTCGGACTGGCTCCCAGTCTCGCCGATCAGGTGGCGCGATACGCCCGGACGGTCGATACGAGCATGAGCAAGGCAATCGCCGCGCTGGTTCGCATCGGCCTGGAAAGCCAGGAGGATCGCAAACGGGAATTCTTCAGGAGATTGAAGGAGAATCTTGCGAATGACGATCCGGATCAGAAGGACCGGATGGTCGATGAATTCCGAGCGCTGATCCTCGGCCGTTGAAGCATGCCGAAGATTCAGTGGGAACGGCTGCCCAGGGAGAAGTGGTCACATCTGCGCGCTCGCGCCAAAGAGCGGCAGATCTCGGAGCAAGATCTGTTCGACTTGGCTGAGTGGAAAATGCAAGATCCCGACGTGCCGGATGGCGACTGGTACAAGGATTTCGGAACATTTAAGCTGTGCGGCACTGGCAAATTCCCCAGCACGTTCTTGTTGGCCGGTCAGGCCGCCCGGGGCAAGCGGTTGTGAATGCTGCCTGCAACTGACGTACGGACCGTGATGGCGGGTGAGTAGACGGCGCCGCCGGCGCACGGCCCAATGATGGCGGAGATTTGCGGCACGACGCCCGAGGCCAGCGCGTTGCGCAGGAAAATATCGGCGTAGCCGCCCAGCGACAGCACGCCTTCCTGGATGCGCGCGCCGCCGGAATCGTTGAGGCCGACGACGGGCGCGCCGTTCTTCATGGCGTGGTCCATGATCTTACAGATTTTCTGCGCGTTGGATTCCGAGAGCGAGCCGCCGAAGACGGTGAAGTCCTGCGCGAAGACGTAGACGAGGCGCCCATTGATGTAGCTGTAGCCGGTGACGAAGCCATCGCCGGGGACAATTTGCTCATCCATGCCGAAGTCGCGGCCGCGGTGCGTGAGCTTGTCGAGCTCTTCGAAGGTGCCTTCGTCGAGGAGCAATTCGATGCGCTCGCGGGCGGAGAGCTTGCCCTCTTTGTGTTGGCGGTTTTGGCGGTCTTCGCCGCCGCCTTGCTCGGCCGCGGCGTGGCGGCGGTGGAGCTCTTGGAGCTTGTCCATGCTTTTGATTGTAGCCGCGGGGGCAGGCGCGCGTCGCGCGCCGGTGCTGGGTGCTGGGTGCTGGGTGGTGGGTTGTGCGGATTTGTGCTTAATTGTTCGCTGGGGCGGATTGGGGTGAGAGATCTTTTCCGTACGAACGAAGCCAATAAGTATTGTAGAATCAATTGCTTTCAAAAACGGCGAACCCAATTTGCGGCGGGTTCGGTGCGAAATTGGGCCGGGGTTGGGGTGGGGTGGGGTCTTGGCCGCGAAATGGCTGCGGCTGGGACGCTGGCAAGGGTGCGGGGATGGGGGTTACCGGAGCGGATTCGGCTCGGGTTGGTGCGGGGATGTGCATAAAATCTCGTGGTGGACTGGCGCAGAGCGCTGGTCGGCGGGTGCAAAGGACCTTCTAACCGAGTTATAGCACGGCGGTGTTAGAGATTCCGGTTATGGATTGGACTTGCGCATTTGTTTTCATGGGCATGGAGAGGTGCCGAGGTGTGTCACCCGCCGGTTCGCTGGGGACTGGGCTCTCACACGCCATTTTCCTCCCTGCGGTCCAGCCCCGGGTTGCGTTCCATGGCGGGTGTCTTATCAATCGTGGCGTCTGTTGTGACTCACTGCAGGGGGAGCCGGGAAACATCACGGCCAGGTTGGGCTTTCAGGGTTAAATGGCACGGTTCTTTCAACGTCATTTAGCGTGCGGAACCGTTCTCACGCAAGATCTTGAAGTATCTCCGCTGCGTAGCGCAGGACGATCAATGCCGTGTTCTCCGGATTGGAATGGCTTCCGCCAGTTCTGATGTCAGCGACTAGAGACTCTAACTCCTCTATCAGGTCGAAGGATCGCGGGAAGGCAATGCGGACATCAGCCGACCGCCGGAAACAAGAAGATAGGCCATCGACTGTTTCGTCAAGTCTAAGCTGGACGTCGTGTGGTAGCGCTAGGCGCCATGATGACTCCACGAACGAGCGCTGAGCCGCACTTCTTGCTCGCAGAACAAGCCGGTGATTGACGGGGCCTTCTAGCCCGACTTTCGCAAAA
>PKYZ01000314.1:2367-2564 GCA_003132865.1 Bryobacterales bacterium
GATTTGCGAAAGTCCCGCTAGGTCGATTGGTAGCCGACAGGAGGTTTTGAGAAAAACGATGAATTTGAAGGTCACGAGTCCGGCGCAATCCCGCATTTTGTCGCCAGCATCTCTGACTTGGAAGCGGACGGAGTGCTTCTGTACGAGCGTCGCAACAAGGACGCCGATGGCTAGCTAGCTAGTGTAGTGCGTCAGAA
>PKYZ01000863.1 GCA_003132865.1 Bryobacterales bacterium
CGGATGTGCTGCTCGCGGGTGGCCAGCGTCAGGCAAAACGCGCGATTGCCGTGTGTATCCGTGGTCTCGCCAACCAGCCGGCCGGGCATCTGGCGGGCGAATTTCTCGCGCGTGGCGATGATGCCGGCATACGGTCCGCCGTAGCTCGGCGAGATGGCGAAGGATTGCAGCTCGCCGGCGACGATATCGGCCTGCGGCGGCTCAAGTATGCCGAGCGAAACGGCCTCGGTGAACCCCATCACCAGCAGCGCTCCACGCCGGTGCGCGATCTCGGCCGCGCGCTTCACATCCTCCACCACGCCGAAAAAATTGGGCGACTGCACGATCACCGCCGCGGTCAGATCGTTGAGCTTGCGCTCCAGATCGTCAAGGCCAGCCGCGCCGGTTTCGGGATCGTAGCCGAACTCCGTAATCGGCATGCCCTGGTTCTTCGCATAAGTCTTCAGGACCTCGCGATACTCCGGGTGCACGCTGCGCGCCACCAGCAGGCCGCCTTTGCTGGTCAGGCGCGCGGACATAAGGGCAGCCTCCGCCAGCGCGGTCGAGCCATCGTACATGGAAGCGTTGGCCACATCCATGCCGGTGAGCTGGCAGATCATGGTCTGGAATTCGAAGATGGTGGTGAGGGTGCCCTGCGAGATTTCCGCCTGGTAAGGCGTGTAGGAAGTGAGGAACTCGCCGCGCGCGACTACCGTATCCACCAGCACTGGGCGGTAATGCGCGTACACACCCGCGCCCAGGAAGCTGGCGTAGCCGTTGGCGTTCTCATCGCCGCGCAGCCGGAAATAATCGACGATCTCGTATTCGGAAATGCCGGGCGCAAGCTGGAGCGGCCGTTTCAGCCGCACGGCCTCCGGAAGATGGGCGAACAGATCTTCGGGGCTTTCCACGCCGCAGGCTTCCAGCATCTGGCGGCGTTCGGAATCAGACTTCGGAAGATAGCGCAAACGTTATTTTTCCGCTCCTATATAAGTTTGATAATCGGCCGCGGAAAGTAGATTCGCCAACTCGCCGGGATCGCTTAAACGAATTTTCACCAACCAGGCCTCGCCGTGCGGATCCGCATTCAGCTTTTCGGGCGCCTCGGCCAGCGCATGGTTGAGATCGACCACGTCGCCCGAGACCGGCGAATAGATGTCCGATACGGCTTTCACCGACTCCACCGAGCCGATGGTTTTTCCCTGATCCACGTGTTGGCCGGCTTTCAGGGTCTCTCTGCCGTACTTGAAGTCCACGTAGACGATATCGCCCAGTTCGTGCTGGGCGTGNNCGGTAATCTTCGGGATACATTATTTGGCTCGTTTGTAGAATGGCGTTTCCACGGTGACCGCGGCCACCGGCTGGCTGCGAATGACTACCTCGATGGCGCGGCCGATGCGGGCCTCCGCCACGGGCAAATAACAAAGACCGATGTTCTTGTTCAGGGCGGGCGCGGGCGATCCGCTGGTTACCCAACCGGCCGGCGCGCCGTCCACCAGCACTTCGTAACCGTCGCGGCCGATGCCGCGGCCGCACATCTCGAATCCGATGAGCTTGCGCTGGATGCCCTGTTCCTTCTGCTTCACCAGCGCGGCGCGGCCGGCGAAATCGCCTTTGTCGAGCTTCACGATCCACCCCAGGTCGGCTTCCCACGGCGTGATGGAGGCGTGGATTTCGTGGCCGTAGAGCGCCATCTTGGCTTCCAGGCGCAGCGTGTTGCGCGCGCCCAGGCCGCAAGGTTTGATACCGAACTCCTTGCCGGCGTCCAGGATTTCGTGCCACAGGCGCGGACCTTCCGCGGGCGCGATGTAGATCTCGTAGCCGTCTTCGCCGGTGTAGCCCGTGCGCGCGATGCGGGCCGGCGTGCCCGACACGGTGCCGTCGGTGAACCAATAGTAACGGATGGCGGCCAGGTCGGCGGCGGTGAGCTTCTGCAGCGTGGCGCGCGCGTTGGGACCCTGAATGGCGATCTGCGCGTAATCGTCGCTCGACAGGCGGACCTGGGCGTCGAAGCGGTTGTGCGCACGGATGTGCTCGAAGTCTTTTTCCTGATTGGAGGCGTTCACGCACAGGAAATAGTGGTCGTCGGCGACCTTGTGTACCAGCACGTCGTCGACGAATCCGCCGTGTTCGTAGAGCAGGCCCGAGTAGTGAATTTGGCCGGTCTTGAGGCGGCCGGCGGCGTTGGTGGTGACGTAATCGGTAAGCAGCAGGGCCGCAGGGCCCGTGATGTCGATCTCGCCCATGTGGCTGACATCGAACACACCCACGCTCTTGCGAACGGCGAGGTGTTCTTCGACCAGTGAGGTGTACTGGACGGGCATGTCCCATCCGCCGAAATCCACCATTTTGGCGTTCATCGAGCGATGGGCGGCGTTCAGGCAGGTGGCTTTTAGCCGAGCGGTGGCGGGCATCAAACTGGTACTGTAGCAACGGGCCGGGGGGGTGTCAAACCGTGCGCATGGCAGTCATGGCAGTCTCATCGGTACGACTTTTCAGAGCGAAGCAGCGACTACCGGATTCTCTTTACCGCCGATCGGCGGAACACACCTCGCCACTCGACGCCTTTCAGCGCTTTCACATTTCCTTCGAACGGATCAAATGCCATCTGCGTGAGTGTACGCGCGACGCGCTTCTGAATGCCTTTTGGTAAGCCGCGCAGATCGCGCTCAGCGTCTTCGGTGAGTTCACAGGCCCAGGTCATGCTTGACCCTGGGCCATGGCCTGGTCTTCCCCGCCTCAACCTGCTTCATGGCGTGCCGCACCTTCTTCGCGTCCGCAGCCGTCAACGTGTCACCGGAATCAACGGGCTTTCTAGGCTTCATGGCCACGCGGCCGTTCTCGGCCGTCACCTCCATAAGGTCCCCTTCTGCCAAGGCGAGCGCGTCGAAGATTTTCTTGGGGATGACAACCTGGCGCCTCTGGCCGATGCGGCTCACAGCGCTGGTTGGTGCAGTCCTTTCCGCCTGGATAGTTCTGCTAGGCATGCTTTCAGCTTATCAGCTTGCCGGCTTGTCGGAATCGAAAGAGCGATAGGCGGCGTTCAGGGAGGTGGCCTGCAGCGCAGCGGTGGCGGGCATCAAACTGGCGCTGCACGGGAACGACAGATATCAACATCGCCGATGCCATGACGATGCGATACTCCCCTCGGCGATTAGTGAGTTCAGGTCTTTGATTTGTATGGACAAAGGGTATACGCTAGAGAATAGATGCCGGGGCCCACAAAAATGCCTTTCGATTGGGACCAAGCCAACACGGAACATATCGCGCGCCCCACCGCGTAACGCCCGCTGAGGCCGAGCAGGTTATTTCCGGGGCCTCTCTCTGCCGATCGAGACCGAGGACCGAGCGGTGAGGAACGGCACACCGAGTTGGGCCAGACCGACACAGGGCGGGTTGCTCGTAGTGGTATGGACTTGGCGGCGACGACGGATTCGTGTGGTGACCGCGTTCCCGGCGAATCGAAGGTGGCGCGCACTGTGGCGCCGCTTCAAGGGAGTTCAGGATGCCTAGGAAGAAACTGTCGGAGACCCGAAGCGAGGCTGAAGAGGCTCGTTGGTTCGAGGAGAATCAGGAACGGCTGCTGAAGCTGTTCGAGCACGCCGAGAAAGAAGGTTCGCTACGTGTCGGCGGGAAGAGCATCGGCATCACGTTATCCAAAAAGACGGAGGCGTTGCGCAAGCCGCCCTCGCAGAAGGTCATGCTGCGGATTCCCCTGGACGATCTGGATCGCGCGCGGCGTCAGGCGGCCCGCAAAGGGATCGGCTACCAGACCTACATCAAGATCCTACTGCGGGAGGGCTTGGATCGAGAGGGGCGCGTCCGGCATCGAGCATAGGCAGGTGTTCTCCGCGCGATCATGCGGCCGCGCACGCTCGCTCGTAGGCACGGCGCGTATCAAACTGGCACTGTCGCAGCCGGGTTAATGGCGTCAAGCGGTGCGCGCGCCGCAAGGCGCATAATCTGGGCATGCCGCGAAACCCTGCCGAAGGCAGGGCCGCGCTCGCCGACTCGCTGCTCGATAGTCTCGATGCCGAGGTGGACGCGAATGCGGAGGAAGCATGGCGGGATGAGATCTGTCGGCGTATCCAGGAAATCGATGGCGGCGCGGTTACGCTGATTCCCTGGCGTGACGCGCAAAGCCGTTGCGGGCCCGTCTTCAGCGGTAACGAAGCAGGACCGAACTGCTTTACACTTAAGGCATGACGGCTCGCTACATTTATTGGCAAGATGGCGATCAATGGCTCGGGTACCTAGAAGAATTTCCCGATTACCACACGCAGGGCGAGAGCTTGGAAGATCTTCAAGACCACCTCAAAGATCTTTTTGACGACTTGACAAGCGGCGCAGTGGCGGGGGTGCGGAGAGTGGCGGAATTGGCGCTACTTTGAAGCAGCAGGATCTGATCCGCCGTCTGGCCGAGCGCGGATGCGTGCTGGTGAGGCACGGAGGGCGGCATGACTGGTACCGCAACCCACGCACTGGAGTGTCACAGCCCGTGCCGCGACATAGCGAGATCAACGAAAATCTGGCCAAGCACATTCTGAAGAAGCTGAACGACTGACGCACCCCGCTACCAGATATACTCCTTCGCCACGCCCCGCTTATCATACCCATCCAGCACGTGCACCACGCGGATCTTCTTCAGCGCGACTGGTGAAAGCTGGCCGATCGGTATATAAATAATCGTCCGCCCGAAGCGCGCCGCGATGCCGCGGAAGACCGACCGCGGCGGCTTGGCCGCGACATACACCACGAACCGCTCGAGCGAATAATCCAGCCCCGCGAGAAGCAGGCGCTCGGGCTTGCTCTCGGCGAAATCGTAATCCGGGTCCTGCCAAACATCGAACATGCGGCGCGCCGGCAGGCTCATCAGGAAGCCGCCGTACTCGCCGCGCCCGATGCCCGGCCCCACTAGGTTGTCGAACGGAAACGTCGAGTAGAACGCCATGTCCGATTCGTTCTGGTGCTCGCCCAGCCACGTAGTCATGTAATAGTAATGGTTATCGCGATCCTCGTCGAAGATCACGATCACCGAGCCCACCTCGCCGGCTATCTTCTGAAACTGCCGCACGTAGATCTTGCCTTCGTGCCAGTTGCGAATGGTTTCGCGCAGATCGATGCCATCCAGCAGCGAGGTGGTGAACGGCTCGGTGCGCGCGCGTTCCTCCGAAAGAATGCCCTTGCCTTTCTTCTTCAAAAAACGCCCGTAATCCTCGATCACCAGGTCTTCCGGCGGGTACGAGCAGATGCTGTTGCCATCCAACTGCGTGGCCCATTCGCCGGGAACCTTCTCCTTTTTGCGCGGTTTCAATCCCACCGGACGCAGCCGCCGCTTGACGCTCGGCAGCCTGCGCCGCAGCCGGATCCGTTTGGTGTCGAGCCACACCTCCTCGCCCGAGATCTGCACGGTCTCCAGATCGCTGGCGGTCTTCTGCGGCGGATAGCGGCCGGCCGTTTCCCAAACCTCCCAGCCGTAGTTGTCGTCCACGATGCTGCGCGCGGCCACCGTCAAGTCGAATATGCCGGGCATCAGCGCATGATCGGCCAGCGCCAGGTTGCGCGCATAGCGGGCCAGCAGCCGCCGCTGCCAGTGCGCCACCCGCTCGCCCGTGTTCACTTCGTAGCTCTTCTCCGCGTCGCGGTAGAGCGCGAGTTGCGCGTGACGCCGGTCGATCAGGTTAGCGTCCGCCAGTAAGCCGCGGAACTGCTCGTAGCGATATTGCAGATACGGATACTCGATGGTGATCTCGGCGAGCGAATCCGGATGCGGATTGAGCACCCGCACGCCCTCGCGCCGCAGACGGGACATGGGCTGCGCTTGCGGCTCATCCATGGCGTCCAGCACGGGGTCCAGCAGATTCAGCGACACCACCACCAGCACGCGCGCCAGCGGGTCGCAACCTTGCAGCTTCCAGGCGATGCCGCCGGCGTGCCGCGCGATTTCGTCCGAGCGCTCCTGCGGGTAGACGCGGTAAGCTTCCACGTATTTTTCGTAGCCGATGTGGCGGATCGAATATGGGTCCGGGTAGGCGTCCTTCAGGTGCGGGCGCTCGCCCGAGTCGGGGTCGGCGAAGACCACATCTGCGCCCGTCTCCCGCGCCGTGCGGATGGCCTCGACAAATGGATCGACCGGCTCGACCGGAACGTAGATGGCGCGCTCGGCGTTCTCCTGCGCGGCGGTCTCGTCCGGATAAACAATGACGGAAATCTCCGGCAGGCGCGCCACCGCGCGCACATAATGTTGTTGCAGCGTGATGGGCAGTTCCAGCGCGACCACTTGCGGCCTGTCGCGCAGGATCCCCCGGCGCACTTCGATGGCAAACTCCAGGCGCCCCGGCACCACCGGCAGGTAGGTGAAGCGCCCGCGCCGCAAACTGCCCGGATCGGGCAGATCAGGAAGTCCGATTTCCCCGGGCATAGCGTAGCGCTTCTTCCCCCAGCGTTTGCAGGATGGCCGTCTCCAGCGCCTCGGTTTCGTGCGTCTTCTGCGTGGCCAGGCTCTTCAGTTTGATGGCGAAGCGTCCAATGTTGATGCCATCGCGCACCGTATAGCGCTCGTCGGCCGCGTGCGCCTGCTGCAGGAACTCGGTCACGTAAGTCAGGATGCGCTCCTCGGCGAACGGCAGGTTCTCCTTCAGGATCTGATACTCTTCGTCGCGCTCCGGAAAGTCGATCAGAATCTGCGGCTGCAGGCGCGAGTGAATGTATTCGGGCAGCTCGAACGTGGAAGCATCGTCGTTCATGGTGGTCACGATGCGGAACTGCGCATGCGCTTTGATCTTGATGCCCGCCACGATGGACTCCACATACCGGCGGTTATCGAGCAGCGGCGCCAGGCTGGCCCAACTCTTCTCGCTCATGCGATTGCCTTCGTCGAGAATAGCGATGCCGCCGCGGATCATAGCCGTCACCAGCGGCGAGGCCACGTAGCGCAGCCGGCCTTGACCTTCGATCACCGGCGTCACCAGCAGATCCTCAGGGCGCGTATCCATGGTGGCTTGCAGGATGTAGACTTCACGGCCCATGCGCTTGGCCGCCGCATAAGCCAACGTGGTCTTGCCCACGCCGGGCTTGCCCAGCAGCCGCGGGTGCATAGGCAGATCCTGCTCGCTCACAACAAGCCATGCCGCCAGCAACTGGCGCATGAGCTCTTCCTGTCCCACCCAGCGTACGGGCAATTCGTCCGGATGCGCCAGGTGCAGTGTGACGCCTTCGATCTCGACAGTCATATCTGGCTATATTATCGTTCTTTGTGGGGAAGGATAATTATAGGCCCCTCGAAGAAAAGGAAGCAGTCCACTTGCCGGCGCTTTAAAGTCATGGCGGTCGCGCCCGCGAACCAGTCTCCGCAAGCGTGACGGAGCCGTACGCGTGGACCCGGGCCGCCCGCTGCTAATGCGGAGGCTCCGGGCCGCACGTCGACTCAGGATTCTTCAGCCAGTGAAGGCGTTTACCGATGGGCTTGCCCTCCATGGGGTCCAGGATTTGGACGTTTTGTCCGCCGAACGCAAGCCTAACGCGATCGACACACGCCCTCCCACCCAGCACGATGATTCTCGAGAACAAGTGCAGCGCCTTTTCGGAAACTTGCTCCCTGAGGCGCTCGACCGTAACCAAGTTGGGGCCGCCGTTCTTGAACGTTTCGTTGTAATTTTCGATCAACTCGTGGGGACGCATGAAACCGTACTTTGCGGAGAAGACCAGCCAAGCCTCGCCGTAGCGCTGTGCGTAGTCCCTACTCTTTCTAAAAAGAGTACTCGTGTAGGCGACACCTGCGGGTGTGAGTTTGGTGGCTTCGGGATCATCATCCCACACTTTTTCGCTTACACAGGCTACCATTACCAACAGACCCGGACACGGGCCGCCGCCCACGGATACGGGGCTCGCCTCTCCCCTCGGCCGGTGCTCAAAGCCGACGGCCCATGGGTCGGCCTCCGGCATGCATTTCGGGCATGAATCGATAAAGATGCACCCCTGTGCGCAGCGGGGGGCCACAGGATCGCAGAATCCTCGGCCCATCATCCAGAATGGCTCATCGAGGAGAGTAGGATCTTCGGGGAAAACACGGGTTGCGAACCGCTGTATCGCGAGCTCGCCCGGACTTCCCTTGCCTGAATACGGGTGCTGTTCTGCCTTCAAGATTCCGAGACGAGCTGAGACACGGTAGACCATCCGGTCAACGGGTACAAGAGCTGTCGTCATGTCGATGATGACTTCGGGTATTAGGAGATGGATCCAGCGAACGGTGAGGCGAGCCACCTTGGCACCGACGTTCGGGATATGATGGTTTTCAATCTCTGCCAGGAGTTGTCCCGCCGTCCAGCGTGGCCGTTCCTTGATCCTCTGCGCGAGGTCCCAGATAAGCGGCATCGCCTTCCGGTACTGGCGTTGCCAGCCCTCCGGCGAATGGAATCGGGTCCCCAATAGGAGGGGTAACCTTGAATTGGCTTCCCTTTGGTGAAGCAGTCCGAGGTCGTAAACCGCGGTGGTGTTCTGCAGCGCCTTCTCAGCTCGGACGGCCTTGATTGAAGCGCGCGTCTGTAATTATGGCGCGTAACCGTAGGCTAATATCAGTCTTTGGCACTCCGTTGAGCCGCTGTTGAAACCAAATGATGAAAGGGTCGGTCGTGGTGCGCTGATGATATCGGATCACGGCCTGTTGAACCATTTCGTCAAAATCGTCGGCCCGCGGACGATCGCACAGGACTTCGTGGCTTCCTGGTGCGGCAGGTTTTCCAGGGGGGCCACTTAGGCGCTCAAGATAGCGAACAGCAGACTTAACTTCCGAGTCGTGAAGTTGGGTGCAGAGAGCCAGTAAATACTCACGGTCCGTCACACTTCGAGATTATAACGCCGATGGCCGAATGCAGTTGCGTCCGGGAGCCAGACTCGGCTTTGGTGACTACAGACTGCATGTTTTTGGATCGTAGTGGCGCGCTGCTGACACTTCTTCGTAGTAGCGCTTGGCGGGCCGCCGCGGCCCGGCCGACCACGGCGGCAAGTTGTTCCTCATAGGCCGCCCGCAACAACTCGGAGCTTCCGAAAAGCTTCAAGAGCGTCCGCACTGTGTTCTCGCCGACGCCTTCGTTCTGGCCCACTCGGACGTCTGGTGATGCGCGTTACGCCGCGCACGGTGGGAACGGCACCCCGTGCAGGATCGGCGAGAACCGGCCGGGTACCATGGGCTCGTGTTCCTCTCCGAGTAGGAGATGCGATCGGGCGCCGCAGCTTCGTCCCATGCTCGTTTCGGCGCACAAGAATGGCCTATACTGAATTCAGAATGACTCTTTTGGTCGAAGTCAAGCCCGACGTTGAGCGTGAGTTGGCCGCCCAGGCTGCCTGCCGCGGCATGGACGTCACCGCCTATGCCGCCAGCCTGCTCGAACAGGCGGCCAGGCCGGCCGAGCCGCACCAGCGCAGGCAAACCCTCTCCGAATTCCTGATGCAGTCGCCGCTGGCGGGCTCCGGTATTAACGTGGATCGCGACAGAGATCCAGGCCGCGCTATCGAGCTATGAACCGGTATCTGCTCGATACGAACGTGATCTCGGAATACAGCCGCCCTTGGCCACCGGATTCGGGGGTGAGGGCATGGATCGATGCTCAGAACGAAGATGTGCTGCATCTTAGCGTGCTGACACTGGGCGAGATTCGCAAAGGCACGACTGTGCTGGCGGCGGGCAGGAAACGGGGAGATTGCGGAGATCCGGGGCGCCATGGCAGGACAAGCGCAAGTCAAAGGAATCACGCTCGCCATAGTTGACGGCCTCATGGCGGCCACAGCCAAACACCATGAACTCACCATCGTGACCCGCAACGTGAAGGATTTCAGCATGGCGGGAATTCCCGTGATCAATCCTTGGGAACTGATGTCAGGAGCGTCCTAATTCCCACCGATCCGTCACCACCCTCGCTCTATGTTAGAGACTCCGTGGCTGCCAGTTGGCCCTCATAGTAGCGCTTGACTCGCCGCGCCGCCGCCCGGCCGACCACCGCGGCGAGCTGGTCTTCATTGGCGGCCCGCACCAATTCGGAGCTGCCGAAATGCTTCAACAGCTTTTGCACGGTCTTCTCGCCGACGCCTTCGATCTGGTCCAGCTCCGAGGTGAGGCGTTGCGCATTGCGACGCGTGCGGTGAAACGTCACCGCGAAACGATGCGCTTCGTCGCGGATGGATTGCACCAGGTGCAGGATGGGTGAGAACCGGTCGAGCACGATCGGCTCGTCTTCCTGGCCTAACACGTAGATGATCTCCTCGCGCTTGGCGATGGACGCCAGCGGCTGATTGATGATGCCAATGGCCTCCAGCGCGTCCGCCGCGGCGTGGAGTTGGCCGATGCCGCCGTCGATCAGCACTAGCCCAGGCATGGCCTGGCCTTCCTGCTGCAAGCGCGCGTAGCGGCGCGTCACCACCTCGCGCATGCTGGCGAAATCGTCGTTGCCGACGACCGTACGGATGATGAATTTGCGGTAATCGGACTTCTTCATGCGCCCGTCCTCCCACACCACCATGCTGGCCACCTTGTCGGTGCCCTGGATGTGTGAGATATCGAAACACTCGATGCGTTTGGGCGCCTCGGGCAGGTTCAGTGCGTCCTGCACGGCTTCCTGAATGGCGCGCGAGGAGGGCTTCAGCACGCGGAAACGCGCGTCGAAACTGTGCTTGGCGTTGGTCTCCACCAGGTCGAGCATGGCCTTCTTCTGGCCGCGCTGCGGCGTGTGAATCTCGACCTTGCGGTTGCGCTTTTCCGAGAGCAACTCTTCCAGCGCCTCGCGATCTTCGAAATCCATGGGAACGTGAATGATCGCGGGCACGTAGCGTTCGTCGAGATAGATTTGCTTCAGCAGCGCGGAAAAGAACTGCGGCTCGTCGTACTCCTCCTGATCCTCCCAGAAGTATTCGCGGCGGTCCACGATCTGGCCATTGCGCAGGTGGAAGACATTCAGCGCCACCAGCGGCGGCTCGGCGTAGACGGCGAAAATATCGATATCGTCGCCCTTGGCCGCGGCCATCTTCTGGCGCTCGTCGAGTTCCTCCACGGTGGCCAGCAGGTCGCGCAGCGAGCCGGCTTCTTCGAACCGCGTGGCCTCCGACGCGGCTTCCATACGGGCGCGCAATTCGGCGGAAAGGTCGGCGTGCCGGCCCTCCAGGAACAAGCGCACATCGCGCACTGCGCGGCCATACGCGTCATCGGTGGTCAGCCCTTCCACGCAGGGCCCCAGGCAGCGATGGATGTGGTACTGCAAACACGGCTTGGGATGGTAGCGCGTCAGGTCCACCTTGCAAGACGGCACCAGAAAATGGCGGTGAATGAAGTGGACCAGGCGATGCGCCAGGTTGCCTGGAAAGTAAGGGCCGTAGTAAATGGCGCCATCCTTGCGCAGCCGGCGCGTGACGTATACGCGCGGGTACTTTTCAGCGGTCAGTTTGATGTACGGATAGGTTTTGTCGTCGCGCAGCAGGATGTTGAAGCGCGGCTGCCATTGCTTGATGAGGTTGTTCTCGAGCGCCAGCGCTTCTTTTTCGTTGTCGACCAGGATGTAATCGACGTCGGTGGCTTCGGAGATGAGCGTGCCGGTTTTCGCATCGGCCAGGCGGTCGTCGTTGAAGTAGCTGCGCACCCGAAGGCGCAGGCTCTTGGCCTTGCCGACGTAGATCACCCGTCCGCCGGCGTCCTTGTAGAGGTATACGCCGGGCGATAGAGGCAACTGGGCGGCTTTGTCGCGCAGATCCATTGGGGTGGGAGGCTATAATTTAATTATGTCACGGACGCTGCGTAGGCACGCCACGTCACCGTCAAGAATAAGCGGCCTATCGTTGTGCCTGACGCCGTTCGACGGAAGGCCGGCCTTCGAACTGGAGATCAACTCGAATTCAAAGTGTCCGGCAGGGTGATCCAGATCGTTCCCAAGCCCCCCGCCGGCCGCTATGCGTCCGACTTGGTGATGCAGATCACCGAGGAGGCGGAAAAGAATCCGATGACCGCCAAGGAACTCGCCGCGGAGAATTCACGGCTCATGGCGTACGGCGCCCGGCAAGCCAAGAAGGTCGGTATTAAGGAACGCGACGTCCCGCGCGTAATCCATGATTCCCGCTCCCGGCACTGAGCGTCCTAAATTATTCTGGGCTAAGCGCAGGTATGGCGAAACCAAGTGAGTCCGAACACAGCCCACGCGCTGGAAGGGGACTGCTCAAGTTTACGCCAACCAAACCAACGAGCGGTTCTTGGAGCTGTGGGAGAAGAACGGCGGGAAGGTGCCTGAATCCGATCTGAACGGGTGGGCCAAGGAATTTCATCTTTTGTACCAGGGCCGACCGGCTGAGTGGGTGACTAAAGCCGCCCGATTGACACTGTTCCAGTGGCAAGTAGCCGGGACCGATGACCGAGTGAAGGCCGGGAAAGAGGGACGACTGAAAGCCGAGACCGAGGGGCGGCTGAAGACTCCAATTCTGATTCCTCCCTCGCACCTACAGGCACACCTGCCGTAACCGATGATGAATGCCGCATTAATGACCTCCTGTTTCTTGGAACCCGCTTCAGGTGAGCAAATTACCCGATGGCAACCGGGTGTTGACCAGGACCCAGTTCCGCAGTGCCGCGGTCAAGTTGCTCGACAAAGGACTCGACCGAATTGACGCGCTCGCGAAAATGCGCGGAGCGGTTCCAGTGCCCCCAAATCGCGAGCCGAAGCGTTTCGAGTGGGCTGTACGATTCCAAGTGGATGGAGAGCGAGTCTCGAACATGGCGCTTGAGTTCGGCCCGAAAGGTGCCCCGGCACGAGAACGTAATATGCGGAAGGCCATTGACGAAGTTCTGTCCTGGGTCCGGTTGGAGCGGCGGCGTGATCCTGGCGGTCGTCCTCCTGGATAACTCGGGCAATTCGCAAAGCATCAAAAGTTCCTTTGTTGATGGTTGCCGTGGGATTTATTGTGTGAACTTGAGCACCACGGAACTTCAGTTTAAAACCGTCCTCGATACGAATATCTACATCGCCGCGTTCGCGAACCCAAAGGGTCGCAATGCCGCCGTTTGGAATGCGGCTGTCGATGGGCGCTACGAACTCGTGGTCTCGCCTGCGATTATCCGGGAGATGGCCAAGGCTCTGCGGCGCGATTTCGCATGGCGGAAAGACCGCGTGCAGGTGGTGATCCGCGTGGTCGCCCAAGCCGCGCGCATTATCGTCCCGCGCAGCGTCCTCAAGCGTGGTGACGGCCGATCCGGATGACAACCGCATTCTCGAATGCACGGTGGATGGCAAGGCGCAGGCCCTTGGCCTTGCCGGCGTAGATCACCCGTCCACCGGCGTCCTCGTACAGGTACACGCCGGGCGACAGCGGCAACTGGGCGGCTTTGTCGCGCAGATCCATCGCGGTGGAAGGCTATAATTTAATTATGTCATGCTGGGTCTTCGCTCTGCTCTTTTCGAGCTTGCTGGCGCTGCCGGTGCACGCGCAGGACCAGCCCAAACAGCCGCCCAAGCCGCCCGCGCAGCAGCCGGAGGAGCAGGAGCCCCCCGAAGAAGACGCGAATCTCAAGCCCAAGGAGTACTCGTTCAATCCGCTGCAGGCGAACAAGGAGTTGCAGGTCGGCAACGAATACTTCAAGAAGCACAGCTACAAGGCGGCGGCCATGCGTTTTCGCGAGGCCACCAACTGGAACCCCAACCTGGCGGAAGCCTGGCTGCGCCTGGGCGAGGCGGAAGAAAAGCGCAAGGATCGCAAGGACGCCAAGGAAGCTTACGCCAAGTATCTGGAGCTGCAGCCCGAGGCCAAGGACGCCGCCGAGATCCGCAAGAAGATCGCCAGCCTGCATTAGGCAGCTTCATCCATTGGGCTGGCGGCGCGAAGGCGGCTCACTCCCCGGGGCGCAGGCGTCCGCATGCTTTTTCGGGCTCCGCTCACTCGGCCTGGGCGGCGCATCCGGGCGCGCCAGGAACTCGCGATACACTTCTTGGACACATCACCAGAAAGTGCAGTCCGGCGCCTTTCAGGAGTTATGTTATGCAGTACCGGCGGCAGCACGGCATGGAAGTCCATTCGAATAGCTATAGACTTGTGCGATGGAAACGCTTCAAGACCACCGGATCGCCGGCTGGCGTGCGGTAGGCGGCGGCGCCTTTCAGTGGGACGAAGCCGGCCGATTTCGAAGGCACACCGCCCACGGGGCTGGCGGTCCGGCTCACCGCGGCCTTGGCCGGCACAGGCTGCACGACCGGAGGGGCCGGCTGTCTTTCGAGGAACGTCTTGACATCTTTCACGATCTTGTCTTCGGTGTTCCGGCGCCCGATTTTTCGCACGACATCGCGCAGGGCGAACGAAAGCATGAAGGCCAGAACGGCGCCGCCGAGGATCCAAATCGATCCGTTGCGCGCCGGAGCGCCGCGGCGGACGACCACCATCAGGCCAGCGGCAATCGGGAACAGCACATACTCTGGTGAATCGACCGCGCTGTGTTTCTCAGTCTTCGTCCGGCGATGGGGGGATCGAAAGTCATGGTTGTCTCCAGTCGGCTTGAACGGGCGGTGACAGGGCTGGTGGCCTGGCCGGCTGCCTGTGACAGGCCTGTCACTTTTGGCCGGGACATGCGGTGGTAAACTGCGGGAAGGTGCCCCGTGGCGTCGAATCCAGTCTCCAAACTCACTGAAGAGCAGTACTTGGCGATCGAACGGGCGGCGGAGTTCCGCAGCGAATTCGTGGATGGCGAGATGTTCGCCATGGCAGGAGCCTCAATGAGCCATCTCCGGCTACAGCAGAATCTAGCTGTCGAGATCCATACCGCCCTGCGCGGCGGCCGGTGCGAAGCTTTCGGTTCCGATTGCCGCATCCGGGTATCAAGCCAGGCGTACGTGTATGCAGACGTCTCGGTTGCCTGCGAGCCCGTGATGGCGGCGAACATGACGATAACCTCACGAATCCCGTCGTGATCTTCGAGGTGCTTTCGCCCTCCACCGAGAAGTATGATCGCGGCCTGAAGTTTCAGCACTACCGAACTTTCGATTCGCTCAGGGACTACATCCTGGTGAATCGGGAACAGGTCCGCATCGAACAGTTCACGCCCCGGCCGGATGGCACCTGGACTTTCCGCGACTACCAGGGTCCGGACGAAGAACTGAAGATCGATGCCATCGGCGTCACGATCCCGCTGCGGCGGATCTATGATCGGGTTAGCATCCTGCCGGTGACGAACTGAACCGCGCGCGGATGCGTGCGGTACGGTCGAGTTCGTCCGCCCCACTCCACGACATTGGTCTGGAAAGCTGGTGCTAAACTGCGGAGAGGGGTCCTGCGGCGTCGAACCCAGTCTCCAAACTCACTGAAGAGCAGTACCTGGTCATCGAGCGGGCGGCGGAGTTTCCGCAGCGAATTCCTGGATGGTGAGATGTTCGCCATGGCCGGCACTTCAAACCGGCACGGCCGGATCCAGCGGAATCTGATTGGGGAACTCTATATCGCATTACGGGGCGGCACGGGCGGGCCTTTTGGGTCCGATTCCCGGGTCAAGGTCTCGAGCGAGGCATACGTGTACCCGGACGTCACGGTAGTCTGTGGAAGGCAACGGACCGCCGATGAACATGACGACATCCTGATCAACCCCGTGGCGATCTTCGGGGTCCTGTCACCCTCCACCGAGAAGTATGATCGCGGCCTGAAGTTTCAGCATTACCGAACTCTCGATTCGCTCATGGACTACATCCTGGTGAATCAGGAACAGGTCCGCATCGAACAGTTCACGCGCCAACCGGATGGCACCTGGACGTTGCGCGACTACCAGGGTCCGGACGAAGAACTGAAGATCGATTCCATCGGCGTCGCGATCCCGCTGCGGCAGATTTACGATCAGCTCGACATCCCGCCGGCTACTGACTGAACCGCGCGCGGATGCGTACGGGGCGGTCCAGTTCGTCCATGACTTCGAGGACGCTGCGCTCGAGATCGGTGTCGGGCGGGTGCGCTTGCAGCCGTTGGCGGACTTCGCGGGCCGCGGCGGCGGTCTGTTGGCCGCCGATGAAGGCGTTCGGCCAGGCGAGCACCAAGAAGATCTTGCGGTCGCGCTTGATTTGGGGCAGGGAAGTGAGGGCCGGCTTCAAGCAGGGAAGCGTGAGGGCCGCCTGGTTCCAATAGTTAAACGCGCCCTGGCTCGCTCTCCAGGCCCGGCACGCCGACTGCCCGGCTAGGATGCTCTTCAGGCGCGCCAGCCACGGGGTTCCAACCCTACCATCAAAATCGAGAGCAAATAGGCGGGAGCGGGGCGGTACACCACCTATCCTTCACCAGAGCCGCCCCGCGCATTGTATCCCCGGCTGGCTCCCGTACGTCCAACACTGCGGAAGGATAATTCTATGATCCGCATCGGCGCGCTCGTCGCCGCTTCTATCGCTGCTTCTATCGGGGCAGGCGCATTGTCCGCGCGCGACATCCCAGGCCCTGGACTGCCTGTCAGCGTTGTCGTCACCGCAGCCGGACAAAAAAGCGCCTCCGCCCCACAACTGACCGCGGATGACGTTCTGGTCTCTGAAAACAAGCAGCACATGCCGGTCACCGGCTTGGAGCCGCTGCGCAGCCAAGGCGGCCTGCAACTCTGGCTCCTGATTGACGACGGTTCCGCCACCAACCTCGGCACGCAACTGGCAGACCTCAAGAAATTCGTGCTGGCCCAGCATGCCACCACCCAAATCGGCATTGGCTACATGCGAAACGGCGGAGTGCAAACGGTTCAGCCGCTGACCTCGGACCACCAACTGGCGGCCAAGGCGATGCGGCTGCCCACCGGCATGCCGGGCATCTCAGCCAGCCCGTATCTGGCATTGGCGGAGCTGATTCACAAATGGCCCGCCGGTTCTGCGGCGCGTGAAGTTCTGATGGTGTCGAGCGGCATCGATCCCGATTTCGGTTCCGGTCCCGATAATCCTTACTTAGACGCGGCGATTGACGCGGCGCAACGCGCCGGAATTGTTGTGTATTCGATCTATTACTCGGGTGCGGGTCGCTGGGCGCACGCTTATTGGCAGCTCTTCTGGGGCCAGAACTATCTCGCGCAGCTTAGCGATGAAACTGGCGGCCAGTTATATTACCTCGGCACGGAGAATCCGGTGTCAATGGCTCCCTATCTGGATGATCTCAGCCAGCGGTTGAGCAGGCAGTACCTGCTCACCTTCCTGGCGAAGCCGGAAAGCAAACCGGGATTCCAGGCTGTCAAAATCAGAACCGAGCTTCCGCATGTCACTCTGGTGGGCCCGTCGAGGGTTTACGTGCCGGCAAGCCAGTAACGCCGGATAACAAACCACCCCAGCGAAGCGTCCTACAGCGCGAAGGAGGGATGCAGATGTTACGACGATTCGCCCGAATGGTGATGATGCTGATGCCGTTGGCCCTCGCTTCGGGTGGCGGCGTCTTTTTGGTGGTGCAGAACAAAGATGCAGGCTTGACGGTGGAGGCCCAAGGCTGCCAGGATTATTCGCACGCGCGCATAACCGGGCAGGCCGAAGGCATCGTCAACGGAAAGCGGCAGTCGATGTCGTTGGACTTGACACCCACCGGCAAGCCCGGAACCTATACGGTTCGCAAACAATGGCCCGCCGAGGGAAAGTGGGTGCTGGTTTTCAGCGGCACCTCCGGCGAAAGACATACCCACACGCTCGTGGATCTCACTCCCGACAGTCAATGGCGCCCCCGCATGACCATGCGCCCTGTCTCGGCGGAGGAGATCGAAGCCGCCTTACGCTAAACCGCCCGTGGTAGAATTCGTGGGGCAGACCTCCAGGTCTGCGCGGGTCCTCCAGGACCCGCTCTTCGCGCAACGAAATCAGCCATATCCGAGCACGAACAGGCCGACGTGGACGTCGGCCGCAGGACTGGAGTCCTGCCCCACGAGCTTGCTTCAGGCCAGCAATGCCCCGCAACCAAGGAACGATAACCATGAAGAACGTTTGGATTATCTGCCGTAAAGAACTCAAGAGTTACTTCGCTTCGCCGATCGCCTATCTGCTGATGGCGTTTTTCGCGCTGATCTTCGGGTTTGGCTTCTTCACCGCCACACGCGACTTCGTGCGCTTCGGTTTCATGGCCGAAATGCAGGGCCGTAACATGCCGATGAATGTCAACGAGCAGGTCATCCGGCCCTTGCTGGGATTCGCCAGCACGGTGGCGCTCTTCCTCATCCCCATGATCACCATGCGTCTGTTCGCCGAAGAGAAGAAAACCGGCACCATCGAGCTGTTGATGACTTCGCCCGTCTACGATTGGGAAATCATCCTGGGCAAGTGGCTGGGCGCGCTCCTTCTTTACTTATGCGTGCTGGCTATGTCCGCCCTCAACATCGCAGTGCTCTTCGCGTTCGGCAAGCCGGACTGGAAGCCCATCCTGATCGGCTATCTGGGCTTGATCCTGCAAGGCGGGACCTTGCTGGCCATCGGCGCGTTCATCTCCACCACCACCAAGAACCAGATCATCGCCGGCGGCGTCACTTTCTTTGTGTGCCTGCTGCTGTGGTTGCTGAGCTGGTTTACCGCCTACGATACCACCGGCTACGGGCAGGTGGTGAATTACTTGTCCATCGTGACGCACTTTGAAGGATTCCAGAAAGGGGTACTCGACTCAAAGGACGTGATCTTCTACCTCTCCATGATCTTCTTCTCCCTGTTTATCACGTCCCGTTCCATGGAGTCGCTGCGCTGGAGAGCATAAATGAAAGCAGACTGGATTAAAGCAAGACAGACAAAGTACTCGGCCTATGTCACCGTCTATATCCTGGTGATCCTGGCCGTGTTGGGTGTGGCTAACTTTCTGGCCAATCGCTACGACAAATCTTACGATGCCACCGCAAACAAGCAGTTCAGCCTTTCCGATCAGACCGTCAAGGCCGTAAAAGGATTGAAGAAGGATGTCACTGTTACTTACTTCGGTGAGACGACCAATTTCCAGCAAGCCCGCGACCTGCTGGGCCGTTATGCCAGCCTGTCTCCCAGGCTGAAGGTCGATTACATCGATCCGGTGAAGAAGCCGCAGTTGGCGCGCGCCGCGGGAGTCCGGCAGTTAGGCACCATAGTAGTGGATACCGGTGAGCGCAAGGAAGACGCCAAGAGCCTCACGGAGGAAGAAATCACCGGCGCGCTGATCCGGTCGCTCAAGGGCGGCGAGCGCAATGCGTGCTTCCTCGCCGGTAGCGGCGAGCACGGCTTGGACGACACCGCGGGCGGCGGCTTCTCCACGTTGAAGGAAGCCCTGGAACATAATAATTACAAGACGCGCTCCGTCAACCTGGCGCAGCCGGCGACGCCCTTGGGGGCTGGCGCCGCGCCCGTGATCGGCCAGGTGCAGCAGGCTAAAGTGGAAATCCCCAAGGATTGCACCGTGCTTGTCTCCGGAGGTCCCAAGCTGGCCTATTCTCCCGCGGCAGCCGCGGCGATCAAAGCATTCGTCGAAAGCGGCGGCAGCGTGCTGTTCCTGATGGATACGCCGTTGCGCATCGGCTCCGAGGAAGGCACTGAGAACCCCGAAGTGGTGAAGATGCTGGCCGATTGGGGTGTGACTATGAATAACGATCTGGCGCTCGATACCAGCGGCATCGGCCAGATCTTTAACCTGGGGCCGGAAGTAGCCATGGTGACCAATTACGAATCGCAGGCCATTGTGCGGGACTTCAAAGAAGGTGTGCCCACAGCCATCCCGCTTTCCCGCACGTTGAAGATCGCAGGAAATACCAAGGTAACCGACGACAAACTGATGTCCACGACCGATAGTAGCTTTGCCGCATCCAGCGTACAGGGTGGTCACGTCGATCCGAAGAAAGGCGTCAAGGGACCGCTGGTGCTGGCCGCCGCTGGAACCTACAATACCGGCAAGCCGGGTAGTTCGGGCCGCTTCGTGGTATTTGGGTCGTCGCAGTGGGCGGTGAATAACTTACTCGGTTCGCGTTCGGTTGCTAACCGCGACCTGGCCCTGAACACGTTCAACTGGCTCACCTCCGACGAAGACCTCATCTCCATCCGTCCGAAAGAGCCCGAGGACCGCCGCCTGAACATCAGCGGCAACCGCATGAACCTGATTTTCTGGTGGAGCGTGGTGTTGCTTCCGCTCACCGTGGTCGGCGCCGGGCTCATGGTTTGGTGGCGCAGGAGATAGCCCATGAAACCACGCGGACTGCTTGCGGCGGTGATCGTGCTGGCGGCTTTGGGCGGCGCGCTCTACTGGTCCAACCGGAAACAGAAAGCCGAGGCCGCCAAGCCCGCCACCGATACCACCACCACCACGAAAATCCTCTCCATTCCCGAGGATCAAATCAAGGAAGTCACACTCAAGAAGACCGGCGCGGAAACTACCGTGCTCCGCATCGGCGACGACGGCAAATGGCAGCTCGCCGAACCCAAGCCGCTGCGCGCCGATCAGGACACGGCTAAGTCGCTGGTCGCCTCGCTGGCGACGCTGAATGCCGACAAAGTCGTGGAAGACAAAGCCGCGGATCTCTCGCCTTACGGCCTGAACGCGCCCACACTCGACGTCACCGTTCTCAAGAAGGATGGTAAGTCGCAAGACTTCCTGGTGGGCGACGACACACCCACTGGTGGCGGCACCTATGCCAAGCTGGCCGGCGATCCGCATGTATATACCATCGCCAGTTACGTCAAGACCAGCCTCGACAAGACTCCCAACGACCTGCGCGACAAGCGCTTGTTGACCTTCGATCAGGACAAGCTCACCCGCGTGGATCTGCAGCCGGCCAAAGGCGAGACCATCGAATTCGGCAAGAACAATCAGAACGACTGGCAGATCCTGAAGCCCAAACCGCTGCGCGCCGATGGCTCGCAGGTCGAGGAATTGATCCGCAAGCTGAAAGACGCGAAGATGGACGCCATCATCTCCGATGAAGATGCGAAGAAGGCCGCCGCCGCGTTCGCCTCAGGCGTCAAAGTCGCCGTGGCGGGAGTGACGGATGCGAGCGGCGCCCAACAACTCGACGTCCGCAAAGACAAGGACAAGAATTACTACGTCAAGAGCAGCGCTGTTGACGGCATATATAAAGTCACCGCCGACCTGGGCGATGGCCTCGACAAAAAAGTCGACGATTTCCGCAACAAAAAGCTTTTCGATTTCGGCTGGACCGATCCCAACAAGGTGGAAGCCGGCAAAGCCACTTTCGAAAAGAGCGGCGACAAGTGGATGAGTGGCGCAAAGCAAATGGACGCGCCTTCGGTGCAGAACGTGGTCGATAAGCTGCGCGAACTGACAGCCGCGAAATTTCTCGATAGCAGTGGCGGCGGTGCGCCCGTGTTGGACATCACGGTGAGCTCCAACAGCGGCAAGCGTGTGGAGAAGGTCTCCATTACCAAGCAAGGCGATACATATTTCGCGAAGCGTGAGAACGAGCCGAGCATCTATCAATTAGACAGCAAGGCGGTGGAAGACCTGCAAAAGGCCGCAAACGAGGTCAAGGAATTCCAACCGCCCAAGAAAAAGTAGGTAGGACAGGCTTCAGCCTGTCTTGCTGGTTGTGAATTGAGCACCTGCGTGAATGGCCTTCTAACCGACCTCTACGAATTAACCATGGCTGCCGGCTACTACGACGCCGGCAAGGTCAATCAGAAGGCCACTTTCGAGCTCACCATCCGGCGCCTCCCCGCGCATCGCAATTTCGTCATTGCCGCAGGTCTCGCGCAAGCCATCGATTACCTGCTCAACCTGAGCTTCAGCGCCGAGGAAATCGACTACCTGCGGACCCTGCCCGCCTTCGCC
Organism: Bryobacterales bacterium; assembly: GCA_003132865.1. The sequence goes on from PKYZ01000863.1 coordinate 21,712, forward strand.
AGCGCCTCCGCCGGCTTCTTCGATTATCTGCGCGGCTTCCGCTTCACCGGCGATGTCTTCGCCGTGCCCGAAGGCACCCCGCTCTTCGCCGGTGAGCCGATTATGACCGTGCGCGCGCCCATCATCGAAGCGCAAATCCCGGAAACCTATCTGCTCTCCGCGCTCACTTTCCAGACCCTCATCGCCAGCAAGGCCGCGCGTATGGTGGACGCCGCCGCCGGACGCGCGGTGGTGGAGTTCGGCACCCGCCGCGCCCACACACCCGAAGCCGGCGTGCTGGGCGGCCGCGCGGCTTACCTGGGCGGTTGCGTGGGCACCAGCAATACGCTGGCTGGATTCCGCTACGGCGTGCCCGTATACGGCACGGCGGCGCATTCCTGGATTCTTTCATTTTGTGGCGAGACCGAAGCCTTCCGGAAACTGCAGCAAACTGTGGGCCCCTCCGCCGTGCAGCTCGTGGATACCTACAACACTATCGAAGGCGTCAAGAAGGTCGCTGCCCTGGGCCAGCCATTGTGGGGCATCCGGCTCGATAGCGGCGACTTCCAGAGTCTTTCGCGGGAGGCGCGCGGCATTCTCGACCAGGCCGGATTGCCGGACGCCAAGATCATGCTGAGCGGCGACCTGGACGAGTACGCCATTCGGGAACTGGTCTCCTCCGGCGCACCCGTGGACGCCTTCGGCGTCGGCACCCAACTGGCCACCTCCGCCGACGCGCCGACGATGGGCGCGATTTACAAGCTGGTCGAACTCGACGTCGGCTGCGGCATCAAGCGCTTCACCGCGAAACTGAGCCAGGATAAGGCCACCCTGCCCGGCGCCAAGCAGCTCTTCCGTTTCGAGGGCCACGATATACTGGCGCGCTCCGGCGAATGCAGCAACGGCCAGGCGATGCTCCGTCCGGTGCTGCTGGGCGGGCAACTGGTCGAGCCGCTGCCAGACTTGAGCGCCGCGCGCGCCCGCGCCGCCGCGTCGCTCGCCAAACTGCCCGCATCGTTGCGCAGCCTGGATCCCGCCGAGCCATGGCCCGTCAGACACAGCAAGGACTTAGCCGCCCTTATCGAGCGGACCCGGAGCAATCTGGCATGAAGACCGTCTTCGTGGACGTGGACACCCAGATCGATTTTCTATTTCCCGCCGGCGCCTTATACGTGCCCGGCGCGGAACGTTTGCTGCCCGCGATCGTCTGCCTGAACCATTTCGCGGCCGCGCAGGGCATCCCGCTGATCTCCACCACCGACGCGCACCGCGAAGACGATCCCGAATTCCGCCAGTGGCCGCCGCACTGTGTGGCCGGCACTACCGGTCAGTTGAAGCCCGGCGAGACGCTGCTCTCGAGGCGCACAACGCTGGGCGTACAGACTGGCGCGCCCATTGAACTCGGGCCCCAAATCCCCGCTCAAATCATAGTGGAAAAGCAGGCGTTGGATGTCTTCACCAATCCGAACTTCACTGCGCTGCTCGACTCTCTCGAAGCCGATCGTTACGTGGTCTATGGCGTGGCCACCGATTATTGCGTGCGTTGTGCCGTGACAGGCCTGCTAGGCATCGGTAAGCCCGTCGTGCTGGTGACCGACGCCATCGCCGCTGTAAATCCCGAGGACGGCGCCCGCACTATTGCCGAATTCACCGCCCGCGGCGGCACTCTCGCAACAGTAAGCAAACTTACGAACTGAGCGCCGCAAAGACGCAGCCCGCCGAAGGTACGCGAACGCACGTTGCCGTGCGAGCAGCCTCACAGTTGGCTTGGAGAGTCAAACGCCTGAGAACAGGGTTCAGATAGACAGGAGGTTTTGCAAATGGAGCGCATGAAATCCCGATCGAATTTGCATCCTTTCTTGAAGACCATTCCTTTCGTTGTAGCGCTGGTTGTGGGCGTGCGGCCGCTGGCTGCCCAGCAGGTAACGGAGGCCCAGTTCATCGCGTCGGTGAATTCCGCCATCCAACCTATGCTCAGCATAGCGCCCAGGAAGCCCATCATCATGGGCGGCCAGCATGAATTTGCGCATGGCTTCGGCATCGCCAATGTGGGCCTAACGTATCTGCTGGAGTACGTGGACGGCTTGAAAGCCGCGGGCGCCCAACGCATCGAGTTCAACCCGGGGTATCTTTCCCTGAACGATACGAGCGTGAAGGCCAAGTATGACGCGTTGGTGCAGCATATCCGGCAGCTAGGTCTTATGCTGGCGATCAACGTGGAGTACATCCCGGCGCAGCAGCCCGTCACGACATTTCAACAGTTTCAAACCGCCGCGGTGACGGGAGCGGTACAAATAGCAGCCCGCTATCAACCCGA
>PKYZ01000316.1 GCA_003132865.1 Bryobacterales bacterium
TGCCTTATTTTAACGCCTATTGCCTTGGATCGCGCGGGTCCCCCGGTCCCGCTGCCGGAGGCGGAGGCAGGGGGCCGTAGGCGTTAAGATAAGCGCGACCGGCATTCGTTTGCCTCTCCAATCGTATGATAACGTCCTCTTATCAACGGTGCAAAGAAAAAGCGAAAGGCAACTCGTTGCGCTCGAAAATCAGCTTGCAGATGCGTGACTCGCGCGGCAGAGGCGCGGATGTCAGCGATTGAAGGACACGCGGGCAGGGTTTGCGAAGCCCGCACTCGGAAGGCAAAGCGGACAAGCTGCTAAAATTGTTCTTGACATGTGCCACGTGGCACGTTACGGTACGGCGTGATACGGAAAATCCGTCACAAGGGACTGAAACGGCCTTTTGAACAGGACGACCCGAGCGGCGTTAACCCGGAACATGTTGGCAAGCTGCGGGATATTTTGGCAACGTTGCATGCTGCCCCCACAGTTGCTCACATGGACTTAGCGGCGCTTCGGTTGCATCCGCTCAAAGGCCAGATGAGAGGTTTTTGGGCCGTGACCGTTCGGGCTAACTGGCGGGTGATTTTCCGCTTTGCCGAGGCCACGCCGAGGACGTTGATTATGTCGATTACCACTAAACGGGGAGAACGACCCATGACCATGAAAAACCCACCACACCCCGGAGGCGTTGTTTTGCGCGCGTGCATCGAGCCTTTGGGCTTGACGATTACGGACGCCGCCGAAGCTCTCGGCGTCACCCGCAACACGCTTTCTGAACTCGTGAACGGAAAGCGCGGCATTTCTCCTGAAATGGCCGTCAGGTTATCGAAGGTTTTTGGCGGCACCGAAGACGGCTGGCTGGTGCAACAGGCCCAGTACGACCTTGCCCAAGTCCGCCGCGACCACATCAAGCTTAAGCGGCTGCAACTCGCCAGCGTTTAGCAGCGACTGCCCCCCCGTGTTTCACAAAGGGTAAGTTTGCATCATCGTCGGGAGGCCCGTAAACAAAGGGCTTGGCATGTTGCAAATGTCTAGTGCAAAATGGAAGTACGATGAATGATGAAACTGTCCTTCAAGACGTTGCGATTTCTGGCAGCCGCGCTCCTTCCTCGCCAAGCGAGCGAGATCAATACTATCGGCTCATGAAGGAGGGATACTTGCGGCGGGTTCCCGTTGCTCCAATGCCGGACGACACAGGTGATCCGCTCGTTTGTGAATTGACGGAACGGGGCCAGCGATACCTCAATCAACTCTCTAAGGGCCAATGAAATACGGCTATGCGCGCGTCTCGACCGACGACCAGAACCCGGCTCTACAGCTTGCCGCGCTGAAGAACGCCGGATGCAAAGCTGTTTTCAAGGACGACGGCCCCTCGGGAGCCACGATCAAGCGCCCTGCCCTGCTCCGCTGTTTGAGGAAACTCGAACACGGCGACACGCTCATAGTCTGGAAGCTGGACCGATTAGGCCGCAGCTTGCGCGACCTGATAACCATGCTCGACGACCTGAAACATCGCGGCGTGAAATTTCGTTCCCTCACGGAGGCAATCGACACCGAGACGCCGACAGGCCGCGCCATGTGGCAGATGATTGGCGTACTGGCGGAATTGGAACGCAGCCTTATCAGCGAACGGACCCGCGCCGGAGTGAAGGCCGCGAAAGGCCGGGGCGTGAAATTCGGACGCAAGCGCAAATTGACGCCGCAGCAGATCGATGAAGCCCGCAAACTACTGGCGAAAAAAAAGCCGCCGAGCCGTGAATACGTGGCCGACCTATTCAAGGTGAACCGGACCACCCTTTACCGGGCGCTTGCCGGGTGACCGCAGAGTGTAACGACGGGGGGGAAGAACCATGAGTAACGATGCGAAAAAGAGATGGGCCGACGGTCTTCTCCCAGTGGTTCTCGGGGGCATTCTCGCGATTGGAGCTTCATATTTCACAACAAAATTTCAGATGTCCAGCCAATTTCACCTTCAGAAGGTAGAGGCGCAACGTGCAGTGTTTGCAAGGCTCATGGGAAGAAAAATCATTACGACGCAACTTTACGTTTCCCGCTACGAAGCGCTCATATTCTCTGACTATCACGAAGAACGCTGGAAGCGTGCTGGTGCACCGAAGGATTCCCTTGATCTACAGGAAAGCCTGCGCTGGATGCACCGGAGCGAGGACCTTGTTTCCGAGGTAGTGAAGAACGACCAAGCACTCTTTGAGGACATCGCAACTGTTCGGGCACTTTTTCCTGAATACCCCGCGCCTTCGCGCACTCTGTGACCAAATCTATACTTTCCGCTCTATATCGACGACAAAACCGCCCCACGACGGTTCCGTTGAGAGCCTCACCCTAGCATCAAGGTGAGGACCGGGCCACCCGCGCCCGCTGATACGAATATGAAAAAGACGAACGAACCGCGCACCCCCACCGAGGCCCAGATCAACGCCAACCGTGAGAACGCCAAGAAATCGACCGGCCCACGCACCGCCGAGGGCAAAGCCGCATCCAGCCGCAATCGCCTCCTCCACGGCCTGCGCGCCAACAAACATATCCTCCTCGACGAGGATCCCGAAGAGTTCCTTTTCCTCCTCGACGACCACTTGGACCGCTTCCAGCCCGTCGGCGCCAGCGAAGAAAACCTGGTCCTGCGCATCGCCGCCGACCAGTGCCGCCTCGACCGTGTCTTCTCCATGGAGGCCGGCATCTACCGCGACCGCTTCCACGACGTGGCCGCCAAGGAAGAGCGCCGCCAAGACCGGTACGCCACCAAAAAAGACTACGCCGAGGAGGACGGCAAACCGGCGCCGCCTCCACCCATCCCGCCCGACGAGCGCGACCTCCCGGCCCGCGCTTTCAACGTCGATTGCGAGGGTCCCAACTCCTTCACCAAACTCGCCCGCTACGAAACCAGCATCGAGCGCTCCATCGACCGCTGCCTCCGCCAGTTGAAAACGTATCAGGCAGCCCGCGCCGCCTGCCGAAACCCATCCCCCCGAAGTGGGGCAGGCAGCCCCGCCTGCCGAAGCCGCAACGCCCTCAAAATCAACGAATTACTATTCGAACCCAAAAAATGGGGGTATCGCCAAATTTAGTGCCGCTGCCATGCTCCTCCTATTGCACGCCCTCCTCCATGCCGTGCCGGAACTCATCGCAGCACTCGCCGGTCTGGCAAACCTAACCGGCCCACACCACCCAGAACCCAGCACCCAAAACCCAGCACCCAAAACCCAGCACCCAGCAACGGCGCACCAATCGCGCCCCGTAGGTCTGCATGCCATCCGCGCTTACTGACCGAACGCAATACCCAGCACCCAGCACCCAGCACCGGCGCGCGAAGCGCGCCCTGATATCATAAGTATTCCCATGCAAATCGAGAAGGTCTACGAGCCGCAGCGGTTCGAGCCGCACTGGGCGCAGTGGTGGATTGACTCCGGCGTCTTCCACGCCTCCCAAAAAGCCCTGCCGCGCGTCTTTTCCCTGGTCATTCCGCCGCCCAATGTCACCGGCTCGCTCCACATCGGCCACATGCTGGAGCACGCCGAAATCGACGTCACCATCCGCTGGCATCGCATGCGCGGAGACAACACTCTGTGGCTGCCCGGCACCGACCACGCCGGTATCGCCACCCAAATGGTCGTCGAGCGCAAACTCGCCGAAGAGGGCCTCGACCGCCGCACCATGGGGCGCGACAAATTCATCGAGCGCGTGTGGGAATGGAAGGCGCAATACGGCGATCAGATCAAGCGCCAGATGATCCGCCTGGGCGCAAGCTGCGACTGGAGCCGCGAGCGCTTCACCCTCGATCCCGGCCTCTCCCGCGCCGTCCGCGAAGTCTTCGTCCGCCTTTTCGAAAAGGGCCTCATCTACCGCGGCGAGTACATGGTCAACTGGTGCCCGCGCTGCCAAACAGCCCTGTCCGACCTCGAAGTTAAAAATACGGAGACCCAAGGCAACCTCTGGCACATCCGTTATCCAGTTACAGACACAACCACCAGCCACCAGCCACCAGCCACCAGCCACGGCGGCTACGTAGTAGTCGCCACGACCCGCCCCGAAACCATGCTAGGCGACACCGCCGTAGCCGTGAACGCCAAAGACCCGCGCTACACCGGCCTGCACGGACGCACCGTGGATCTGCCCCTCATGAACCGCCAGATCCCCGTGATTCTCGACGATCTCGCCGACCCCCAATTCGGCACCGGCGCCGTCAAGGTCACCCCCGCCCACGATCCCAACGATTTCGAAGCCGGCAAGCGTCACAATCTGCCGCGCATCAAGGTCATCGATGAGAACGGCCGCATGACCGCCGAAGCCGGTCCCTATGCCGGCCTGGACCGCTTCGAAGCCCGCCGCCGCGTGGTCGAAGACCTGGAGCGCCTCAGCCTGCTCGAAAAAATCGAGCCCTACACGCTCGCCGTCGGCAAGTGCGATCGCTGCAAGACGGTGGTCGAGCCGCTCATCTCCACGCAGTGGTTCGTGCGCACGAAACCGCTCGCCGAAAAAGCCATCGCCGTGGTCGAAACCGGCCGCATCCAGTTCATCCCCGAGAACTGGACCAAGACCTACTTCGAGTGGATGTACAACATCCGCGACTGGTGCATCTCGCGCCAGTTATGGTGGGGCCATCGCATCCCGGCGTGGCACTGCCAGGAATGCGGCGAAATCGTGGTGGCGCGCGAAGCGCCCACCAGTTGCGCGCGCTGCGGCTCTTCCCATCTCGTGCAGGATCCCGACGTGCTCGACACCTGGTTCAGCTCGGCGCTCTGGCCCTTCTCCACGCTCGGCTGGCCCGACGATACTGAAGACTTGAAGCTGTTCTACCCCACGTCGCTCCTCATCACCGGCTTCGATATCCTGTTTTTCTGGGTGGCACGCATGGTCATGATGGGCTGCGAATTCATGGGCGAGATCCCCTTCCGGCAGGTCTACATTCACGGCCTGGTGCGCGACGCCGAGCGCCAGAAAATGTCCAAGACCCGCGGCAATACCATCGACCCGCTGCTGGTCACCGAAAAGTACGGCACCGACGCCGTGCGCATGGCGCTGCTGCTGGGCGCGGCGCCGGGCACCGACATCGTGCTCTCCGAAGACCGCATGGAAAGCACCCGCGCCTTCGCAAACAAGATCTGGAACGCGGCGCGCCTGCTGTTCGTGAATATGGAGCGCTCCGCCGTGGAGCCGTGGCTTCCGAACCATCTGGAAACTTTCCGCCCCGAAGCCGGCCCCAGCATCGAAGTGGCTGTGGAAGACCGCTGGATCTTCAGCCGCCTGAACAACTGCGCCGAACACGTGAACCACGCCATCGAGCAGTATCGCTACCACGAAGCCGCGCAGTTGCTCTGGCATTTCTTCTGGCACGAGTTCTGCGATTGGTACCTGGAGCTGAAGAAGCCCCGCTTCCAGGAGAACTCCGGCGTGAACGCCGACTGGCGCAACGTGCTGTCCGCCTTCGAGACGGCTTTGCGCCTGCTGCATCCGGCCATGCCGTTCCTCACCGAAGAGCTGTGGCAGCGTCTTAAAGGCAATGCTCCGCGCCCCTTGTCGATTGCGCTCGCCGAGTATCCGCAGTATCGCCGCCAGAACACCGACTTCGCCGCCGAGCGCGAAATCGGCGTGCTGCAGGAGGTCGTGACTCTGGCGCGCACTCTGCGCACGGAGATGAAGCTCGATCCCAAGCTGCAGTTGCAAGGCACGCTCCACGCGCGCGGAGATGCGCTGGAGATCGCGCGGCGTCACGCCGATGCGATGCGCAGACTGTCCGGCGTCTCCCTGGAATTCAGCCCCGACCCGCCACCGGCCGGCGCCGCCAGCCGCTCCACTTCCCAATTAGATCTGGTGTTGCACGTCCCGAAGACGCAGATGGATGCGCAGCGCCGCCGCCTCGAAAAGGAAAACGATCAGCTCTCGAAGAACATCGCCAGCCTGGATAAGCAGCTTTCCGACGAGTCTTCCTTGAGCCGCAAGCCGGAGCACGTCGTTGCTTCCATGCGAGCCAAAAAGGCCGACTACGAAGCGCAACTAACCAAAAATAAGGCAGCCCTAGACGCCCTGGAGTAGACCAATGGAGTGTCTTATCGGCGTTCATCGGCGGCCAATAAAGGTCTTGAGAACTCTCGGCCCATAACGCAACACAGATATTGGCCGCCGATGAACGCCGATGAACGCCGATGTCCGGATTCCTTGACTGAGCAAGTCCTGGGAGCCATTTTCGAAGTCTCCAACACCCTAGGCCCCGGATTCCTGGAGAAAGTCTACGAGCGCGCCCTCCTGAGAGAACTTACCCTCCGTGGCGTCCGGGCCACATCCCAAGCTTCATTCAAAGTGGTCTACAAGGGCCACCCTGTCGGAGAATACTTCGCCGATATCCTAGTCGAAGACATTCTAGTGATCGAACTGAAATGTGTGGATCGCCTAGCCAACGAACACACCGCGCAATGCCTCAACTACCTCCGCGCGTCCCGCCGCACTGTCTGTCTCCTGGTCAATTTCCAGCAGGCCAAGGTCGATTGGAAGCGTATCGTCAATGGCTTTGAGACTCCTGTGGAGTAGCATGGGCACCCATCGTTTCGACATCGACTCAGTCCGCCGCCAACTCCCCGGCCGCCAGATCTTTTTCTTCGAATCCATCACCTCCACCATGCACGAGGCCGCCACGCTGGCCGCCGCGGGCTGCCCATCCGGCACGGCTGTCGTCGCCGAAGAGCAGACCGCCGGCCAGGGCCGCCACGGCCACTCCTGGCATTCCGAGCCAGGCGCCGGTCTGTATGTCTCGGTCGTGCTGCGCCTGCCGCTGCCGCCGGATTCCCTCCCCGTGCTGACGCTGGCGCTGGGCCTGGCAACCGCGGAAACCATCGCGCGTGCCACGGACCTCGATCCCGATCTACGCTGGCCCAACGACGTCATGCTCGGCGACCGAAAGACAGCCGGCATTCTGGTGCAGCTCGTCGATTCCGTAGCCATCGCCGGCCTCGGCGTGAACGTCAATCATCCGGCCTTTCCGCCGGAGATCGCGGCCGAAGCCACTTCGCTGCGCCTCGCCTCCGGCCGCCCGCACTCGCGCGAAGACCTGCTCGTCTGCCTGCTTCCCACCATTGACAGCTTTTGCCGCATGCTGCTGGAAGGCGGCCGTCAGCCAATTCTGGATCAGTTCGCGCGCCACTCCAGCTACGCACGCGGCAAACGCGTGCGCGTCGAACAGCCCTGCGGCATCGTCACCGGCACCACCGCGGGCCTCGATCCCGCCGGCTTCTTGAAATTGCGCGCGGACGACGGCTCGGAATCCCTTATACTCGCTGGAGGAGTCCGCCCAGTATAATTGTGGGGCAGGCCCTTGGGGTGCCCTCTGGGCCCGGCGGCCTCTCAGGCCGCCCCATGTGCCACGAACATAATGCTACTCGCCCTCGACGTCGGCAACAGCAACATCACCATCGGCGCATTCGACCAGCGCCGCCTCGTCAGCCAGTGGCGGCTGCGCACCGTGCATGGCCAGACCGCCGACGAATGGGGCGTCCTCCTGCGCAACCTCTTCGCACTGGCGTCCCTCGATTCGCCCGGCGTCGACGGCATCATCATCGCCAGCGTCGTCCCGTCGCTCGATTCCAACCTGGCCGCCATGGCCCAGCGCTATTTCCGGATCGAGCCCATGTTCGTCACGCCCCAGACCGACATCGGGATGACCATCCGCTACGACGATCCCAACCAGGTGGGCGCAGATCGCCTGGCCAACGCCGTGGCCGCCTTCCACAAATACGGCGGTCCGTGCGTCGTGGTGGACCTGGGCACCACCATCAACTTCGATGTGATCTCGGGCAACGCCGAATACCTGGGCGGCGCCATTGCCATCGGCATCGGCATCTCCATCGAAGCTCTGTTCAGCAAAACCGCGCGCCTGCCGATGGTGGACTTTCGCGAGCCGACCAAAGTGATCGGCAGCAATACCGTGGCCAGTATGCATTCCGGACTCTACTACGGCGCATTGGGCATGATCGACGGAATCCTGGATCGCATCGTCGCTGAGCTGGGCCCGCAGACCAAGGCCATCGCCACCGGAGGCCAAGCCGCGCTCATCGCCCGCGGCTCCCGCCACCTGAAACACATCGACGAGCACCTGACGCTCGCGGGCCTGCAACTCATCTGGGAACGGAATGCCGCGAAGTGAACGACGACTGGGTCTACAACTATTTTAACTACTTCACCGAGATCGAGGAACACTTTCAGCGAGTGCGTGGCACCAGCCTGTTTCGCCTCTCGCCGCTCGATTGGGCGCTGGTCGACACTTGGAAGAATGCCGGCGTGCCGCTCGAAGCGGTGCTGCGCGGCATCGACATTGCGTTCGAGAAATGGCGCGGCCGCAAGAAGAAAACACAGATGGTAAATTCGCTCACGTTCTGCGCGCAAGCGGTCTTGACGGAAGCGCAGGTAATGGCTGGAACCGCACAGAGGCCCGCTGCGCGCGAATCTGCGCCGCCGTTTTCGCTGGACGATTTGCGCGACTACCTGGCACGCAACGCCGCCGCCGTGCGCGAGGCCGGCCCCGACTACGGCGAAATCGCCGCCGCGCTGGAACGCCTCGCCGCGGAAGCCGAGGCGCACTATCGGGATCTGGAAGATCTGGAGCGCCGCCTCACCGTGCTGGAGGAAAAGGCCATCGCCGCCGCGCGTTTCCGCCAGTCGGAAGAGCAGTTGCTGGATGCCCGCCGTGAGCTCGATGCACAACTCCGGCCCTATCGCTCCAAGATGACCGCCGAACATCTGGCCATGTTGGAGAAGCAGTACCTGGATCGCAACTTGTTGGAGAAAGCGGGTTTGCCGCGCTTGAGCCTGTTTTACATGCGATGAGGGCCCATTGTTGCAATTCAGTTGCAACTCCGGAGAGGTTCTTTCCGTCTTACAATGTGTAAGCGACCTCTTTCGAGTTTGGTTCCGCTCCCAGGGATGCGGGACCGGCCGGCGGGCATGGTCCTCCGACTGCCCGTCGGTTTTTCTTTTCAGTGGGACAGGCCTCCCGGTCTGTCACTTGGATCGTTACTCCGGGAACTCGATCGAACGAACCACCCCCACCGTTGCCGGCATGGTTCCCTCTTTCGCCTCGTATTCGATTCTGATCCGCCGCGGCCTCTGTGGCCCGCAAGTAAAGTCCATGGCCGCATGGTCCTTGATCGCGATGGAACCCGGGTCCGGGAGGGCGAACGACAGAACCTTCGCGCCCACGCCGATCCGCATGTGTATCTTTCCGCCCATACAATCGATCTGCTTTAGCGTGCCTTCGGCAACCGGCAATGCCGCGCGCCGTTGAACAGGACCCGGCGCCGGCATAGGCTCGGGACGGCGTGGCGGAGGCGGAGCCTCTTCGCTGTTGACCGGTTCGTGTGATTCATAGTTCAGCGCCGTCACCAGTTGATTCAACCGCTCGACCTGTTCCGTTGTCTTCGCGTAGCCATGGCAAGTCGCGGCAGTGGTCTTAGCTTCCGCCTTCCGGTCCAGGCGATAGTATGCGTACGCCATGGCGTGCAGGTATTCGAAGGCGTGTTCGGGCGCCACGGGCTTCGCCAGTTGGAACTGCGCCAGCGCCTCGGCGTGCTGGTCGTTCACCACGTACGCATAACCGAGTTCCAGGCGCGCCTCCCGATCGTCCGGGTCGATCTCCGTCGCGCGCTTCAGCACCGCCACAGCCTCCGCGCGCTTGTCCTCCACCCGCGACAGCCGCCCGTAGTCAAGATACATTCTGGCGCTCGTGCTGCCCAGTTCGGCCGCGCGCGCGTAATGCTGTTCGGCCTCGCCGATCTTCTGTTCCCGCCGGATCAGCCGTGCCAGCCCTTCCTCGATCCGCCAATCCCTGGGGTTGTCGCGCGCCAACCCGTTGTACAGTTCCCGCCCCTGGGCGGCTTTGTCCTGCGCATTCGCCACGATCTCCGCCAGCACCAGGCCGATTTCGAGTGGACCCGCCTCCGCGGTCTCCGGCTCGCTGGCCGCCGCCAGCCTCGTGTTGAACAGCGAGGCATTAAACCGTTTCGCGCCCATATACGACCGGAGGTCCGTTTCCACCTGCTCCACGGACTTCCCGTATGCCTTTTGGAACGTTGTCCGCCATGCTGGCGCCGGCCTTGATGCCCTCCAGCAGCCCGCGCAGCTTGGGCCGGTAGTCGTCGCCCAGATATAACATATGTACCAGCGCCCAACTCTCGGCATAGAACAGCGGGGCTTGGCTCTTGACGTTATATAGCGGTGAGTCCTGCTCCACCGCCAGCAATGCCGGTAAGTCGATCCACTGCGATTGCCGCAGCAACGTATAGTGCGGCATGATGATGCCCCCCCTCGACCTTCCCCGCGACGGGCTTCAGGTTTGAATAAAACTCCGCCAGCCCCTCGTTGAACCAAACCGGTGGCCGCATGCCGGAGTGCTTCAGCAGCAAGTGCGTATATTCGTGAACCGCGACCGGAAAGTTTTCGCCGGAAGCGCCTTTCATGATGATGTAGTCGTGATCGTCCGTGCCAAGATAGAACGCCGACGCTAACTCGTTGGGGGCGTAAGGCGCGAACTCCTTATCCGAGCGGAACACCACAATCCGCACCGGCGGACCGGATTTCAGCCCCAGCCCCATGGCCTCCAGGAAGAATGCGCGGACCTGCTCGAAATGCCGCGCCACCTCGCGTCCGTTGCGCTCGCCCGCGGTGGTGAACAACTCGAAGTTAGGGGATTTGATCTTCAGCCAGCGCGGTCCTTCGCTTCCCGCCGCGGGGAAAAGAACGACAGCGCACATGAAGGCGGTGACAAGCCGGCCTGCGCACAGCTTTATCTCCGGAGTGTAACATCGTGATATGCCAGCCAAACACGAGACTCCCGTAACTGAAATCTTTCAGATCAAGGTCACCCTGTTGGGTTCGGACCCTCCGATTTGGCGCCGCCTGCTGGTGCCCGCGAATCTGACGCTGGCGGCGCTCCACAAACTGCTTCAGGTCGCCATGGGTTGGGACAGCTCCCACCTGTACGAGTTCCGGAAAGGGAAGCAATTCTGGGGCAGGCCTAATCCTGAAGAGAGATTCTTCGACCTGCCCCCGACAATCGACGACCGCAAAGTGCGGCTCGATGAAGTGCTGCTCCGCGTGAGATCGAGCTTCGTCTACACTTATGATATGGGCGACTCGTGGGAGCACGCCATCGTGCTCGAGAAGCGCCTGCCCGTGGACCCGAATCTCAAATTTCCGGCGTGCCTGGGCGGCGAGCGCGCCTGTCCGCCCGAGGACTGCGGAGGCATTCCCGGATTCTACGATTTGCTGGAGGCGGGCCGGAACCCCGAACACCCACGGCATGAGGAACTGCTTGAGTGGGTCGGCGAGGAATGGGATCCGGATGCGTTCTCGCTCGATGACGTCAACCAGAGGCTTCACGGCCGGCGACGGCGCTCCATCTGAGAATCCGCTAAGCTAAAAGGGCAGGCCATCCGCCTGCCTAACATGCCATTGCAAAGCTACACCATCACCCAAGGCCGTGACCGCGCGCCGGCGCGCGCCATGCTGAAGGGCATCGGGTTCACCGATGCAGACCTCGCCAAGCCCATCATCGGAGTCGCCAACACCTGGATCGAAACCATGCCGTGCAACTACAACCTGCGCGAGCTGGCCGTCCACGTAAAGGAAGGCATCCGCGCCGCGGGTGGCACTCCCATGGAGTTCAACACCATCGCCATCAGCGACGGCGTCACCATGGGCACCGAAGGCATGAAAGCCTCGCTGGTGAGCCGCGAAGTCATCGCCGATTCCATCGAGTTGGTGGCCCGCGGCCACATGTTCGACGGCATCGTGGCGCTGGTGGCTTGCGACAAAACCATCCCCGGCGCCGCCATGGCGCTGCTGCGGCTCAACGTACCCAGCGTCATCCTCTACGGCGGATCGATTCTGCCCGGACGCCACAACGGCCGCGACATCACCATTCAGGATGTCTTCGAGGCCGTGGGCGCCAGCGCCGCCGGCCGCATCACCGACCAGGAATTGCTGGAAATCGAGAACCACGCCTGCCCGGGCGCGGGCGCTTGCGGCGGGCAGTTCACCGCCAACACTATGGCTACCGTGCTGGAACTGATCGGCCTCTCGCCCATGGGCACGGCCGCGGTCCCCCAAGTCGACCCGCGCAAAGCCGATGTGAGTTTCCGTTGCGGCCAGATCGTCATGGACGCCGTGCGCCGCAACCGCCTGCCGCGCCAGATCGCCACGCGCGCGGCTTTTGCCAACGCTATCGCGGGCGTAGCGGCCACCGGCGGATCCACCAACGCCGTGCTGCACCTGCTGGCCATGGCGCGCGAGGCCGGCGTCCCGCTGGCCATCGACGATTTCCAGGAGATCTGCCGCCGCACCCCCGTGCTCGTGGACCTGAAGCCCGGCGGACGCTTCGTCGCCGTCGACGTGGACAAGGCCGGCGGCATCGGCGTGATCGCGCAACGCCTGGTCGAGGGCGGCTACGTGGATGGCTCCGCGCTCACCTGCACCGGCCGCACCTTCGCCGATGAAGCCGCCGATGCGCGCGAAACTCCCGGACAGGAAGTCGTGCGCCCGCTCTCGAAGCCCCTCAAGCCGCGCGGAGGCATGGCCATTCTGCGCGGATCGCTCGCGCCGGATGGCTGCGTCATCAAGCTCGCCGGCCACGAACGCATCGAGCACCGCGGCCCCGCGCGCGTGTTCGACCGCGAAGAGGACGCCATGAGCGCCGTCACCGGCGGGCGGATCAAGCCCGGCGACGTGGTGGTCATCCGCTACGAAGGGCCGCGCGGCGGTCCGGGTATGCGCGAGATGTTGGGCGTCACCGGAGCCATCGTGGGCGAAGGACTTTCCGATAGTGTGGCGCTGGTCACCGACGGCCGCTTCAGCGGCGCGACGCACGGCTTCATGGTGGCCCACGTGGTGCCCGAAGCATTCAACGGCGGACCCATCGCCGCGGTGCGCGAAGGCGATCCCATCGCCATCGATGCGGATGCCGGAACCATCAACCTGGAAGTGGCGCCGGAAGCGATCCGCGAGAGGCTGGCAGCCTGGACGCCGCCCGCGCCGCGCTATACCTCGGGCGTGTTTGCGAAATACGTCGCGCTGGTGGCCTCGGCTTCCGAAGGCGCGGTCACCGTTGCGCCAACGCCACGCTAAACAACCAAACCACCGCCGCGGCATACCCGCCCAGTACGTCGCTCGGATAGTGCACACCCAGATAGATGCGGGAGAAGCCAATCGCGGCGATCAGTAGCGCCGCCACAGTGTAATACAGGCAGCGCCGCGCCCGGCTCCCGGTGCGCGCCGCCGCGAAGACCGCCAATCCGCCGAAAAACGCGCAGGATACCAGCGCATGGCCGCTCGGGAAGCTGTAGCCCATAGGTTCGGTCAGTGCAAAGAACGTGGCCGGCCGCGGCCGGTGAAACATCAGCTTCAGTAACTGGTCGAGAACTTCGGCGCCGGCCAAGGTGATCGCGAACAGTAACACCGTGTGCCGCCAGCCCTTCCACACAAACCAGACGACGGTCGGCACACCCAAGACGATCAGAAACCAGGGCTCGCCGATCAGGCTGACGCCGCGCATCGCGGTGGTTAACGCCGGGTCGGCGTGCGCGTGCACGAGCATGCGGATGCGATCGTCGAACTGCTGCGTGTGGCCCCGGACCACCTCTTCCGCAAGCCACGCGAAAAACACCAGTGCGGCGGCGGCCAGTAGCAGTCCCAGGATCAAGGTTCGGCTGTGCGGAGCGCTTTCAGCCGGCGTCATTTGCCGAGCAGTTCGTAGAGCGGCAGTTCAGTCGCCGGATCCGCTGTTCGCAGGATGCCATCTTTGGCTTCGCGGGCCGCCTCCGTGGTGTGGACGTAGCCGCGCCCCGTCCGCGGATTCACGACCCACACGTAGGGAATGCCGAAAGCCAGGTAGTCGTCGATCTTCTCTTCGACCGCGCCGGCCCGGTCGTCGGGCGACAAGACCTCTATGACCAGGTGTGGCGGGGCTGTGATGATCTTGCCCGCCGGCCGGGGGCCTGCCACCAGCGTGACATCGGGAACCCGAAATCGACTGGATTTCACTTGTACCCTTACCTCCACGGCGGCCCAGAATTTGGGATAGTGAGTCGCGAGGTAAATCACGATGCGCGTCTGCAAACTGCCATGATCGATTTCGCCCACATTTCGCTCCACGATTTCGCCGTCAACGTATTCGCAGTCGCCATCGGGATAGCTCGTGCGCAAATATTCCTCGACCGATACGAGCGTGGTGGCCATCGCACTATTGTCGCATGATGTAAACTGGTGAGTCGTCCGAAAGGAGCAAAGATGCACAAACGTTTCGTGATCCTCTCCCTCTTCCTCACCCTTGGCGCCCTGGCGCTGTTTGTCTCGCGCACCGACGCCAAGCCCGAAACCATCGAACAAATCGCGCCCGGCGTATGGTTCCGCGAGGGCGACCTGAAGAACCTGGGCCACTGCAACAACATCGTCATCGAGATGAAAGACTACCTCATCGTGGTGGACGCCAACTTCCCGGACGGCGCGCGCGCCACCATGGTGGACGTCAAGCGCGTCTCGTCCAAGCCGGTGAAGTACGTCTTCGACACCCACCATCACGGCGACCATTCCTATGGCAACGCCGTCTGGACGGACGCCGGCGCCACCACGCTGGCCTATCGCGGCGTCGCCGAAGAGATGAAGCGCTACGAGCCGGCCCGCTGGCAGCAGACCGCCAAAGAGCGCAAGGACGTGGCCGCCATGAACCGCCCCAGCGTCGAGCCGCCCAAGCAGACCTTCAACGAAAATCTGTTCGTCCTGGACGACGGCGCGCGCAAGGTGGAATTCCATTTCTTCGGCTGGGCGCACACCCGCGGCGACGGCTTCGTCTACCTGCCCACCGAGCAGATCCTCTGCACCGGCGACGCGGTGGTCAACGGTCCATACAACTACACCGCCGACGGCAACATCGGCAACTGGCCGGAAGTCGTGCGCGCGGCGCAGAAGCTGAAGGTGAAGACCGTGCTGCCGGGCCACGGCGTGCCTGGCGGCCCCGAAGTCATGGCGGGGNNGCGGGGCAGGCGCAGTTCATGGTGGAGCTGCGCAAGGCGGTGAAGTCCGCCGTGGACCAGGGCGGCAAGCCCGCGGATCTGGCCAAGCTGCAACTGCCGGACAGCGTCAAGAACTGGGTCGGCGACGGCTTAGCCGCGCAAGTGAAGGACGCCTACGAAGAGATTACGCAAGGCAAGCCGCACGGCGAGATATTGGGGGGAAAGTAACCTGGTCGACGCATAGAGAACCGATGACGGTTAGAGCACTAGCGATAGACACTGACGTCAGCAAATACCTACGAAGGTGGTCACGGGACCTCGAAATGCTGCGGCAGAACTGGCTGCTGAGTGAATCCGCATTTCTTTCTTTTGCACGCGACCGTGGGCTTAGCGTCTCAGGAGCTGTGAAAGGCGAACCCAGCGAATTCCACGAGCGTGGATGGCTTTCCGCAGATGGCAGATGGGACCGGGAGCCGCAGTTCCACCCTTTTCGGCTCTATGTGTTACACGAGGCGCTCTGCAGTCGTACGCGTCTAAATCCGCCAAGAGTGCGAGAGTGGAACGGGGCGGCGGATCTCGCGATTATATTGGAACCGATCTACTGGCCTCAAATAACCGGCTACCTGCGAATGAACATTGCGGAAAAAGATCAGAAACCACGTTTAGCGAAATACCGTGAGAGAGTGCTCAAGTTAGTGCGGAGCCTCGACCCCACTGCTTGGGGAAAGATTCACGGGGCCTTGCGGATCAGTGCTGCCTGGCTAGACCAAAACAGCGAGCTCTACGTATTGCTCCGACTTTCTTCGTGGGAACAGCGCAAGGAACTGCAAGGCCGGATTTCGTGTGCGCTGTGGATCAGGCATATGGCGGAGGTGATTCGGCGCGGCTTCGAAGAGGCTCATCAGACGCAGTGGCCGGAAGAAGACCAAGCCTTCGGTCATTGGACTCCTGGTGCCCGCGTCCGGCTATTTGGATCAGAGCGGCCGTTCGACGACCCGCTACGCTCCAAGCCTTTTCTCGCGCATCGGTTCGGACTCTTCACCGGCAGCGCGATCCGTTGGTACGTCGAGGGAGAGACGGAGTATTACGCCGTTCTGCACATCCTGCGGGAGCCCTCCAGGTTCGCAGTTGAACTGGTCAATCTGAAAGGTGAAATCGCAAGCGAAAAGCGCAACGCGGCGCGGAAGCTCGAAGACGCGTTAAGAGAGGACTTGGCACTCAGGCGCTTCAGCCTGATCTCGTTCGACCGCGACGTGAAGGCAAACGAGCGTGCCATTCGGCAACAGGTCGAGAAGGACCAAGTCGTCGGATCGATCAATGCCAACAACCCGGACTTCGAATTCGCAAACTTTACGCTGGACGAATTAGTGGAGATCGCAGCGTCGATGGATGAGCGCCTCGGCTTCGACGGGGGGAAGCTGCGAAAAACGGATTGGCAGGGGGTCGACACTGGGGGGGTATTCGCGGGGCGCTATCGGAAGGCTTCCGATAGACGGCGCGCTCTAAAAGGCGAAGAGTGGGGCGAAGCTTTGGCCGCACACGCGATTGAGCACCCCCGCCACCCGCAGACCGGTGCAGAGCGCCCGTTGTTCCGCATGCTGTCGGCGGCAACCTGGGGACGGAGTTCGGACTACAATTTCCATAAAGAACACTTTACGCTCGACCCAAAGACATTCGAATCAAAGCGTCGTTAATCAACCGAACTGCAAGGCACAAGATCTAAAGTGTCAGCGCGACTCGCAGCATCGGCGGCCCGTTGACAAATTATAGATGTGATCCTTATTCGGGAAGTTTCCTTGAAGAGCAAGCGCGCAGTCTAGCTGGCGCGTCTAAGCTCCCTCGGGCGGCTCCGCCCCAGTTGCCTTGGCAACCCTGGCAAGAATGCCAAGAAGCACTGGCCGCACAGCGACCTCACTGGCTAACCCGAGCAGCCCGTGCATGAACACCAGCCATTCAATGAGCGAGCGGTTGGCGCTGGGAAGACAGCAGGATTCTGCTGGGCTTATAAACCGCACCTCCGCGCCGGATATCTCGCGATACTGAAGGAAACAGGCCCCGCTGGCATGCGAGTGCTCGCTCAGAAAGCCGTAGGCATTCTTAGCATCGCCACCTCCGTATTCTTCTACCTGATACTCATCATAGGCGTCTACCAGCTTGCCTATGCGCACGGGCTTGCGTATCTCGTCCGGAAGGGGTAACGCGTCGTATTTGTGCCCGTGATTCCTAATCCACAGATTGGCCCCATCAGCCCGCAGAAACAGGTCAAATGCGACCCTCCAATCCTTATCTGCGAAATGTGGCGTCAAGCTTCGCTCCATGTAGCAGGCATGAGCCGCCCACTCAAACACATGCCGGCAGACGACATCCGCAGTAGGAGTGTTTCCGACATCCGTGAGAACAACCAGCCCCGCCAGGATGGTACGCATGTGGGCGACCGATGAATAAACATAAATCGCTGTTCCCCAACGCACAAGCTCTTCAGTCGGTTCATCACCAGGGCCGATCGCGGGCCGTGTCAGGGGTGGAAGGGCGATGCTCCGCAATCCTTCTTCAATGATTTTCAGCGGCGTCATTCCACGCATCCCTCTTGCGCCTGCCAAGCCACGTTCACGCCGCGCTCCGCGGCAGCACTTCCCGCTCAATCCGCGCCCGAACCTCCTGCCCGGCCACCTCCAGATCGTAAGCGTTCTGCAGATTCAACCAATACTGCGGCGACGTGCCGAAGTACCGCGCCAGACGCATCGCGGTGTCCAGCGTGATCGCCCTCTTTCCGTTGACGATGGCGCTAATCCGGTTCATCGGAACCCGGAGCGCGCGCCCCAGTTCGTTCAGGCTCACTCCAATCTCGGTCAGCTCGTCGCGGAGCAGCTCGCCCGGGTGGATGGGCGGCAATCTCTTTCTCTGCGCCATAATTCTTCCCCTTCCTCAGTGATAGTCCACGATCTCGACATCATGCGCGCTCCCTTCGCGAGGAAAAGCAAATCCGCCAGCGGTCGTTGATTCGAATGCTATGTTGGCCGGCCCGGTCGCTCTTCAGCGCCTCCAGCCGGTTCCCCCGGATGGCCGCAAGATCTGTGAGGCTGGTGGCCGCATGCAGCCACCGCAACCGTTTCCGCGCCTGTTCTTCGATCCCGCGAAACTTCCGGCTGCTATACCCTTCATTGATCGCTCGGTTACCCGGCATCGGAACGAGCGAATCGTACACGTCAAAGGTAGTACGTGCGGCGTACTGAGTCAACCGCCGCTGGAATCAACTCGCGAAGCGGAGCGGCATTGCCGGCGTCGGGGATGCGCGGCATCGCCACTCGAGCCAGCTTTTCCGGTATTCTGGTATCAGATAGCGATCCAATTGCGACTCCCATTATGGTTCACAACGTCAAGGATCTTTCGCCCGGCCAGCGTCTGGCCATCGAAGGCCTTTTGGGGCGGCCCCTGAGCGACGAAGAGAGCCTCACGATACGGCCGGCGCGAGTCCTCAAGGACGCTCCATCCGCCACGGAGCGCACTCGCTCATTCCGCCAATACCTCGACCACCTCGACACCCTCGCCGGGCGCGTAAAGGATGTTCCGGAAGCGGAAATCGACGCAGCGATTGACGAAGCCATGCAGCACGTTCGACGCCAGGCCGAATGATTGTCACGTTCGATACGTCCATCCTGGTGCGCGCGACGAAACGATCGGACGGTCCGGCGCGCAAAGTCATCAACGCATTGGCGCTGAATCCCGATCATGTGATTGCCCTGTCTCCGTTTATCCTCGGCGAGGTTGGCAAGGTCTTGAGCTATCCCCGCATGCAGGCCTTGTACAAGCTCACGCCGGATGAAATCCATCACCACGTGGAGTTCCTCCGGTCAATCGCCCGCATCGTCGAGCCGCAACCCGGATTGCCCGTCGTACTCTCCGATCCCAACGACGACCCCGTCGTGTACACGGCCGTTGCCGCCGGCGCCGACGTCTTGTGCGTCAGGGATCGACACTTTTACGCCCCGGCCGTCGTGGCCTTTTGCAAGCGCGAAGATATCCGGATTTGGACGACCTCTCGCTGCTGTAACTCCTCTCGGTCCCGCAAACCCGATAGCCGGTGACGCATCTCGTCCACCCTCGTCCACGCTGAAAACAAACACCCAAAGGCAATTCGTCAGCCGACTTCCCGTCGCCGCCGCGCTACGCTTACACCGGATAGAGCGTCGCCCGACAACCGGTGCCCTCTGCCCTCGATCCTTGAAATCCGAATATTCGACCCAGCCGCGCCAGGAGAGCGTCCCCGGAGACGAACCCAAAACAATTTTGCGAAACGAACCCAATTCGATCCTTTGTTTTCAACAAAAACTCAAAGCCAAAGCCAATTCCACTCAGCCGAGGCGGGCTAAAACACCTGAAAGCCATCCGCGTGAATCCGCGTTAATCAGCGGCCCAAAAACCCCCTCTACTCAACTAATAACAAACCACTTCCACGAAATTGGCTTTGTTCGGTCAAAGAACAAACCATCGCCCCGCCACGCACCGCTGAAAGCTGATAGCCGATAGCTGAAAGCTGACCGCTGACCGCCGATTGCTTTATCCCTCCCCGTCCGCTATCCTAAATCTTTCCTGATAGAGGCGCGGCGGCCATCACTAGCCGGACGGGCATTTCCGACAGAGCTTCGGACGCCCGGCAAAAGGGGCCGATTGCAGTTCCGCCGAAACCGGCGCGGATGGCTCACAGCCGCGGCGGTTGGGGGGTAAGGCTAACACCTGCCCACTGTCACCCGAGTTAAAGGCGGGTGGAGCGCTATCGGAAGCGAAGACTCGCCGGATCTCCCCGCGTCTTTTCTTCTGCCTTCGTCTCCCGCCCGCGCGTATGTGCCTATGCAGCTTTTCGAGCTAACGCGGGCGCTCATCGATACCGAATCCATCACCGGCAACGAGGAGCGCGTCGGCCTTCAGTTGCTGGACTACGTCTCCACCCTCACCGCCCGCTATGGCGGCCACGCCGAGCGCTCCGAGGTCGAGCCGCACCGCGCCAATATCTTCGCCTGTTGGGGCGAGCGGCCCACCGTCACGCTCTCCACTCACATGGATACCGTGCCGCCGTTCATCCCCTCCCGTGAAGACGGCGACCACATCTGGGGACGCGGCGCGTGCGACACCAAGGGCATCATCGCCGCCATGCTCACCGCCGCCGAGGCGCTGCTCGAAAGCGGCGTGCGCAATTTCGGAGTCCTGTTCGTGGTCGGCGAGGAACGCAACAGCGCGGGCGCATATCACGCGGCGGCGCGGCCCAAAGGCGCGCGCTATCTCATCAACGGCGAGCCGACCGAAAACAAGCTGGCGCTCGGCTCCAAGGGTGCGCTGCGCTACGAAATCGCGGCCGCCGGACGCATGGCGCACTCCGCGTATCCGGAGCTGGGCGAATCCGCCATCGACAAGCTGCTCGATGCGCTGGCCCGCATCCGCGCCATTCCGCTGCCGGTCGACGATCTGCTTGGCCCCAGCACGCTGAACATCGGAACCATCTCCGGCGGCCGCGCGCCCAACGTCATCGCCGATCAAGCCACCGCCGAAATCTTCATCCGCCTGGTCGGCGACTCCACCGCCACCAAGGACGCCATCGCCGCCGCCGTGGCGGGAAAGGCGGAGGCGCGCGAAATGATCGAGATTCCCGCCCTGCGGCTCGGCTCGCTCCCGGGTATCGAAACTACAGTGGTTGCGTACACCACGGACATCCCGGCATTCGGAGACGCCTGGGGCACGCCGTTCCTGATCGGGCCCGGCTCCATCCACGTCGCCCACACGCTGGCTGAGCGCATCCCCAAGAGGCAACTGGAAGACGCCGTCGGCATCTATCAAAATATGGTGACCCAACTGCTATGACTGTTCATGTGCTGCAGCCATGCACTGCTGGAGATTGGCCTCCTGTGGGGCAGGCCCTCGGCCTGCGGCGGCCTCCCAGGCCGCCCGTGCGCGTCCGTCAGGGACTCTTCGCTAGAGACATAACTTATGGAAACCAAAATCGAAGTCGGCATCCTCGGCGCCACCGGCATGGTGGGCCAGCATTTCGTCAAATTCCTCCAGAACCACCCGTGGTTCGACCTCAAGTGGCTGGGCGCAAGCGACCGTTCCGCCGGCAAGCCGTACCACGCCGCCACCGCCTGGCGGCTCAGCGGCGCAATGCCGGATTCCGTAGCCGGCCTGCTGGTCGATGAATGCAAACCGGGCAACGCCCCGCGCTTGCTCTTCTCCGCGATGGACGCTTCCGTCGCCACCGAAATCGAGCGCGCCTTCGCCCAAGCCGGCCACGTGGTGGTCTCGAATTCCAAGAACCACCGCATGGAGCCGGACGTTCCACTGCTGGTTCCCGAGGTAAATCCCGACCACTTGAAGCTCATCCCCGGCCAGCAGCGCAACCGCGGCTGGAAGGGCCAAATCGTCACTAATCCCAATTGCTCCACCGTCGTGCTGACCATGGCGCTCGGCCCGCTGAAGCCGTTTGGCATCACGCGTGTCATCACTACCACGCTCCAGGCAATCTCCGGCGCGGGCTATCCGGGCGTGCCCTCCATGGATATCAACGCCAACGTCATCCCCTACATCGGTGGCGAAGAGGAAAAGATGCAGCAGGAAACCCAGAAGATCCTGGGCGATTTCCGCGGCGACCACATCGAGCCGCTCCACGCCAAGGTCAGCGCGCACTGCAATCGCGTACCTGTTGTCGATGGCCACACCGTCACGGTTTCGGTCGAATTCTCGGCGAAGCCGACCGAAGCCGACGTGCGCCACGCCTTCGACCATTTCAGCAGCGTCCCGCAGCAGCGCCACCTTCCCAGCGCGCCGCCGCACCCCGTCATCTACATGGAAGAAAAAGATCGCCCCCAACCGCGCCGCGATGCCGAGCGCGAACACGGCATGGCGGCGTTCATAGGGCGCCTGCGCCCCTGCCCGGTGCTCGATTACAAGTTCGTCGCGCTCGCCCACAACACCGTGCGCGGCGCGGCTGGCGCGGCGGTGCTCAACGCGGAGCTGATGCACTCGGAGGGAATGCTCGACTGATGATCGTCATGAAATTCGGCGGCACGTCGGTGGAATCGGCGGCCGCCATCGAGCGCGTAGCGTCGATCGTCAAAGCCCGCGCCAGCCGCCGGCCGGTCGGGACCGAGCAAAAGTAAGCGTCTGATATCATGGTTCTAAGTGGAAGACGGGCAATCCAGTGAGCACGATCCAACAACGATACGTTTCCAAGGACCTGACCCATTTTGTCGGGCGTAGCAGGAATACACCGGAGGAGCAGTACCAACTGTTGCTCCAGATCGTCCGATCCGGCGAACTCCGGGCAGACCCGATGTGCGCTCCGGGGAAACGTGTTATCTCTGGACGAACGAACTATGGCACCGCCCGCTTCAGCAAGTGTGAAACATACGAGTTTCCAGGCGTCTGCTTCTGCGATATCCCACTCGCCGACCTTGCGATACACGCCTGCAAGTACAGCCATTTCGGGATTGCCTTTCAGAAGCGATTCCTCGTTGAAAACGGGGCATCCCCAGTACTCTACGTGGCCAATGATTCACGGATCAAGCCGGCTCCAAACAGCTATTTGGGAATTGATAGCCGGAGTTACGCCCGAGGCGAGTTTTTTGACCTGATGTTCCCGCGCTTCGACGGCCTCTGCAATGATCTGGCGTTTAAGGCTAGAGCCGTGGCGGCGGAGCGCAGTGAGGCAGTTCAAGAACTAGCTCAGACCGCGCGGCTAGTTGCGGAGCTTCGCGTCTACATGACCGAGTACCTCTTGAGCTACTGCAAAGCTTTTGAGGCTAACCGGGACGATGATGACGAACAGCATTTCTACATGGAACGTGAGTGGAGAGTCCTGGACGATGTCGTTTTCGCGATCTCGGATATCGAAAGGCTGATCGTTCCCAAAAGTTTTAGCAAACAGTTGAGGGACGACTTGCCTAGCTTTTACGGGCAAACATATTTTCTCGATTTGTAGGTCAGTTGAGCTTGAAGACTGGCAGATGCAACGGCCACTATGCGCTGAAGGAAGCGTTGACGATGTTCACTAGTGGGGAAATACATGGGAACGATCCGCCTGATAAGACCGTATGTCCGACGTTCGATGATGGACCAGCCGAGACCAAGCAACCGGGAGCCCCGGGTCCACGAACCCTTGAGCTCGCCCAGTTCCTCGCCAGCCGAGGGATCACGGCGACATTTTTCGTTATCGGCGAACGAGTGGCAGGCCACCGAGAGATCGTACAAGGCGTCGCCCAAGCGGATCAACTCATCGGGAACCATACGTACGACCACGCGGACCTAAAGGACAAAAGCGGGCACTTTGTGGCGGAGTAAATCATCAGAACAGAACATGTGCTTTCAGGCATTCCAAACGTGGTGAAGGTATTTCGGCCGCCATACGGTTCTTGGAGTCCGACAGTGGCGGGGCAGTTGAACTCGACCGCAGCCCGGACGTACACAGGACCGATCATGTGGGATATCGATGCCTGTGACTGGGGTTTCTGGCGCCACGGGCGCAGCGCGCAAGAATGCGCTGCGGCCTATATCAGGAAGATTCAGGAGGTTGGGAGGGGAATAGTCCTTATGCATGACAGTTCGTTCGAGGACGATATCCGATCCCAGAGCTACACCTTCGAGGCGGTCAAGCTCCCTGTGGACTGGCTCCAGCACAACGGCTACAGCTTCATCGCGCTTAATTCGATCCCTCAGGTACGCAATGCCCTTGCTCCTGGCGAAGATCCGCTCCAAGGCAACCAATCATGATCGTCATGAAATTCGGCGGCACGTCGGTGGAATCGGCGGCCGCCATCGAGCGCGTCGCCGCGATCGTCAAAGCCCGCGCCAGCCGCCGGCCGGTCGTCGTCGTTTCGGCCATGGGCAAGACCACCAACAAGCTGCTGGCCATCGCCTCGGCCGCCATCGACGGCGCGCGCGAGGAATACATTCGCCAGATCCACGACCTGCGCGACTTTCACTCCCGCGAGGCGCGCCTGGTAGTGCCCCTGGCCGACCGCGCCGAGCTTGATCGGCTGCTCGACGAGCACTTCCAGGAGCTCACCGAACTGGTCAAAGGCCTGGCCGTGCTGGGCGAGCTGACCCCGCGCTCCATCGACGCCATCTCCAGTTACGGCGAGCGGCTCTCCAGCTACATCGTCACGCTGGCCTTCCGCCACTTCGGCATGGACACCGCGCACCTGGATTCCCGCCAGGTGATCGTCACCGACCGCCGCCACACGCAGGCCGCACCGCTCTATCCGGAAACCTACGCGCGCCTCGCCGCGGTCGTGCCTGCGTTGGCGGAGAATAAGATCGTGGTGATGGGCGGCTTCATCGCGGCCACCGAGGATGGCGTCACCACCACGCTCGGCCGCGGCGGTTCCGACTTCACCGCTGCCATCGTGGGCGCGGGCATCGGCGCGGAAGAGATCCAGATCTGGACCGACGTCGACGGCATGCTCACGGCCGATCCCACCATCCTGCCCGGCGGCCATCGCGTGAAGACCATCTCGTTCGCCGAGGCCGCCGAGCTGGCCTACTTCGGCGCCAAAGTGCTGCATCCCGCCACCGTGGTGCCGGCGGTCGAGAAGAACATCCCCGTGCTGATTCTGAATTCGCGCCGGCCGGAAGTCTCCGGCACGCGCATCGTCTCCGAAGCAGTGCCGTGCGGCAACGTGGTGAAGTCCATCGCCTGCAAGCGTAAGATCACGCTGGTGAACGTGCACTCGACCCGCATGCTGATGGCCCACGGCTTCCTCCGCCGCATCTTCGAGGTCTTCGACCGCTACGAAACGGCCGTGGACATGGTGTCTACTTCCGAGGTCAGCGTCTCGCTCACCATCGACAACACCAAAGCGCTCGATGCCATCTGCAAAGAGCTGAACCTGTTTTCGGAAGTGTCGATCGAAGACGGCCAGGCCATCGTGTGCCTGGTGGGGGATAATATACGCTACACGCCGGGCGTGGCTATGCGCGTTTTTGGCGCGCTTGACGGCATCAACATTCGCATGATTTCGCAAGGGGCTTCGCTGCTGAATCTCAGTTTCGTAGTGGCCGAGCAGGACCTGCATCGCACCGTGGAGGCGCTGCACACCGAGTTCTTCGCCGAGCTCGACGCCGAGGTCTTCGATGCCGCCTGACTCTGGTGGGGCAGGCTCCCAGCCTGCGGCGGCCTCTCAGGCCGCCCGACTAGCGATAATCGGCTACGGCAAGATGGGACGGCTCATCGAACAGTTCGCGCCCGAATACGGTTTCACCGTGGCGCTGAAGCTCGACGAATTCAACAACGCCGCGTTCGAAGGGGTGACGCCCGCCAACTTCCAAGGCATCGACGTGGCCGTGGATTTCTCCATTCCCGCCGCCGTGCCGGAAAACGTGGAGCGCATCGCCGCGCTGGGCGTGAACATCGTGGTCGGTACCACCGGCTGGCTGAACGAACTCGAACGTGTGAAAGCCGCCGTCGCGCGTCACGGCATCGGTCTGGTCTGGAGCCCCAACTATTCGATCGGCGTGAACGCCTTCTTCCGCTTGGTATCGGAAGCCGCGCGCCTGCTCGCGACCGAGCCATCCTACGGCGCATGGGCCTGGGAAATCCACCATGCGACGAAAAAGGATGCACCTTCCGGTACACTGTTGAAGTTGGTCGAAGAGATGAAAAAGGCCGGCTTCGAGCGCCCCATCGACGTAAGCGCCAATCGCGCGGGCGCGCACCCCGGCACGCACGAAATCGGTTTCGATTCGGCGGCCGACACCATCACGTTGCGCCACACCGTGCGCAGCCGCGAAGGCTTCGCCCGAGGCGCACTGAAAGCCGCGCAATGGTTAGTAGGCCAAAAAGGCTTCCACGAATTCAGCGAGGTGCTTTTCAAATGAAAACCCATCACCCTTTTACGGGCTGTGGCACGGCATTAGTCACCCCATTCCGCGCAGATCAGTCGCTCGACGAAGCAACTCTGCGTCGCCTGGTGCGCCGCCAAATCGATGCCGGCATCAACTTTCTGGTCCCCTGCGGCACCACGGGCGAAAGCCCCACGCTGACACGCGAAGAGCATCTGCGCGTCGTCCAGATCACGCTCGAAGAGGCCAAGGGCCGCGTGCCGGTGCTCGGCGGCGCGGGCGGCTACAACACGCGCGAAGTCATCGAACTGGCGCGCGAGCTCGAACGCCTGGGCGTGGACGGCATCCTCTCCGTCACGCCCTACTACAACAAGCCCACGCAGGAAGGCCTCTACCAGCACTACAAGGCCATCGCCGCAGCCATCCAGGTGCCCATCATCGTATATAGCGTGCAAGGGCGCACTGGCGTCAACGTGGAACCGGCGACGCTCGCCCGCCTGGCCGCCATCCCCAACATAATCGGCGTGAAGGAAGCCTCCGGCAACATCGCGCAGATGGCCAGCGTCATTCACCAGGTTCCGCCGGAATTCACCGTGCTCTCGGGCGACGACGCCATCACCCTGCCGCTGATCGCGCTAGGCGGGCGCGGCATCGTCTCCGTGGCATCGAACGAAATCCCCGCCGAAATGACGCAGCTCGCGCAACTCTGCCTGGTGGGCGATTTCGCCGCCGCGCGCGCCGTGCAGCGCAAGTATCTGCCGCTAATGGAGGTCAACTTCATCGAGTCGAATCCCATTCCGGTGAAGGCCGCCATGGCGCTCATGGGATTGCTCGAACCGGTCTACCGTCTGCCGATGGTGCCCCCCAAACCGGAGAACCTAGCCCGCATCGAAAAGGTGCTGGAATCCGTCAACCTGTTGGGGAGAGTGACCGTTGCAGGCTGAACGGGCCAAATACCGGATGTTGTCCGTAGCCATAGCATGTGCCCTCGCTTCGGGATTCGGCCTCGCCGCGCCCGAGGCACCCGTCGCCGACGCGGCCACGGCGAAGTTTTTCGATGCCCACAATTTAGTGCCAAACCTCCGGCGGACTGCCGAGCAAACGAAGGACGATGTCGTCATACGCCTCGGTGTGGCCCACGAGGACGCCGCCGGGCAAGTTGGGTACTCCTTCGGCGGCGCTACGCCCGAGGCAATCGAGCTGCGCGACAAAACCTGCGCGGCGGATCTGGTCGTTGTGGCCAGGCCGCAGCCCGAGTATCGGTCGGCATTCTCGGAAGACGGATCGGTTGTATTTACGGTCCGCCGATTCCATGTCGAGCGTGTCCTGAGAAAGTCAAGCCCCATTCCCGACGCGATCCCTTCCGAGATTGTTGTTGGGGCACTCGGAGGCACAGTTACTGTTCACGCTCATAAGATTTCCGTTCTGCGGCCTTACGTCGCCGACTTCCGCCCTGGTAAGACCTACCTTTTGTTTTTGAGGGTTATACCTGGTAGCAGCGCCTTTGAGTCGCCCGCCCGTAGCGCATACGATATCAGCCAGGAGCCCGCAGTCTCGATAGTGGAAAAACCTCTCGGCCTCCCCGTGGAGGATGCGCTCGGAGAAATCGGCAGCGCGGCGACCCTCTGCCCCTACGGCCCGGGCCGCGGCGCGCTGGAGCGCTGAGATGGCATCATACACTGGTTCACCTTTCGTTAGCGGCATTCGCGTTGGCGCCTCTGCCCCACGGCTCGCCCCCGCAACCATCCGCCTGCTCTTAAGGAGCGTGCACGTTGCAGGCTGAAATCGAACGGCTCTTCGACCACAAACCCGACGCCTACACCGAAGAGCATTTCCGCCTCTTCTACGAATTCAAGGACGCGCTGAACCAGGGCCGCATTCGCGCCGCACAGCCTGATCCATCGGCGCACAGCGGCTGGCGCGTCAACGGCTGGGTCAAGAAAGGCATCCTGCTCGGCTTTCGCATGGGCGGCGTGGTGGATATGTCGATCGACGCCACGCGCCAGCCTTTTTTCGACAAATCCACTTTCCCTGTGAAACAATTCACACCCCAAAGCGGAGTGCGCATCGTTCCCGGCGGATCCAGCATTCGCGATGGCGTCTACGTCGGCAAGGGCGTCACCTGCATGCCGCCCATGTACATCAACGTGGGCGCGTATGTAGACGACGGCACCATGGTCGATTCGCACGCCCTGGTCGGAAGCTGCGCGCAGATCGGGAAGAACTGCCACATCTCGGCCGCCTCGCAAATCGGTGGCGTGCTGGAGCCCATAGGCGCGCTGCCGGTAATCATTGAAGACGATGTACTGGTGGGCGGCAACTGCGGCGTGTACGAAGGCGCGGTAGTCAAGAAACGCGCCGTCCTGGGCACGGGAACCATCCTCAATCGTTCCACGCCGGTCTACGACCTGGTGCGCGGCGCAATCTACAAGGCTACCGACGACGACCCACTCATCATCCCGGAAGAAGCCGTGCTGGTAACCGGCGCGCGCGCCATCACTACCGGCCCCGGAAAAGACTGGGGCATCTCCGTCTACACCCCAGTCATAGTAAAATACCGCGACAGCAAAACCGATACTAAGATCCAACTGGAAGATCTACTAAGATAGGAACCACGGATGCCCTTCACTCTCGATTCCAAAGTAGCCCTCATCACCGGCGCGGGCCGTGGCATCGGCCGCGCGATTGCCGAGAAGCTGGCGGCCGCTGGCGCCGCCGTTATGATCAACGATCTGGACCCCGGCCCGGCCGCGGAAACCGAAGCCGCCATCCGCCAATCCGGCCGAGCCGCCGCGCATCTCGCGGGCGACGTCACCGCTCCGGATTTCCCGCAGAAGCTGGTGGACGCCACTCTCGCTTCGTTCGGCGGTCTGGACATCATCGTCAACAACGCCGGCTACACCTGGGACAACGTCATCCAGAAGACCACCGACGAACAGTACCTGGCTATGCTCGGCATCCACCTGGTGGCGCCGTTCCGCATCCTGCGCGCCGCCTCCACTCACATCCGCGAAGCCGCCAAGCGCGAAGCCGCCGAAGGCCGCCGCGTAATGCGCAAGGTCGTCAACATCACCTCCATCGCCGGCACCGACGGCAACCCCGGGCAGGCGGGATATTCGTCCGGCAAGGCTGGCGTCATCGGTCTGACCAAGACCATGGCCAAGGAGTGGGGCCGCTATAACGTGAACGTGAACGCCGTGGGCTTCGGCCTGATCGAAACGCGCCTCACGCAGCCGCTCACGCAGGCGGGCGCCACCATTGACGTGCAAGGGCGCCAGATCGCCGTCGGCGTGCAGCCCAAGATGCTCGATGCGCTCAAGGCCGTCTGTCCGCTGGGCCGCGCGGGCACGCCAGAGGAAGCTGCCGGAGCCGTGCTCTTCTTCTGCTCCCCGCTCTCCGATTATGTGACCGCCGAGGTGTTGATCTGTGGCGGCGGAATGCACTTCTGATGTGCCGCCTGTTGCTCGCCGACGACGATGTCCAGCAGCTCGGGATTCGCAAGCTGCTGCTCGAAGCGGCCGGTCACGAAGTCGCCATAGCGGAGGACGCGCCCGAAGCCCGCCGCTTGCTCGAAGAACTGCGCCCGGACGTGCTGGTGATGGACCTGCGTCTGCCGAAACTGAAGGATGGGCTGAGCCTGATCCGCAGCGTGGACGAACTGCACCTCGCAGCCAAGATCATCGTGCTTTCCGGCTGGACGGAAGAGCTTTGCGATCTGCCCGAAGAGAAGCTGGTCTGCCGCGTCTTAGGTAAGCCGATCCGCAACGAGCACTTGCTGGAAGCCATCAGTGCGGCAGTTTCCGCGCCCGCTCGTAATCTTCCGTGAGCCGCTTCGTGATCTTATCCGCCACGTCCGAGCTGGCGCCGCGAAACTTGCCGCCCATGCTTTCCTGCGTGGTGGACCAGATTACGTCGCCGTCCTTAGTCACCAGGCGCACCGCCGCATTGGCTTCGTGCCGGCGTTCCACCGAGTGGCTGGATTCGTTCTCTCCGGCTCCGAGGCCCGTGCTCTCGTTGGTGCTGTTGGACACGTGCGAGCCGCCTCGCAGCGCGCCGGAATCGGCGCTGCGCCCCAGTCCCAGGTTGCTGTGGACGTTGAGGCTGTCGCTCGACGAGTGCTGCTCGGTGAATACCAGATCCTCGCCCGAGCCGCGCAGAATGGCGTCGGCCTTTTCCTGGTTCTCGGTAATCGTGAAGAGCTTCGAACTCTGCAGGCCATTGATGATCATGTCGCGCATCTGCGCGGCGGTTTCCCCGCCCGAGAAGCGATCCACATACACGCGCCGCAGCGTCAGTAATTGCTGCAGGCTATCCGCCTCCACCGCGATGGACGGCGCGGGCGGCGCAGCCGGCGCGGACGCCGGAACAGGATCGGACGGTCCGAATAGCAGCGCCGCCAGTACAAATGTGGGAGCCGTCATGCCTCACCCCCGCCCCTTGCGCGCTTCATCGTCCGTGTACTCCACGCGGCGGCCGGTCTTGGCCTCCAACTCGGCCAACACCGCGCGCACGTCGCCCTTGCTCACCTGCAGCACCAAGGCCTGTTGCCGGCCGTCGGCGTCGGTATAGCCCAGGGTCACGAAGTGCTTGCGCGACTTGCTGAGCAGAAAGAGAGGCGAAATCAGAATGGCCTCCGCGTAACGCCGGCCCACGTGCTGGCCGTATTCCAGGGTGTTGACCTTATCGTACGGGACATGCAACGTCAGCAAGCGCGTGACGAAAAGCAGTTCCTGGCCGCCGGTCATGTCGACACGCACGTCGCATTTGGTTGGAAAGTCCGGGACAGTCGTCCCGGTCAGGTAGGCGCGCGCGCCGCCGGGTTGGGCCGCTGGCAGGCACTCGGTGGGCGCGCCGCACGCCATCAGCATGAGCAACGCCCATGCTCGTTTGGGCATAAGGACCATGGAACAACGTAGTGGCTCTGAGCCGCCGGTTGTCTCACGATCAGCCGCTACTTCTTCGATTTTACTGGCCCGGCCAGCAGGCGGTCGATCTCCATATAAAGGCCGTCGCCCTCGAAGATGTTCCGCGTATCGAATTCATAGCCAAAATCGTTGCGGATCATCCCCTGGCCATCGATCAGGAACAGATGCGGCACATTGACCGTCGGGTTCTGCGGCGTCGCTTTCAGATACGCTGCCGATGCCTGTCCGCAATCGAACAGGACCGGTGTGGTGACCTTATGCTCCGCCACAAAGTGGGCCACCGTGGCTGGAGTGTCCCGCGGAATCGCGAACGTCAGCACGGCCACCTTGCCGCCATATTTGGCCTCTACCTTCTCCAGGACGTCCGCCAACTGCTGGCAATGCGGGCAGGTGGTTTGTATGATGTCGATGATCACGATCTTGCCGCGATAGTCCTGCAAATCGTGTTGTTGCCCGTGGAGATCGGGAAGCGAGAAGCCCGGCGCGCGGCGGCCGGACAATTCTCCCGAAGCGAACAGCAATGCCGCGGAGGCCAGTAAACCGAAAACGTATCGCATCAGATCAAACTTAACATGCTGGCGGCGCTTGCTTTCACGACGCCCCTTAGGATAGGCTGGAGCCTGGTACTGCCACTGTCCGTCCGCTAAAAGTCGATTCACTGCGAGCCGTCTGAGCTAACGTTTGAAGACTGCCCGCCGCGAATCCATTCCAACCGTACATCCCACACAAATCTATTGCAGGAGAACTGGAATGCAGGATTCCTTTGACTTGACGACGATTGGCGCGGCGGACGCCATATTTGAAGCCTTTCAGCCTTACGAAGCGCGCGGCCTGTTGTTGGGGCGCGTGTCGGTGGTACATAGCGATCGATACCGGCTGTACACGGCCCAGGGCGAGATGACTGCGGAAGCCATCGGCGCGCTGCTCTTTCGGACGGAGCGATCGGACTGGCCCGCGGTGGGCGACTGGGTCGCGGTGCAGTCGGTGGGGCCGGACGAAGCACCGTTACAAGCAATGATCCACGCCGTGCTGCCGCGGCGCACAATGTTCTCGCGGCGGGCGGCCGGGGATCGCGAGCAGGAGCAGGTGATTGCCACCAACATCGATCTGGCGCTCATCGTCTGCGGCCTCGACCAGGATTTCAACGTGCGCCGCATCGAACGCTATCTGACTCTGGCGCACGCCAGCGGCGTGGAAGCGGCCATTGTCCTGAACAAATCCGATGTGTGCCCGGACCTGAGTGCACGCCTCGACGAAGCGGCCCGCGTCGCGGGGGGCGCGCCGTTGGTCGCGATTACCGCCCGCGCCGCGGAGGGAATCGAACCGGTGCGGCGGCTCGTTCGTCCCGGCGTGACCATCGCGCTGCTCGGCTCTTCCGGGGTCGGGAAGTCCACGCTGGTGAATCAACTCCTGGGCGTAGAACGGCAACTGGTCCGGGAGGTGCGGGAAAGCGACAGCCGCGGCCGGCATACGACCACCTATCGGGAACTGCTGCCTCTGCCGCAAGGGGGCGCGCTCATCGACACGCCGGGCATGCGCGAGCTGCAGTTGTGGGCGGGCCAGGATAGCCTGGATTCCGCCTTCGCGGAGATCGCGGCGCTGGCGGCCGAGTGCCGTTTCCGCGATTGCAGCCACGTGGTGGAAGAAGGCTGCGCAGTGCGGGGCGCCATAGATGCGGGCGAACTGGATACTTCCCGCTGGGAGAGCTATCGAAAGCTGCGCGCCGAAATCGCGAGGCACGCCCGCCAGACCGATGTGCAAGCCGCACAGGCGCAAAAGAAGAAATGGAAGGCGATCCATAAAGCTATGCGGAAGGATTACAAGCGGGGCTGAGAGCCTGCCCCACTCAGTTCTCGGTCGAATGCAGACCGCCGGCGCCCGCGCGGAACGCGACGTTGGTGCGCGTGGGGTCGTCGTCGAGCGGTTGCCGGCAGTTCCACAGGCAGGCGCCGCAGAAGACGCATTTCTCGCGGTCGAACAACGGCACGCCATTCGGCCCCGGGGTGAGCGCCTGCCCCGAGCACATCTCGATGCACAGCTTGGTGGCGCAGCGCTCGCAGAAATCGGGATACAGGAACGTGACATGGTCGGCGTATCCCGCGGGCGCTTGCACCTTGCCGCCCACCAGCAGCGCGTCCTGCTGGGACATCAGCAACTGGCCATCGTAGGGCACCGCCGGCCAGCCGCAGCAATCCATCAGCGCATCGTGCATGGCGACTCCGCGCCCATAGCACTGGTGCCGCACCCGATCAATGTCGGCCGGAGTGAGTTTGCCGCGGTAGTATTCTTCCAGGTTGGGCAGCAGTTGCGGCTCGCCCGCAATCGAGAAGCGGCCCTTGGTGGCGCCCGCCAGCGCCATACCTAGCAGTCCCGTCACCACGCCGTGATGGAAGCCGTCGCGGGCCTTTTCGGCGATGCGTCCTTCCGCCTCCACCCAGCTCGCGCGGCGGCGCGCCACATAGGTCTCTTCCAGGTTGGCTTTGGTGAAGGGCTTGCCCGCGTTGCGCAGTTCCTTCACGGCTTCGGCAAGCTGGATGCCGGTGGTCCAGGCTTCGTCCACGCCGGAGCCGGTCAGGACGTTGGTGCTGCCGGAGCACTCGCCGATGCGCGCGTATCCATCGCCCGCCAGAAACGGCTCGCCGCGCTTCCCCGCCTCCTGCAGCGATTTGGCGCCCCAGGAGCGCAGCCGGCCGCCCTCGAGGTAGCGCCACAAATACGGATGCAGCATGTAGTGTTGGAGATAGCGGTATGACGTGCGCGCCGGATTGTGGAACCAGGAAGGCACGAAGATCCCCACCGAGGCCACCCGGTTGGGATGCACATAGAAGAAGCCGAAGATCTCCGGCTCCGGGTAGCCGAAGGTATGGAAGACCGTGCCAGGCTCCAGATCCACGCCTTCGCGCAGATCCACCACCATCTTGGCGCCCACGGCCCACTCGTGCTGATGGTGGCCGCCGGGCAAGCCGTAGAGCGCATCGAGCTGGCGGCCCACCGCGCCCACGGGTCCATCGCCCACTACGGTCAATGCGGCGCGCAGATCCATGCCGGGCATATAGCCGGCGTCGGGGTGTCCTTCGCGATCGGTGCCTTGATCGAGCAGCCGTACGCCGACGACGCGCTCGTCTTCCACCAGCGCCTCGGAGACGGGCATGCCGGGCCAGATCTGCACGGTTCCACCGCTCATGGCCTGCGCGCCGGTCCACTGCATGAACTGGCCGATGGAGAGCAGCAGTCCGCCATCTTTGCGCAGAAAGGGCGGGGTCCAGGGCAGCTCGAAGGCCTGCATGAAGGGCTGGTTGCGCGGCAGGCGGAGCAGGCGCAGCAGCTTGTCGGCGGCGCGCAGCGTTTTTGAGCGACGGCTGGGCGAGCGGCGGCTGGCCCCGATGGGATCGAGGAGATAGGCGATCTTCTCGTGGCGAACCGCCGCAGCCATGGGGATTTCGGCCGGATCGAGATCCGGGAAGCTGGCGCGGATGCCGCGCGCGCGAGTCACGGCTCCGGAGACGCCGAAGCCGATGTCGTCGGCGCGTTCGTAGCAGACGACCTGCAGGTTGGGATCGGCGGCGCGCGCGAGCGTGGTCAGGAAACCGCCCATGGCCGGCCCGAAGCCGACGCAGACGATATCCACGTCCATCGATAGCCGCTCTTCGGTCATGCGGGATAGTCCAGCGCTTCCGGAATCATCACGTGCTGCAGCGCCTCGGCGGCGCGATCCTTGGCCAGGTGCGATCCGGTGAGGCAGCCATCCATGCGCACGCGCAGGCGGCTGAACTGGTCGTATCCTTCGAATCGCGCGCAGGGCCCGGCTTTCGCCGCATGCGAGCCGTCGCTTTCGATCACGTCGGTGTAGCCGCGCGCCAGGCTGGCGATACCCGGGATCATGCCTTCCATGGCTTCGAGCTCTTCGCCGTGATAGCAGGAGGCGCAACCTTCCGCATCCCAGGCCGGATGGCGGTTGTAGCCAAACACGAGTTCGGCGCAGATGCGTCCCACTTCGCCGGCGGCGCGGGCGCTCTGCACATGGCAGAGGTCGGTGAAGAAGGCGACCGCGCCGGGGTCCACAGCATCGCCGCCCTTGGCCTCCAGTTCCAGCACATCGAGGATCTGGCAGCGGGCGGCCAGCATCCAGCACAGCGCATCGGCCAGCGGGAAAGTGACGCCGTGGCGCGAGCTTTGATACAACCGGCTGCCATCGGCATCGTTGGACTTTTGCAGATGATGCAGCGACCACAGCCACATCTGCATGGCAGTGGCCAGCGTGCAAGCGCCGGTGCCCGGATGGGTGGAAGCGATCTCGCGCATCTCACCGATCCAATTGCGGTACTGCGCCAGGAACAACTCGTCGGTCATGGTCAGCGTCAACTGGCGGCGCTGCACAGACTCGGGGCCTTCGTACGTCGCTTCGAGTTGCGCGTCCATCCACTTGTGACCCAGGAAGCCGGGACAATCTTCGGTGATGCCGTAGCCGCCCATCAGGCTGACGGCTTCGCGCATCATGTTGGCTCCGTGGCCCGTGTTCCAGAGCTTGCAGGCGGGGCAAAGCACGTTGGCGACGGAGTCGAGGAGGGCGAATTGGACGAGCTGACGCTCGTCGGGGCTGGGGGCTGGGGGCTGGGGGCTGGGGTTGTGTTCGGCCGGACGGGTGCTCAGGTAGTCCAGGGCCTTTTTTTGAAGTTTGCGCATGGCGCGCAGGGTGCTGGTGCCGCCGGCGACTCCCTCGGCGGCGAATTTCTCGTTCTTGAGCCGCTCCAGGGGATCGAGCTCGTCGAAGAGGCGGGCGGCCGCGAACCCCAGTGATGCGCTGGCCTCACCGGTGGCCCAAATGTCGATCAGCCGATGCAGCGTATCCTCTTTAAGCTGCAAACCGAACTCGTAGCGCGGAGAGCCGGGCGCGGTGCCTTCGCCGCCGCGGAAGCGTCCGCGCTGATAGCGGATGATCGGCTCAATGGCGGAGAGCAGCTTGGCGGCGGTCATCACGCCGACGGTGACGCGCGTGCGCCGGAAGACGGCTTCGATGATCTCGCCGTGGCTGTAACGCGGCACGATCACGCCGTCCTTGATGGAGTAGCCGCCCACGATGCGGCTGGCGGGCACCAGGAGGCTGAAGATGGGATCGCTGGTGGAAGACAACTGGTGCACCAGCTTGCGCGTGGGCACGCCGCGGTCGAAAGTGCCGGGATCGGTTTCGTGCAGGATGACCATGCAGGTCTTACTGATGCGCGGGTCGTCCGTATCCACGGCGGCGGTGACGAAATTGGCGAAGCCCATGTTGGTAATGAAGCGGCCGCGCTTTTCGACTTGCAGGGTTGGCTCCCTGCCTTCAACCCAATCCACGACCCGGACTTTCCCGGCGAGTATTCCGGTTTCGACGCCGACGTAGGGAATCGGCTCGGTGAGGCAAAACGCGCCGCGCCAGGGCTGCCGGTTCGAGCCGGGCTGGGCGGGCGCGCAGAGGCGCATGTAAGTTTCGCGCTGCTTGGGGGTGCCGCGCTCGTGGATGGGGGATAGGGCCAGACAACCGGCCAGACTGCCGGTGGCGGCGCCCGCATCCACCCAGGCCAGCTCGAACGCCACCAGGGCCAGCGCCAGGTTCTTGGGACCTTCGACCAAGCCACCCTGCTCCGGATCGAGAAAAACTCCAGTAATGCCAGATGCATCGAAGTGCTCGAGAAGGCTTTGCTTGGCGGGGGTCCAGGCGTGGGTGTTGCGCGCGCCTTCGGCGACCAGCCGCGCGACGGGGCCGCGCGCTACCGCGCGGGTGGACTGCACCAACATTTGGAGATCGTATCGATTGGCGAAACGCCATTGGATCTGCCGGACATCGTCGCCGGGCAATGCGCGCAACGTCTCGGGCTTGGGCTCTACGGCTGTGGCCATGGGGAGTGTCCTTTCCGGTTGGGTTTCGAGTGCAATCGCGATGCCAGGGGGAATTGCCCCGAAAATGGTGCAATTACGGAGGGAATGGTCTCAAAGGCGGGGCTGCGAGGGTGTGGGTAGGGTGAATTCACCCCTAGGTGGGCGGGGTTTGGGCGCTAGGGCGGCCTTCGGCCGCGGGGGGGCAGGGGCCGGGGGCCAGGGGTCGGGGTTGTGCCTTGCTGTTTGAACAGGAGAAGCGTACTGGTGTCAATGAGCAAAGGACGCCTTACGTCAGGTCCGGATAGATGCTCTCCCGGCTCATTGCCTCGTCGGAGAGAACCGGGATCCTGGGGTCATGGCTGTCAGCCCAGGCGCGAAACTGCCGCCCCCACTCCTGGGATTTATTTTCTGCAGGTGAGCAATGGAGACGGGTTGTACGGACTGGTCGGCAAGTTCCAGCATCCACTGCTCAAGACTCAACCCGCGGGCCTGCGCCTGGGCCTTGAACGCGGCTTCTTTTTCCGGAGGCAAATCGAGTGTGACAGTCATAATTGCGGCCCTACCTCTTCAGGTTAACGCAATGACTGTGCGTCTGGGGGGTAGTGGTCTCGTTCGGAGACGCGGCCACCACCCGGCGGGTCATCGCCGCGGTCCAGAGCGACGGCACTTGCTAGTGCGGGGGTACTGAGTGGCAGGGGTACTGAGTGGCAGGGGCACTTTGCTATGCGATCAGCGTATCCTGCTGGGCGACTACGGAAGACGAACGTCGACCGGAGCCTGGCTGCTATCGTGGGCATTGCTCGTGCGCGGGCCGGTAGTGTTTCGATTTGAGGTTCGGCAAGCGAGCCGTCCCTCTGTAGATCGCCGTTCCGGCGGGTGCCTGCTGCGGGCAGTTCTATTGGTAGGCGGCTTCGCGGCCATGTGCTTGGGTCTGCAGGTTACACCCGCTCCAGTATGCGAAAATCAAAGGGTGGAAAAGTACGCCGTTGTGATCCATGAAGAGGCCGAAGGCGGGTTTTGGGCCGAAGTGCCCGCTCTCCCCGGTTGTTACTCGCAAGGAGAATCCATTGACGAGCCGATGGCCAATGTTCGCGAGGCAATCACCGGCGTCCTGGAAGCGATGAAGGAGCGGGGTGCGCGCCCGGAGGCAAACAATT
Source organism: Bryobacterales bacterium (assembly GCA_003132865.1). Next base: position 37,753 of record PKYZ01000316.1, read on the forward strand.
CAGATCCTGGACATGGCCGTGTGAGGCCGGTTGCCGGGCCGGAGATGTGCCGCTTGATCGAGGCCAAGAGTTAGGTTCTTCAGCGCATCCAGGGCAGCCATCACATCTATTCGAAAGCTGGCGAGCGCTAGGTCATCTCCATTCCGGTTCACGGAAACCGAGATCTCAAGGGGGGCCTGGCAAGTCGGGTTGCCCGCGATGCCGGTATTGAGCTGTAGCCTGGGGGCCGGCATTTAAGGCCGGCCCGCGCACCGAGGTCGCAAGGGTCCAGAGTTTCCGCTATGTTAGGACGGCTGGGCAACAGTCCTGGGATACCGCCGTGACCGGCGTTTCGCGGGAGGAATCCGCGCTGGACTATCAAGCTTCCCAGATCCCGACTTTTATCCCGCCATGAACTTCGACAGGGAGCGCACCAGGACTTGCCAGCTGGGCGGTCCTTAGGAGAAACTGATAAAGTGCCCGCGTAGACGCGGTGCCGCAATCAGAGACTGAACCAAATGGACCTCAAGTACTGCTCGTACGATGATCCGGCGCCCGACATCGAAACGCTCGTCAACTATTTGAAGAGCATCGAGCCTACCTCGATCAACACCGCTTATCGCGGTCAGACGCGCGAGTTCTCAACCCTCATGCCTTCGGCACTTCGCGATTTCGTCGACGACCGAGTCCCGCGCCCATGGCTTGAACCAGAAGCCCGTTCGTTGCCGTCAGACCTGACCTTCCTGCCGATTTGTTACCCCCGAGATGTGGTCGAATTCGCGGCCGTACTGTTAAAAAAACACATGTGGCCGCTCATACCAGGGTTCGAGGATCTTCGGCTAGATCAGAGTCCGTTCGAGATTTCCGCAGATGAACGCAAGCTTGCCATTCACACATTGAGATGCGAAGGCATCGTAGTGGAAATTCCACCTATTGTGAGGTCACTTGGAGTCCCTGCGAAGAACGGTGCGCTCGATCAGGTAATCAGACGCTTGATCGGAGATAATGTAGCAGCAACGCCCTTTGGTGTCATTCCTGGGCTCGGCGACTTCCTGTGCCAGCAATACGGTTTGACTTCGGGGTCCTTAGACTGCACCTTATCCGTTGATGTTGCTGCCTTTTTTGCTACGCACGAGGCGCCTGAATACCTCGGCCCGGTGTCCCGCCGTGGCATCGGGGTCATTTACAGGTTCGATATAGGAGCTTCTACCTCCCAGCAACACGATACTGCCGATGCGCCGCGCGTTCTGCGTCACTCTGATGTCTTTGCTGGGCTAGAAGATCACCATCTGACGAGCCGCGCAGCAAGGGAGGCAATCAACCTCTTCATGACCGATTTCGGCGCATTTGGGGAACGTCGAGTTGACCTCCTGAAGGTACCAGTCGGTTCGATCGCTTCTTCCCGAGTTGGTCGCCAGCAGAGCGTAATGCTCGCTCCCCGACTGATTTGGGGCGCACGGAACGGGCATGAAGTCAGTCACTTTGTGTGGGCAGAGGATCTCCGTACACGTCCGGGCTTCGGCGCTTTCTATTTTGAACATAAAGGGGCACCGTCGTCTCATTTGCATAGGAACTGGCTGTGGCCCGGAGTTTCCGACATTTTCAAGACGTGGCTAATGGTTTGGATGACAGGCGAATCTCCCGTGTACACAGCAACAACCAAAGACGGCCTATGGTGGACCCTGAATCCTACGCGCCCGGATCTGATTAATTGCGGCTATGAGTTCGCCGACGGGTGTAAGTCCAACATGAATCTGGCTGTTTACAATAGAAACACACCGAACGAGCAGGCCGCAGGCGACCGCGAGGCTAGACAGGCTAGGATAGGGGCCATCGATCAAGCAACCTCCGAAATACATGACTGCTTTTCTCAAGTCGTTCTAGGCGAACGTGTATTAGTCAAGCGACTTGCGGACGTTATAACCGCCGCCCGGTACACCGAACACGCTGAGCGCTCAGCGGGCTTTCTTGCCCAAAATAATAGACTCAACCCGCTCATCAGACTTACTACTGAAGCCGGCGGCCTGCCTAGCTATGGGAAGGCTTATTTACAAGGGTGGGACTCTGTGGGACGACGGAGAGGCCCCGGCGGAAGCCGCGAAGTTCATGCTATCAGCGGCGGCGCTAGCCGACTATTTGGATAATCCGCACTACGCGTTGAGAGCCCTCATGGACTTGTCGGAGTCCCTCGTCAGCGACATCGAGTGGATGACTGATTGGACTGAGGTGGAGCGAGTTACGTGGTCAGTGAGATGCTTGGGGCTGTTAGATGAAATTCTCGATGTTGCAGGCAGGACCATTCCCGTTGACCTAGAAATGCACAAGACTAGACTCGCGAGTGACGTCCATCGGACGATCGCGCTTCGACAAAAGATCGTCGAGGTGCTGACGGAAGCAACTCCTAGCCCGGTGCCATATTCGCGGTTGGAGACGGCATGATTTATCCTTCCATCTCCAAGGCACATCGTGCTCGCGGGAAAGTCGGCCGATCAGAGCAGTGACCGGCAGGCTCGGTCGACCCATCGCCGATGGATCAGTTGGACGATAACAGGCGAAAGGTTTGGCATTATCCGCTGACTGGCCTGCGGCCGGCGCTTTTGTGAGAGCGATGCCAGCAGCTCAGGTTCAATCCGGTAAATCCTTAAGCGTTCCGTCCCCCAAACGGCGTTCTGGGAAATTACTCCCGTGAAGTACGCCTTACGTCAACTGGCTGTATCACGACCCGTCGCAAACGGCGAAGTCTCTTGGAGTGGACCCACTGCCCACAGGTCTAAACTAAAACGCTACTCGTAACGCAACGCCGCCATGGGATCTACGCGGGTCGCCCGCCGCGCGGGGATATAGCTCGCGAGCAACGCTGCGCCGATCAGCACGGTGGCCATCAAGGCGAATGTCAGCGGGTCGAAGGAGCTGACATGGAACAGCTCATTCCGCAGCAATCGGCTCGCGACCAGCGATACCACGAGTCCGATCGCTGCGCCGGCGCCGGCCAGCCGCATGCCTTGCCCAGCACCAGCCGCAGGATCTCGCCCGGTTGCGCCCCCAGCGCCATGCGCACTCCCATCTCCTGCGTGCGCTGCGTTACCGCGTAGCCGATCACGCCGTACAACCCGATGACAGCCATCAGCAGCGCCATGCCGGCGAAAACGCCCAGCACCGTCACCACAAAGCGGCGCGGCGCGAGCGAGCTATTCACCATTTCGGGCAGCAGCCTCACTTGCGAAACCGGCTGCGTCGAATCCACCGTGCGCACCGCGTCGCGAATGCCGGCCGCCAGGCGCGCCGGGTCAGACGGCGTGCGCGCCACAAACGTCGCCATCGGCGGCGGGACCTGGTAGAGCGGGAAGTAATACTTGCCCTTGACATCTTCGCCGCCGAGATCCGCATTTTTGACGTGGCCCACCACGCCGACGATAGTGGCCCACGGCGCCGACCCGCCGTTGCGGATGTGCTTTCCGATGGGGTCTTCATTGGGCCAGTATTGCCAGGCGAGGATCTCGTCGATGAGGGCCACCGGCTGGGTATCCTGCCGGTCCACATCGGTGAAGACGCGCCCCTTGCGAATGGGGATCTTCAGCGCGGCGAAATAGTCCGGGCTGACGAAACCGATATCGCCATGCGGACCGGGATCGCCGGGCGGTGTGGGGCGCCCTTCGATGGCGAACGACGCCGAACCGCCGTCGCCGCTAAATGGCACCGGCGTGGCGGCGGCCACAGAGGTCACGCCGGGCATGGCCGCCAGGTTGCCGAGCACGGCGCGATAGAACGCGATGCGCTTGCCGGCATCGGCGTAATGCGCGCGCGGCAGCGACAGGGAGCCGGCGATCGCGCCGTTGGGTTGAAATCCGGGGTTGACGTCTTCGAGCGCGGCCAGGCTGCGCAGAAACAATCCCGCGCCGACCAGCAACACCAGTGCCAGTGCGACTTCAGCCACGACCAGCGCGGCCCGCAGATGCTGTCGCCCCAGGCCCCCGGTGTTGGCGCGGCCGCCTTCCTTCAAGAGTTCGTAGCGGTCGAGGCGCGAGATCTGCCAGGCCGGTGCGACTCCGAAGAGAATACCGGCGGCGATGGCTGCCAGGACCGTGAAAGCCAGCACCGTGGTGTCCATGCGCACACTGACGGCCACCGGGAGACCCTCCGGCGCCAGAGCCAGCAGCCCCTTCAGGCCGGCGAAAGCTACCCCCAGGCCGACCACCGCGCCGCCGCAGGCCAATACTAGGCTCTCCGCTGACGACTGGCGAATCAGGCGCCAGCGGCCCGCTCCCAGTGCGGCGCGGATGGCGATTTCGCGGCTGCGCCCGGATGCGCGCGCCAGCATCAAGCCGGCGATATTGGAGCAGGCGATCAGCAGCACGAAACCGACAGCGCCCAACAACACCAGCATGGGCGTCTTGGTATTGCCGGCGATGAAATCCGTGAAAGGCAGCAGAGACATTCCCCAGGCGGCGTCCTTGGCATAAGCTCCGTTCCCCGTGCCGCTGTTGCGTTCACGGCTGCCGAGCACTTCCACGAACGCATTGGCGGGAGCGAAAGCCAGCCCCGGCTGCAGCCGCGCCATGGCGTTATAGCTTTCGTTGAAACGGTTGCCTTCGGTGTATTGGCTATCGGCCAGCCCGAGCGGAACCCAGAGGTCCACGTCCACGGGCCAGTGAAACTCCGGACCGATCACGCCTACGATGCGGTAGGGGATCTGGTTCAGCTCGATGGTGCGGCCTATCGCGCCGGCATCCTGGCCGAAGAGCCGCTTCCAGGCGGCGTACGACAGCACCACCTCCTGGTTGGCGTTGGGCCGATCCTCTTCCGGCTGGAATACACGCCCGAGTTTGGCCTTCGCGCCGAAGACGTCGAACCAGCGCCAGGTGACATTGGCGCCGCGCAGCCGTTCGGGAACGGTTGAGCCGGTGTAGTTGTAATCGCCCCGCTCGATGAGCGCGGCCGACTCGAATTGCTGCGTGCTGTGCAGCACATCGGCGAAGTCGGGGATGGACACACCGATGTTCCGCAGCGCCAGCTTTTCGTATCGCGCCTGGACCGATACAATGCGCTCGGGGTGCGCGATGCCGGCCGGATTCAGCAGAACCTGGTTGACGACGCTGAAAATGGCGGTGTTGGCGCCGATTCCGAGGGCCAGCGTGGCCAGCGCCACGACGGTGTAGCCGGGGGTCTTGAGGAGCGTACGGACGGCGTAGCGGGAGTCCTTCCAGAGTGCGGGCATAATGCTAATACTCGCATGCGGGCGTTTGGTTACGCCCTGACTGGCGCTGGGTCTGGGAACGCCGTCGCGCGCCCACGGCAGGCAGGACTGGGGAGTCCCGTCGGATGGGCGACGATACGCCCGAAGGCGTCTGGACGCTTCCCACAAGGCCGTCCATCACAGCTCCCGCCCGTGGGATAATCGACTCGGAGAGCGAACGTTGAAATGAGCCGAAACTACAATGTCTTTCTTAGCTGGTCCGGCGAGCGAAGCCGCCTGGTTGCTGACTTCCTGCGAACGTGGCTCTCCAGTGTCGTTCAGGCAGCCAAGCCATGGATGTCGGAATCTGAGATAGATAAAGGGACCCGCTGGTCCAGCGAACTGACTAAGATGCTGGACGCGATCCGTATTGGAATCGTCTGCCTTACCCCAGAAAACCTGACACAGCCGTGGCTTATCTTTGAGGCCGGCGCTCTTTCGAAGTTTATTGATGAACGGGCACGCCTCTGTACATATTTGATTGGCGACCTTCGCTCGTCCGAAGTATTAGCTCCGCTCGGCATGTTTCAAGATACCAAGGCCATCAAGGAAGACACACGGAGGATGGTACGAACCATCAATCGTGTTGTCAGCGACGACCCAATAAGTGACGAGAGTTTGGAAGCCGTGTTCGAGGCTCTTTGGCCGAAACTGGAGGAGCGCTTAGATACGCTTCCAGCACCTACAGAAGCTGCGCCTGCTAAACGTTCCCCGGACGAGGTCATGGACGAGATTCTTGAACTCGTCCGTGCTGCTGCGGTCCAAAGACAGAAGACTCAGTTCATGGACGCCTATATCCCGACCTTCCAGCAGTTTATGCCACTCCTTCAGCAGCTTGTTCGCAACGCTACGCGCCTTCCGCCTAACGCCGCTAGGCTTCGGTACCCAACGGATACATCGTTGCTGCGCACATCCGACAAGAACCCAATCATCAATACATTTCAATTCCCAAAGACCCTCCAGAACGCTATGCCGGTAGACCCACGGACCTCCGGTCGCTACCTTGATCTCGTCCAGATGGTTGGCGGCTCGAGTTCAACTCCCGATGGTGCATATACGCAGACGCGATTCACTGTCAAGGGCCTCGATCTTGCCACGGGTGTTGAGGAAACACATGAGATTACCTTTACCCTAGACATCCCGACGGCTCGGAAAATTGCTCTCTATTTGGAGGAGGGCGCTGCCGATGCTGAGCGGCATCACTTGCGTCATATGTCAGAGGGTGTTCAGCGGTTCCATGACACCCACGACGCAATTACGAATTACCAGAAGGAACATCCAGACGCCTAGAGAAGAACGATCCGTTGCGGCAGGGAAACCAGGGACAGTAACCCGTGCGCCGAGTTCTCGGGGGAAAACCGGCGGCTTCCAGCGATCACCCCCGTGACACGCCGCTCACATCAAGGTCCGTTCAGATGGCCGTCCACCCCCCGATACGGCCTTGTGTGAAGCTGGAACTTCAGGCCCAAAGGGCTTACGTTAGCACCTATGAGGGGAGTCCCCCACCTCATCTCATATGCGCGGCAACGTACAAGTACACCACCGGCAGCGCGAACAGCGTGCTATCCACGCGGTCCAGCCAGCCGCCGTGGCCGGGCAGCAGCGTGCCGCTATCCTTCACGCCGGCGCCGCGCTTGAGAGCGGATTCGCAGAGGTCGCCGAACTGCCCGGCCACGTTGGCCACGGCGGTGAGCGCCAGCGCGACCGCCGGCGGAACCTCGGGAATCGCCCAGCGCAGGAAGAAGAAGCCGAAGATCAGGGATGCCCCGAGCGATGCCGCGGCGCCCTCCCAGGACTTGCCGGGGCTGACAATGGGCGCCAGTTTGTGGCGGCCCACCGCGCGGCCCACGTAATATGCGCCGATGTCCCCGATCCAGTTCAGAACCAGCGCGTACAGCAGCCAGTACCGGTTCTGCCCGGCGAGCAGCGGCGCAAAGCGCCAGCAGCCGAACACATACACGACGCCCTGCAGAAGGAAGGCGGCGCGCAGAATGCCGGCGCGCAGATCCCCGGTGCGCAGCGCCAGGCTAAGGGCGATCAGGGCTACCGCAACGACGGTGAGCAGCACGTGGCCGTCGCCGGGCAACACCAAAATGAGCAATCCCGCCCCGTAGCCGAGCGGACCGAGTGCGCCGCCCACATACGCCGCCGCAATGCCGGAGTACTCGTAAAAGCACAACAGCGCCACCAGCGCGGTGACCGCCAGCACGGTCCAGGGTGGAGACCAAAGGACCACGTAGGTGACCAGTGGAAACAGGACCAACGCCGTTAGGACCCGCTTCATCGGGCCGGCAACGCGGCGATCATTTCTCCGGAATCGGCGGACCGGGCGCCGTTGAGCGGCATCGCGCTCAAACCGCCATAACGGCGGTCGCGCCTCTGGTATTCCAGAACCGCCGTGAGAAGATGGGTGCGGCTGAAATCCGGCCACAACGTCTCGGTCACGTATAGCTCCGCATACGCGATCTGCCAAAGCAGGAAATTGCTGAGGCGCATCTCGCCGGAAGTGCGGATCAGCAGGTCGGGAGGGGGAGAGGAGCTGGTATATAGGTGGGCGGCGATGAGGTCCTCGTCCACCCGTAGCGAAGAGAGGCGCCCTTCCATGCGGGCCAGTTCGATAATAGAGTTGACCGCATCCACGATCTCGGTGCGGCCGCCGTAATTGATCGCCAGGTTGACGAGAAGACCGCGGCTGTCGGCAGTGGCGTCCACCACCGCGTCCAATTCGCGCCGCACATCGGGGGGCAGGGCGTCCAGCCTGCCGATGGCCTGTAGCCGGATATCGTTCTTCTGCAGTTCGGGCAGTTCCTTGCGCAGGTAGAAGCGCAGCAGACGCCACAGGGTCTCAACTTCGGCGCGGGGGCGCTTCCAGTTCTCCACCGAAAACGCGTACAGCGTGAGGACCTGGATTCCCAGGCGCGCACAGGTCTCCACCGTGCTGCGCACCGGCCCGACTCCGGCCTTGTGGCCCGCCACGCGCGGCAGGCGCCGGCGCGCGGCCCAGCGTCCGTTGCCATCCATGATGATGGCGATGTGCGCCGGAAGTCTGTCGGGATCGATCGCGCTGGCAAGCTCCCAATCCGTATCCCTGGGGCGGAGGGATTCCAGTAAGGCCTTCATGCGGTAAACTTCATAGTACAACAGAGTGCAAGGCCATCCGCGCGGGGGGTAGTGCGCTATTTGTGTGTGCTCGGCCAATTTCAGCGTGGTCCGAGTTTGGCCTGGAGATCCTGGAAAAGATTTTGAAGTACAACTTTATCGTATCCCCGGAAATACGCTTTCAACTTACCTCCGCTGTTATGGACCACCTCACCGGCGGCCTGAATGCGGACCTTCTCAACCACAGGCAGCACGGGCGGGGTTGCTCTCGGATCGCCAGGACTGTACGCGAATTTTACGCTGATCTGGACTTTGTAAACCCAATTGCCCTTGAGCGTCACAATACCGGCGTTATCGGTGGTTCGGATGTACCCCGAGTCCTTGTCCATGGTGGCCACGTCGAAGTTGTTTTCAAGGATCGTATTGACGGCGGTCTGCCAGCACTTCTCATACTGGTTTCGCAGGTCCTCGCGGATGGGCAATTCCCGCCAGACCGGGTCGCTTACCTCGAAGCGGGTCTTAAGGGCGTTCGGGATGTCGTCGGCACGGAGAGCGACCGTGCTGGCCTGTGTGATGCAAAGCAGGGCGATTGCACGTTGAAGTGTGCGCATTGGCACAGCGTAGCGGATTCGGACGCGCGCGGCAAGGGGCGATGTATGGAGGCCACGCCGTGATAGCATGGTTTGCTACAAACATGAGCAAGGCCCACTTCCAGCTTGCCTACGACGTTCGGGCGGGGACCATGGACGTGAACGAGTTGGCCCCTGCCTTGCTCGCGACCGGCGACTTGCTACGCGAAGCAAACAGGCAACTCAACGGCGAGAGATCCGATGTTGCGGTAAAAGTGCAGTCGGACTTCAAAAGGGGATCGTTTGAGGTTGCACTGATTGTCGATCACACCCTTTTGGAGCAAGCGAAAAACCTGCTGTTCCCTGCCGGTGTGGTTGGGGCCGCCGCGCTTATCAAGCTTCTATTTGGGACAGAGGCAGGAAAGAAGGGGATAGTAGGCGCAACGGCGAGCGTCCTGGACGTGTGGAAGAAGTTCAAAGGCGAAAAGCCGAAATCGGTTATCGAAGATCCAGAAAAGAAAATTACGATCATCGTAATGGGTGACAACGATCAGGTGGCCGTTCAACCCAGGATTGGCTCGCTTTACGGCAATGACGCCATCAGGCATTCGATAGCTGGCGCGGTCCATCCCGTAGCCAGCCCAGAGATAAAGGGATTGGAAATCAGGAAGGGCGAGACCATCCTTAACGAGGTAACCAAGGGCGATCTGCCAGCAACTACGGATGCATTCACTTCGTCTGAGACGACAGGGGCGAAGGTTTTAAAGGCTACCAAGGAAGTAATGCTGAAGGTGGTCCGCGCCAATTTTGAGAAGGGCAAATGGGGATTCTCTGACGGGATCGCCAAATTCAGTGCTGACATCACCGACCCAGAGTTCAAACGCCAACTCGACGCCAAAGAGATCGGGTTTTATAAGGACGACAGGATTCTAGCGTTGTTGACGACAACGCAGGTAGTCACCGAACAGGAAACTCTCGAATCGAGTTATGTGATTGAGAAAGTGCTCAAGCATATACATGCTCCGAGGCAGGTGGACCTACCGCAGTGAGCGTTAGGCAGCCTCTAACAATTCCCGCACGGTCCACATGTGATCCGTCACGCCAGCGGCCATGGCGGGTGTCATGCGGATGCTCTGATGACGGCGGAAGAAGTTGTAGAAGGTCATCCACAGCGCGACGGCTGCCCAGTGATTCTCCCATTTCTTACTGAAGGCGTTCGTGANNGCGGGCGAGTACCGCGCTTCGCCTTCGCTGGCAGCCTTGTAGACCTTGATGAGTTGGGCGAAGTCCGCGCGATCCTCAAGCGTGTTCGGAATAGCGGTACGATACGGCGCGAAACCATCGGTCGTAACTTGGAAGTGATCCGGCGCTGTGGCGGCGCGCAACCCTTCGATGAAAACATCAGTGGTGGCCTGGTCGCGTTTGCCAAGCGCGAAGTTCAGCACCAGCTTGCAATGACGTTCGATTGCGACGAAGGTGTAGGCGTCGCCAAGGTTCTGATCGTCATCGGGACGCACGCGCTTCTGTTTCTTGCCGATAAAGGCCCATAGCTCATCGCATTCCACGTCTCGGACCTTCACGTTCACAATCAAGCGGCCCATGAGTTTCTCGCACTTCTCGCCCGCCAGCACCAGGAGTTTGAGAATCGTGCCATGGTGAACGTCGGTGATGCGCTCGACGCTCGATACGCTGCTTCCCTCCAGGAGCATCCTGAGAATCTGTTCAGCCTTCTCGACAGACAGGTACATATTCCCCAGCGGCTTCCTGTGGGCTTCCTGGAAGGTCTTGCGGCACTGGCGGCACTGATACCGCTGATCGCCTTGCGGTCTTTTCCGTGGGCCTTACACTTCGCTTGCAATCCGGGCAGTTCATTGTGAAATCTCCTATTGANNCACAGCCAAAAGCCGGATACTGGAGTTGAGGACTCGTGCGGCTTCGGCTGTGCGAATCGCGGCCCCGGTCGGTGCTTCAACACTGATCGGGGCTTTTTGCTTCATGAGTTAATTATATGCTTGCTAAGCAAGTATATCAGCAAAAATCCTGTGCTTGCACGAAAAACTGTGCTATGATCGTCGTGTAGTTATCATGCAAGCATAGGAGCGATTATGGCCAGCGAGAACGAGAGCATCCAGGCCCGAGGCGGCAAAGCTCGGGCCGAGAGCTTATCAGCCGCGGACAGAAAGGCAATTGCCCAAACTGCCGCAGAGACACGATGGGAAAAGGCCGGGAAGCTGAAACCGATTCCAAGGGCGACACACGAGGGCATCCTCACGATTGGGGATATAGAGATTCCGTGTGCGGTCTTGGAAGACGGCAGAAGGGTATTAACCCAAAGCGGAGTAATGATTGCCCTTGGAAGGGCGCGGCAGGCAAAGGGACGCCAGTATTATGATGCTGACGTCAACCTGCCTGCTTTTTTGACGGCAAAGAACCTTAAACCATTCATTCCAAACGATTTATCAGTGACGTCCAGCCAGATTGAATTTAAGACCCTTGGAGGAACCCGCGCCTTCGGCTACGCGGCCGATCTACTCCCTAAAGTCTGCGGTGTGTTCCTCGATGCAAAGGCTGCGGGCGCTCTCGTAGAACGCTCGCAGGAGCATGGGGGGCAACTCCACATCGCGGAGAGGGCCTTGACGCTCATTCGCGGATTTGCTGCTGTCGGGATTATCGCCCTTGTCGATGAGGCGACTGGTTTTCAGTATGACCGTCCCAGACGTGACCTGGAGGAATACCTGTCAAAGTTTCTATCGGAGAGCCTGCGCCGATGGGTGCGCACCTTCCCTGGAGACTACTTTAAGCACCTGTGCCGCCTGAAAGGCGTTCAGTTGCGACCGGACATGAAATTGCCCCAGTATTTTGGACACATTACCAATGATCTGATTTGGCGGCGGATTGCGCCTGGGTTGCTGCGGGCGCTCAAAGAGCGTAGAAGTGAACGGGGGAGTCCGAGCAACAAACTGCACTCGTGGACGAGTGATGAACTTGGAAAACCTGAACTGCTTTTGCATTTAGGGGCTGTCGTGGGCCTTATGAAGCTTCACACAGATTACGATGCCTTTCACAGGCAATTGGACACGGTGGCTCCCATCTATCCGGAGACCCCGGGCTTATTTGACGATCCCAAGGACTGGGAGATGCCCAAGTGATCTGCTGGCGGCCCGTTCTCCCGAGGCCGCCACCAAGATCAAGCACACACAAATAGCGCACTACCCGCGGGGGGCCTAACGGCTTTGGGGCAGGGACCCGCTCGCTTCACGCTCGCGGCTCAGTAAATCTTGCGAAATCAACGCGACTGTTACCGAGCCGCGACCGTCAAGGGTAGCGGTTTCCGCAGGGGATCCCCAAAACGGTTAAGCACCACGGTATAACTGCCAGGCGTGGCTTGGTTCACTGCCAAGGCGACCCTGTCAAGGTGCAGCCGCACAACCCGCCATGGCGAGTTCCCAAGGACAACGATGGCTATTTTCCGGCCCGTCAAATTCTGCCGATACCGGATTCTTTTGTCGGTCGTAAGCAAAACGTCGAACCCCGCGGCCTCAGCGGCTTTGAGCAGTTCGCCGTTAGAAATCCTGTCCCACCCGCGCTCTCTCGCCTCTATGACCTCGTGACCCGAGAGCGACCCGGCAATGCCGCTTGGGGTGCCATGGTCAAAGAGAATGCGCATCAGCCAAGGTAGGTGCGCCAACGGGAACCGGCGGCGCGTCGAGGTTGCGGGCGGCGAATTCGAGCACGGCCTGAATCTGCTCCCGCGTCACATGAAACTGTTCGATGATCTCCTCGATGCTCGAACCCGCTTCAAGATTTTCGAAAACCGTCGCCACAGGCATCCGGGTATCCCGAAACACCCACGCGCCGCTGCGTCTGTCCGGTACGCTTTCTACGGCGGGGCATTGTGACCAATCGAGACTCGCCATTTGCTAGAACTCCTCTTTCAGGGTACGCCAGATGGCTCAGCAAAAACCAGCGCTGACGCGATTTTCAAAACCGCCGATTACCCGGCGGATAGGGGCCCAATTCGGCGGTCACACGGGAGATCGAAAAAAAGCCCTCAATTCCCGAACAACTTGCGCGATTTGGATGACAATTCCTGCCTCGCCTCATGCTCTCCTGGTATTGAGAACAGGCGATGTGTCTCCACAATCGCAATCCGGGAATCCGCCCAACAATAACTTTACGGAGATGACTTCTTCGGAAATCCCTCAGCAGCTCCAATTGGGCAGCCGGAATAGCGTGGGGCACATGAAAACAAAAGGCTTATCGGAAATTGGCTTTGATCGTGAGAAAATGCCGAGCGAACCGCCCCAACCGGCTATGGCCAAAGAAAGCCGAGGTCGCGTCAAATCGTCGAGTCGCGCCAATTTCCATCCCTACGGGTGGCGGATGCAAGGGTTCCCCTATAGCTCCGGTTGGACCCGCCAGGAACGGCGTGGGGAATATGAAAACACATGACTTATCGGAAATTGGCTTTGATCGTACGAAAATTGTCGGGCGAACCGCCTAAATGGCCACAGCCGAGAGAGCCAAGATCGCTTCAATCCTTTAGTCGCGCCCATTTTCATCCCCATCGTGGCCATCGGAGCCGCGAAGCGGACAAAACCACCAGCGCGACGAGAATCGTCATATCATAGAAAGCACCCCTATGCTTAACAAACTTCTCCCCACCCTCCTCCTCTGCTCGGCCGCCTTTGCCCAAACCGCCGGCATCGACATCCCATACAAGAAATTCGTGCTGGACAACGGCCTCACCGTGATCGTCCACGAAGACCACAAGGCCCCCATCGTGGCCGTCAACATCTGGTACCACGTCGGGTCGAAGAACGAGAAGCCCGGCAAGACCGGCTTCGCGCACCTGTTCGAGCACCTGATGTTCGGCGGCAGTGAGAACTTTCACGGCCGCTACATCGATGCCATGGAGCGCGTGGGCGCCACAGACCTGAACGGCACCACCAATAACGACCGCACCAACTACTTCGAAGACGTCCCCACCTCGGCGCTCGATTACACGCTCTGGCTGGAGTCCGACCGCATGGGCCATCTGCTCGGATCGTTCGATCAAAAGACGCTCGACCTGCAGCGCGGCGTCGTCCAGAACGAAAAGCGCCAGGGCGAGAACCAGCCTTACGGCGTCACCGAGCAACTCATCACCGAGAACACTTATCCTGCCGGCCATCCTTACTCCTGGACCGTGATCGGCTCCATGGAAGACCTCAACGCCGCCTCCATGTCCGACGTGAAGGAATGGTTCAAGACCTACTACGGTCCGTCGAACGCGGTGCTGGCGCTGGCGGGCGACATCGATTTCAACACGGCGAAGCAAAAGGTGGAGAAGTATTTCGGCGACATCCCCGCCGGGCCGCCCATCGGCAAGCAGGAAACGTGGGTCGCCAAGATGACCGGCGCGCATCGCGGCACGGTGCAGGACCGCGTGCCGCAAGCCCGCATCTACAAAGTCTGGAACATTCCGCAATACGGCTCGGCCGACGGCGATTATCTGGATCTGGTGGCCAATTGCCTGTCGGAGGGCAAAGTTTCGCGGCTGTATAAACGGCTGGTGTACGACGATCAGATCGCCACAGACGTGCGGGCCGAAATCGACGACCGGGAGATCGGCAGCCAATTCGATATCACGGGCACGGCGCGGCCGGACCAGGATCTGGCCAGGGTCGAGAAGGAAATCGATGAAGAAGTAGCGCGATTTCTGGAAACCGGCCCGACGGCCGAGGAACTGGAGCGCGTGAAAACCCAGTATGTCGCCCGCTTCGTGCGCGGGGTGGATCGCATTGGAGGCTTTGGCGGCAAGTCCGACGTGCTGGCGCATGGGCAGGCATTTGTGGGCGACCCCGATTTTTACAAGGTGCAGCTCAAGCGCGTGCAAGCCGCCACCCCGGAGGACCTGAAAGCAGCCGCGCGGCGCTGGCTCTCCGACGGCGTGTATGCCCTGGAAGTGCATCCATACCCGACGTACAAGAGCTCCACCGAAAGTGCGGACCGTTCGAAGATACCGGAAACCAGCACGCCGCCGGAGCTGAAGCTGCCCAAGCTGCAACGGGCTACCCTTTCCAACGGACTGAAAGTGATTCTGGCTGAGCGCCACGAGATCCCTGTGGCGGACTTCTGGCTTCAGTTGGATGCGGGCTACGCCGCCGACCAGTTCGCTTCGCCGGGCACAGCCAGCATGACCACCGCGCTGCTGGACGGCGGTACGCAAAAGCGCACAGCACTTCAGATCAGCGAAGAGGCGGCGCTGTTGGGCGCAGAGATGCGCGCCAATTCGAACCTGGACACGTCGTTTGTCTTCCTTTCCGCGCTGAAGAGCAATCTGGACCGATCGCTCGAACTGTATGCCGACGTAATCCTCCATCCGTCCTTCCCGGAGTCCGATTTCCGCCGTCTGCAGAAGCAGCGCATCGCCGCCATCCAGCGGGAGAAGGTCACGCCCATCCCCATGGCCTTGCGCGTATTTCCAGGCCTGCTGTATGGCCCTCAGCACGCCTATGGCAATCCCCTTACAGGCTCCGGCACGGAGGCCAGCGTGTCCAAGCTCACGCGCGAGGATCTCGTCAAATTCCACGACACCTGGTTCAAGCCTAACGATGCGACACTCATCGTGGTGGGCGATACCACGCTCAGCGAACTGACGCCGAAGCTCGAAAAACTTCTTGACGGATGGAAGGCGGGCGAGACACCGAAGAAAAACATCGGCGCCGTCGAATACCGGCCTAAGCCGGTGGTCTACATTCTCGATAGGCCCGGCGCCCTGCAGTCCGTTATTCTGGCCGGAGAGATCGCGCCGCCGAAGAACAATCCGGACGAGATCGCCCTGGAAACGATGAACAACATCCTGGGTGGCAACTTCGGCGCCCGCATCAATATGAACCTGCGCGAGGACAAGCATTGGTCCTACGGCGCGTCGAGCTTTTTCTTCGATGCGCGCGGGCAGCGGCCCTTCATCGTGTTTGCGCCGGTGCAGACCGACAAGACCAAGGAATCCCTTGCGGAGATCGACAAGGAGTTCCGCGGCATCTTGGGTGCGAAACCGCCCACGGCGGAGGAACTGGCCAAAGTGCAGGCTAACGAAACGCTAAGCCTACCGGGTTCCCGCGAAACCATCAACGAGGTGGGCAACTCTATCGGGGAACTGGTGGAGTACGGTTTGCCCGACGATTACTACGACAAATATGCCGGCCGCGTGCGAGCGCTGACCGTCTCCGACATGGAGACCGGGGCAAAGCGCGTGGTGCGGCCGGATAACCTGGTGTGGGTGGTGGTCGGAGACCGCGCTAAGATCGAGGCCGGCGTGCGGGAGCTGAATCTGGGCGAGTTGAAATTCCTGGATGCCGACGGCAAACCGATTTAGGAGCTACCACCATTTGAGTGGGGCAGACCTCCAGGTCTGCGCGGGTCCTCCAGGACCCGCTTCGGCGCGCAAAGCGCGGNNCTTCCTCCAGGACCCGCTGCTGGAGTTCCCGATTTTTCGCAGTTGATCGGATGGACCTCGCGAAGTGATATGTTGAGCGGAAGCTTCCTTGTTTCGGCACGACGAAGGCAGCGCTGGCCCAGTGGCCGCCAAGAACGCGGTTAACATGGACAATCAGTTTTTCGAGCGGCCGATCCTCAACTCGCCATATGACTACCCGACTCAGTATTGGGAGCTGGATGAGCAAGGCCAGCCGACCCAGCAGATCGTCGAGAGCCGGCGCAAGGCCGAGTTCATCACGCCCATTCCCAAGCCTCGAAAGCGCCAGGGAAAATCGGCCCAAGCAGAGTTGGTTTTTGACGAAGGCAAGGGTCTCTCCACCGAGAAGCAACAATACGACGCGACTTCGGCCGAAATCAATGAGTTGCGATATTTCGTGGACCAGTGGCGGGGCCTCCCGAATCCCAACGATTGGAAGGTCACCCCGGACACCCAACGGCTTCTCCAGCACTGGCGGCACCACAAGTTCAGCGATATTCGTCCGTTCTTTTGTCAGATCGAAGCCGTTGAAACCGCCATTTGGCTGACCGAGGTCGCCCCGCAAATGGGCAAGACCGGCAAACGCTTCCTGGAGCATCTTGCCAATGCCAACAATGCCGCCAACCCGGAGCTGATGCGCCTGGCCCTGAAGCTCGCCACCGGAGCAGGCAAGACCACCGTCATGGCAATGATCATCGCCTGGCAGACCGTCAACGCGGGCCGCCAGCCCGGAAGCAGCAGATTCACGCGTGGCTTTCTGGTCGTGACTCCCGGCCTAACCATCCGCGACCGTCTCCGCGTCCTCCAGCCTAACGACCCGGATACCTACTACGAAGAACGCGAGTTGGTTCCCGGCGACATGCTCGGCGATCTGGACCGCGCCTTCAAGCTTCGTGAGCGTCTCGAGCTTTCGAAAGGTGGACGCTCGTTGCTCCAAGGCCGGGGCGAAGCGTTGAACACGCTCGAAACCGAAGGCCAGATGATCCAGCGTGTCATGCCCAGCCTGATGGGCCTGAAGAACATCCTCGTCCTCAACGACGAGGCGCATCACTGTTACCGCACGAAGCCCAATGCAGATAATGCAGATGAGGTAAGCGTTCTGAAGGGTGATGACAAGGAGGAGGCCAAGAAAAACAACGAGGCCGCACGGCTCTGGATCTCTGGGCTTGAAATCGTCAAGCGCAAGCTCGGCATTGCTCGCGTAATGGACCTCTCCGCGACGCCATTCTTTCTCCGCGGCTCCGGCTACGCCGAAGGAACCCTATTCCCGTGGACGATGAGCGACTTCTCGCTCATGGACGCCATCGAATGCGGAATCGTCAAGCTGCCCCGTGTGCCGGTCGCCGACAACATCCCCGGCGGGGATATGCCGAAGTTCCGAAACCTCTGGGAGCATATTCGTTCAAAGATGCCCAAGAAAGGGAGGGGCAAGGCCGCGACTCTAGATCCCCTGAGCCTGCCCACTACTCTCATAACTGCACTGGATGCCCTCTACGGACACTATGAAAAAACATACGGGGAGTGGACCAAACACGGGGTCCGGGTCCCTCCCTGCTTCATCATCGTCTGCCAAAACACGTCCATATCCAAGTTGGTCTACGACTACATCTCGGGCTTCCAGCGAACGAATGAGGACGGATCCACCACTCTGGAGAACGGGCGCCTGGCGCTTTTCCGGAATTTCGACGAGCACGGCAACCCGTTCGCCCGGCCTCGTACGCTCTTGATCGACAGCGAAGAGATCGAATCTGGCGATGCCCTGGATGATAATTTCCGTTCCATGGCAGCCGACGAGATCGAGCGCTTCCGCCGCGAGATCGTCGAACGCACCGGCGACCGCCAACAGGCCGAGAACATCACCGATCAGGAACTCCTCCGCGAAGTAATGAACACAGTGGGCAAACAAGGCCGGCTCGGCGAATCGATCCGCTGCGTCGTCTCGGTCTCCATGCTCACGGAAGGCTGGGACGCTAACACGGTAACCCATGTCCTTGGCGTGCGCGCTTTCGGTACGCAGCTTCTCTGCGAACAGGTGATTGGCCGGGCGCTTCGCCGCCAGTCATACGAGCTCAACGACGACAACAAGTTCAACGTGGAGTACGCCGACGTGCTGGGGATACCGTTCGATTTCACGGCGAAACCGGTGATCGCCCCCGTGCAGCCGCCCCGCGAAACCATCCAGGTGAAGGCCATGCGCCCCGACCGCGACGCGCTCGAAATCCGCTTTCCGCGGGTCGCCGGCTATCGTGTGGAGCTGCCCGAAGAGCGGCTTGAGGCCAAATTCACTCCCGACTCCATCCTGGAGCTGACCCCCGACTTGGTCGGCCCGTCCATTACGAAGAACGAAGGCATTATCGGTGAAGGCGTCGAGCTCAGTCTGGAACACCTCGGCGACATGCGCGCCTCCACGCTGCTTTTCCACTTGACGAAACGCCTGATCTACACCAAGTGGCGCGATGCCGGCGAAGAACCCAAGCTCCACCTGTTCGGCCAACTCAAACGCATTACGAAGCAATGGCTCGACTCTTGTTTGAAATGTAAGGGCGGCACCTATCCGGCCCAGCTCATGTATCAGGAACTGGCGGACATGGCCTGCAACCGGATCACGGCCGCCATCACACTGGCTCTTCAAGGCGCCCACCCCATCAAGGCCGTGCTCGATCCCTACAACCCCACAGGCTCCACCGCCTACGTGAAGTTCAACACGTCCCGAACGGATCGCTGGCAGACCGACGCGCGCCGATGCCACATCAACTGGGTGATCCTCGATAGCGGCTGGGAAGGCGAGTTTTGCCGCGTGGCTGAATCGCATCCACAGGTGCGGGCCTACGTCAAGAACCACAACCTGGGTATGGAAGTTCCGTACCGCTACGGCTCCGAGACGCGCCGGTACCTCCCCGATTTCATTGTGCTGGTGGAAGACGGACACGGCGATGACGACTTGCTGCATCTGATCGTCGAGATCAAGGGCTACCGGCGCGAAGACGCCAAGGAGAAGAAGGCTACCATGGAAACCTATTGGGTGCCGGGAGTGAACAATAACGGGCAGTATGGCCGGTGGGCATTCGCGGAGTTCACCGATGTCTACCAGATCCAGGCCGATTTCAAGGCGAAGGTACAATCCGAATTCGACAAGATGATCGAATCGGTCTCCGCTCAGGTAGTAACGGCGTGAGACAGCGCATGGCCGACAAGACACCAAAACCGGAGATAAAGAAGACGGTCGAAACACTCACCCACGAGGAGGCTTCGAGAAAGAACATTCCTACCGCCGAATTCCAATCCGTGATGCACAAGGAGGAGCAGAGCCCCGTCCGAGTCGCGTATGAGCGCCGCAACCGCGACCTGGACCCGCAACTGGTCTGGCGCGGCAAGGACGAGCAGGACTGGTCCGACTTGGTGACGCATGCGCCTCCGCTCTATATCCAGGAGAAGGTGCACCCCAAGGTTCTGATTGACGACCTGCTGCGTCGTAGTGCGGCCGGCCAGAAGGCTGCGGAGGATCAACTTGACCTCTTCGCCGATTTCAACGGCGTGCCTGAGGGCAACGCCAAGACCGAGTTCTACCAGCACGATGCCAACTGGAGCAATCGCATGATTTTGGGCGATAGTTTGCAGGTGATGGCGTCGCTGGCGGAGCGGGAGGGGTTGCGGGGGAAGGTGCAGTGCATTTATATTGATCCGCCGTATGGGATCAAGTTTAATTCCAATTTCCAGTGGTCCACAACAAGTCGTGATGTGAAGGATGGAAATGTTGACCACATCACGCGTGAGCCCGAACAGGTCAAGGCCTTCCGGGATACATGGCGCGATGGGATTCACTCGTATCTGACGTATCTGCGAGATCGGCTCAACGTGGCGCTAGATCTACTAGCTGACACGGGGTCGATCTTTGTCCAGATCGGCGATCAGAACGTCCATCGCGTTCGTTCCCTCATGGATGAAGTGTTTGGGGAGAGCAACTTCTGCGATCTGATCCTTTTCAAAAAGACCGGCGGTTTGGTGAGCGGATTTCTGCCTGCGACCGGGGATTATTTAGTCTGGTATTCGCGGGACCGGTCGAAGACGAAGTTCAGGCAGCCGTATTCCCTGAAACCGTTCGGAGCCGATTCCGACTACTGTCACGTGCGCCTTCCTGATCTGTCCGTTCGAAGACTGACCAGAAAAGAAGCCGAAAATACAGACGCACTTCCGGGCAACTGGAAAATACTGCAAACGACCGCTCTCGAATCCGCAAACCCGCGCTTCGACTTCGGCTACCAGGGTAGGACTTACTCGCAGAGATGGAAAACAAATGCCGACGGACTCGCCCGATTGGGGAGAGCTGACCGCCTTTACGAGGCCACTGAGAAGCTCCGGTACCTGAGGTACGTCGAGGACTTCCCCGTGATCCCGATCATAAACAACTGGGATGATACAGGATCGAGCGGGTACAGGGATGCTAACGTTTATGTTGTCCAAACGGTTTCCAAAGTGGTCGAGCGTTGCATTCTCATGGCTTCGGATCCAGGTGATCTCGTCCTCGATCCCACCTGCGGCTCCGGCACAACGGCCTACGTCGCCGAACAGCGGGGCCGACGCTGGATCACGATCGATACCTCGCGAGTAGCGCTTGCGCTTGCGCGCGCCCGCATCATGGGTGCGCGCTATCCTTACTATCTGCTCGTGGACAGCAAGGACGGCCAACGGAAGGAAGCCGAGGTCACTCAATCGATTCCGTCCGACTCGGACACGCACGGGGACGTTCGCCAAGGCTTTGTCTACGAGCGCGTGCCACACATCACCCTGAAGGCCATCGCCAACAACGCCGAGATCGATGTCATCTGGGAGCGGTTCCACGTTACGCTCGAACCATTGCGCGCGCAACTAAGCTCCACGCTCAAACAGAAGTGGCAGGAATGGGAAATCCCGCGCGAGGCCGACGATAAGTGGCCCGACAAAGCAAAGAAGTTGCACGCCCAATGGTGGCAGCAGCGCATCGCCCGCCAGAAGGAAATCGACGCCTCCATAGCCGCCAAAGCCGACTTCGAATACCTCTACGACAAGCCCTACGAGGATAAACACAAGGTCCGCGTCGCCGGACCGTTCACGGTCGAGAGCCTTTCCCCGCACCGCGTGTTGGCCGTGGATCAAAACGACGAGCTGATTGACGGCGCTTCGAAATCAACGAGCGGCGACGAACTGGGTTTCGTGCAGATGATTCTGGAGAACCTCAAAACCGCCGGCGTCCAGCAGGCGCACAAGGACGACAAGATCGCATTTTCATCCGTCACTGCATGGCCGGGATACATGGTCTGCGCCGAGGGACGATATGTCGAGGGCGCCTCCAACGTGGAGAAACGCGCCGCCATCTTCATCGGCCCGGAATTCGGCACGGTCTCCCGCCCCGATCTGGTGTCCGCCGCCCGCGAAGCTGGCGACGCCGGTTTCGATGTGCTAATCGCCTGCGCATTCAACTATGACGCCCGCTCGGCGGAATTCGACAAGCTGGGCCGCATCCCTGTGTTAAAGGCGCGCATGAACGCCGACCTGCACATGGCCGACGACCTCAAGAACACCGGCAAGGGTAACCTGTTTGTCATCTTTGGCGAACCGGACATCGATATCCTCACTGCCCAGCACGGGCAGATACAGGTAAAGGTTAACGGCGTGGACGTGTTTCACCCCAACACGGGCGAGGTCCGCAGCGACGGCGCCGATGGCATCGCCTGCTGGTTTGTAGACACCGACTACAACGAGGAGAGCTTCTTCGTCCGCCACGCCTATTTCCTGGGCGCGAACGAGCCATACAAGGCGCTCAAGACCACCCTGAAGGCCGAAATCAACGAGGAAGCTTGGGCCACACTGCACAGCGACACCTCGCGCCCCTTTGACAAGCCGGTATCCGGCCGCATCGCGGTAAAGGTGATTAATCATCTGGGGGATGAAGTCATGAAAGTTTTCCGGGTGACCTGATGAGCGAAGATGGTGGACAGACATGATCGCGAAACTGACACTGCGCAATTTCAAAAGTGTTGGGGAAGAGGTCTACGAGTTCACCCAATTCGACCTGCTGGTTGGGCGCAACAACAGCGGCAAGAGCACGGTGCTGCAAGCTTTGGCAATCTGGCAGTTCTGCGTGGACGAATTCCATCGATCGAAACGTACCGGGTCCAAGGGCATCCAGGTAGTGCTGCCGAACTTCACGGCGCTCCCGGTGCCGGAATTCAACCTACTGTGGAAGGATCGCACGGATCGCCATTGGCCCCTCGTAAACGGCAGCAAGAAGCAGGAATACATTCTGATCGGCATCGACGTGGAATGGAGGCAGACGACCGGCGAGATGGCTTCGTTTGGCGTGGAATTACGCTATCACTCGCCACAAACGATATACGCCATACCGGGCGGCGGCTGGGAAAAATTCCGCGCCTGCGAGCAGAACGGGGACCTCCCGAAAATTGCCTATGTGCCGCCATTTTCGGGTCTGGAGCCCACGGAGAAGTGGCTGGATGAAGCCCCCATCCGCCAGCAGGTGGGGAAGGGTCAGCCCGGCAGTGTGCTTCGCAATTTGCTGTTGCGGGTTTGTCCGCCCCACTCCCGCGGAACAGGGCGCGTCGCCAGGAACCATCTTACGCCTCCGGATTGGAAAGAACTGGCGGACATCGTCAACCGCTGGTTCTCAGTCGAGATTCATGAGCCGGGATACGACTCGGCCAAGGATGTCTACATCACCGTCGAGTACCGCCAGAACGCCAAAGACTTCGATATCATAGCCGGGGGCAGCGGATTCCACCAAACGTTGACCTTGTTGGCCTTTCTGTACGGCTATCGGCCAACGACAATCTTGCTGGATGAGCCGGACGCGCACCTGCACGTCAACTTGCAACGCGAAATTCTCGATTACTTCAAGCGGAAAGGCTTGGAGACGAACACGCAGTTCCTGATCGCCACGCACGCCGAGGAGTTTGTGCGCGGCGTGGATGCCGCCCAGATCGTTTCCTTGCTAAACCAGGCGCCCAGGCGCGTTCAGTCGGCGCCCGAAGTGCTGCGGGCCATGGCGGAAGTTTCGAACGAAGAGATCGCGCGCCTGATGGCCTCGCCCTACATCCTATACGTCGAGGGGGAAAGCGATGAGCGCATCTTGCGTGCGTGGGCGGCCCCATGCGGCGCTCAGACCGCAATGGACAAAGTCTGCTTCAAATCGATGGGCGGCGGCGATAAGCAGAGCATGAAGACCAGGGCGGACGAGCACTTCGCGGCTCTGAGACATATAATCCCGGAGGTTTCGAGGTTGATGCTCTTCGATTACGACGATAGGGCCACCTACCACCCGGAGCCGAATAACCCTGCGTTGGTCGAGTGGAAGCGCAAGAACATCGAGAACTACTTGCTGGTGCCGGATGCCTGGAAGCGGGCCGCGCTGCAATTCGGTGAGGGCGAACTATTCGTGCAGCCAGTCTTGCAGGCAATCGACGACTTCTTTGTGGGGCAGAATCTTACTCTGCCACCCGGAAAAACGTGGCGGAACGTGACGGCGAACGTGTTTAGCGCGGTAGACGGCAAGCGCATTTTATTCGAGGACGACAGCTCACTCTTTCAGCAACTGCGAACCGGCGCGCCCTCGGTGCAACTCATTCGTGAGCAGATAGCGGGCAGTATGGTCGCCGGCGAAGTACACGAAGATGTCCATCAGTTCATTGGCAAGCTTGTGTCTTTGGTTACGACATAGGACATTCGCTGTAGAGACTAATGGAATTCCGCATCGCAGACACGTTCACCGGCAGCCTGACGAAACTCACGGGCGACGAGCAGAAAGCCGTAAAGACGGCGGCCTTCGACCTCCAGTTGAATCCGGCTCAGCCGAGTCTGCAATTCCACAAGCTCGACAAGGCGAAGGATCGCCGCTTCTGGTCGGTTCGAGTGAATAGCGACGTCCGGCTGATCGTGCACAGAACCGATGCCAGCCTGCTGCTTTGCTACGTCGCTCACCACGACGACGCGTATCACTGGGCCGAACGGCGGAAGCTCGAAACACACCCCAAGACGGGCGCCGCGCAGCTTGTGGAAATCCGGGAGACGGTGCAGGAAATCAGGGTTCCCAGGTACGTCGAGGCGGCGCAGCCGAGTCCGCCCAAGCCGCTCTTGTTCGCGGGCGTCTCCGAAGACCGGCTGCTCGGCCACGGCGTTCCCGCTGAATGGCTGGCGGACGTGCGCAATGCCAATGAGGACACCTTACTGGAACTGGCCGATCACCTTCCCAGTGAGGCTGCCGAGGCGCTGCTGGATCTCGCAACCGGTGTCATGCCGCAGGCCGCTAGGCCGGTTGTGGCGGGCGCTGATCCGTTCGCGCATCCCGACGCCCAGCGCCGCTTCCGCGCCATGGTCAACGTAGAGGAACTGGAGCGCGCGCTCGACTACCCCTGGGACAAATGGACGGTCTTCCTTCATCCGGCGCAACGCACCTTGGTTGAGCGCGATTACAGCGGCCCGGCGCGGGTGGCGGGCTCGGCGGGTACGGGCAAGACCATCGTTGCGCTGCATCGCGCCGTCTTCCTGGCTCGGGCCAATCCCGACGCCAGGGTGCTGCTTACTACTTTTTCCGACACGCTGGCGAACGCGCTCAGGGCGAAACTCCGGTCGCTCATCGGCAACGAACCTCGGCTTGGGGAACGGCTTGAGGTTCATTCGATGGACGCGATCGGCCGGCGGTTGTATGAACTGAACTTCGGCCGTACGAAGATCGCGTCCCGTGAAACAGTCCGGGAGTTTTTGAGCGAAGCCGCCAGAGCTGTGGAAGGACAAAAATTCTCCGCGCAATTCCTGCTGACGGAGTGGGAACAGGTGGTCGATGCGTGGCAGTTGGAATCCTGGGAATCCTACCGTGACGTGGTCAGGCTGGGGCGCAAGACGCGATTGCAGGAAGCTCAGAGAGTTGTGCTGTGGTCGATTTTCGAGCGCGTGCGCTCCACGCTCAAATCGCAAGGTCTGGTCACGTATTCGGACATGTTCAGCCAGGTCGCGTCGAAGCTCCGAGCAAGCGCCCATCCGCCATTCGAATTCGCGGTGGTCGATGAGGCCCAGGATGCCAGTGTCCCGCAGTTGCGATTTCTGGCGGCTGTCGGTGCGGGCCGCCCGAATAGCCTCTTCTTCGCAGGCGACTTGGGCCAACGGATTTTTCAACAGCCGTTTTCCTGGAAATCGCTGGGCGTCGATGTTCGGGGGCGTTCGTCTACGCTGCGCATCAACTACCGGACGTCGCACCAGATCAGGACGCAGGCCGATCGGCTGCTGGGTCCCGAAGTATCCGATGTGGATGGCAATACGGAGGAACGCAGGGGCACAATCTCAACGTTCAACGGTCCACCGCCGGACATCATGGTTCTGGATACTCCCCAGGAAGAAATTAAGGCCGTCGGCGAATGGCTGGCGGAACGAACGAAGGAAGGCGTCGTGCCACACGAAATCGGCGTCTTCGTCCGCTCAGCGCAAGAGCTCGACCGTGCTCGTGCGGCGGTCGAGTATGCAAGGCTCCCCTACAAGGTGCTCGACGACAATCTTGAGACCACCACTGGACGGGCTTCGATCGGCACCATGCATCTCGCCAAGGGACTGGAATTCCGTACGGTCGTCGTGATGGCCTGTGATGATGACGTGATTCCGCTGCAAGAACGGATCGAAGCGATCGCGGACGACGCGGATCTCGAAGAGGTCTACAACACGGAACGGCACCTGCTTTACGTCGCTTGTACCCGCGCACGGGATCATTTGCTCGTAACCAGCGTCGATCCGGCATCGGAATTCCTGGACGACATGCGGAAGTGAGGTTTTCGAACGTTGGGTGCTACGGCAAACGGATTTAGAACCGGTGATCGCCCCAGCCGCACCGCCGAATACATGGCCCTGTTTCGCGCGGTGGAAACCGCCGAACCTGCGGATCGCCGGCTCTTCGAAGACCCCTATGCCGCACCGTTGCTAACCGGGCGGCTCAAAGCGTTGGCCGGGTTCGCCCGATTGCCGCTGGCAGGCCGCCTGGCAACGCATCTCCTGGACTTTGGATGGCCGCGCACGCGCAGTTCGGCAGTCGTGCGCACGCGGCTCATCGACGACCTCGTGCGGCAAGCGATTCGCGGCGGCGCGTGCCAGGCACTGTTGCTCGGCGCAGGTTTCGACAGCCGTCCCTATCGCCTGGACGAGCTCCGGGACGTGCCGCTGTTCGAGGTCGATCATCCCTCCACGCAGAAGGCCAAGCGCCAGCGTTTGGAGGCGCGGCTCGGGCGGCTGCCCGGCAACGTTCATTTCGTGCCGGTGGATTTCGAGAAGGACGACCTGGAAACCGCGTTGCTGCACGCGGGCTTCGACACGCATGTCGCGGCGGTGGCCGTTTGGGAAGGTGTAGTGAGCTACTTGACGCCCGCTGCCGTGGACCAGAACTTCCGCATGCTGGCGCGCATCCTGGCGCAGGGGAGCCAATTGATCTTCAGCTATGTGCACAAGGGAGCGCTCGACGGCTCGGCCACGTTCCGCGAAGCGCGCCGGTGGAAATCGTCGGTGCGGTCGAGCGGCGAACCGTTCATTTTCGGCTTCGATCCCGCCGGGCTTGCGGATTACCTGCGGCCGCGCGGCTTCGCCCTGGTGAGCGACGTGTCCACCGCGGAGGCGGCCAAGTCCTACTGCGAGGCGATTCAGCGGCGCGAGCCCGGATCTGAACTCTACCGGATCGCAGCCGCCCGGCGCGCAGCCGTATAATGAATCTTATGTCCGAAATAGCCCTCGACCGCCGCAATTTTCTGCGCGGCGCTTCCGCCGTTACGGCGCTTTCCTACTCCCGCGTGATGGGAGCCAACGATCGCATCCAACTGGGCGTGATCGGCTGCGGCGATCGCGGCCGCTACGACATGGGGAATTTCCAGAAGGCCAAAGCCGATGTGGTGGCGGTCTGCGACATCTATGGCGCGCAGATCGACGCGGTGCGCCAGGAAGCGCCCCACGCGAAGGACTTCAAAGACCATCGCGCGCTGCTGGAAATGAAGGAAGTGGACATAGTGCTGATCGCCACGCCCGACCACTGGCACGCGCAGATCACCATCGACGCGCTGAACGCCGGCAAAGACGTCTACGTCGAAAAACCCCTCACGCGCACGATTGAAGAAGGTCCGCTGATCGTCAAGGCGGCGCGGGTCAACGAGCGCATTTGCCAGGTGGGCATGCAGCAGCGCTCCGGGAAACACTATCTGCAAGCCAAGCGCGAGTATTTCGACACGGGCAAGCTGGGCAAGATCACGCTGGCGCGCACGTGGTGGCACGGCAACGGCTATCACCTGCGGCTGGCGCCGGAATGGTTGCGGACGCAGCCAGCCAATCTCGATTGGGCGCATTTCCTGGGACCGGTGAAGTGGCGCGATTACGATCCGCAGCAGTATTTCAACTGGCGCGCCTACCTGGATTTCGGCGGCGGCCAGGTGACGGACCTGTTCACACACTGGATCGACGTGGTGCACATGTTCATGGGGCAGGAGGTGCCGTCTTCCGCTTCCGCCGCGGGCGGCGTTTACAAGTATAAGGATGGCCGCACGGCGCCGGACACCATCAACGTGCTGCTGGAGTATCCGGCCGAGTTCACCGCCACATTCGAAGCGACGCTGGTGCCGGGGATCGCCGGCGCGGCCGTGGAGATGTGTGGCAGCGAAGGGCGCTTGTGGATCGATCGCGGGCAATTCCAGTTCATCCCGGTAGGCCGGGGCGCGCAAACGGTCACCGTGAAAGCGTTCAGTAATCTCGACCAAGACCATGTGGGCAACTTCCTGGAGTGCGTGCGCTCCCGCAAACGGCCCAATGGCGACGTGCTGATCGGGCATCGCTCGGCGCAGGCTTCGCACCTGGGCAATATCTCGTACATGCAGAAGCGGCGGATCGATTTCGATCCGGTGCGCGAGGAGATCCTGCCGTTCTGAGCTGTTTGTAACGGCTAGTACCTCTACCGGCCAATAATAACGGCTCTGAGAGGCGTTGGTAATGGCAGGCCGTCCATATTGGCCGCCGATGAACGCGGATTCTGAGCGGGACTGCGGGACTCGATTTGTCCATCTAAATCGTGGAAAATACGCCAGGCATGGCAACCCAAACGTTGTTGTTTGGAGCTTCGTCTATATCCGAGACCTGAGACGAGTTTAGTGGACACATCGACCTGGACGGAAGCCTGATTCACACATTCAGGGGGTATCCGCAAGCTGCCCACAAAATACGCTATCCACGAGTGGGACATCATGCGCGAGTTCGCCGAGTCCGTCGAGCCGGAGCGGTTGAGCGACGAATTGCAAAACGCCATCCGCGGCGCCGGCGCGTTTCGTTATTTCAATTCAAGGATACGCTGCGGCGCTATCGCCGCGAAAAGGATTGGTACGCCTATCGGGAAGAAGCGCTCCGCCAGATCGCCATCGAATGGTGCGAGGAGAACGGCATCGAGTACACCGAGAGCTGAAAGCTAAAAGCTGAGAGCTGAGAGCTTTGCTATACTGGCATTTACGCCTGTAGCGCCAATCTTCATGGGATCGAGAGGTAGTTCATGATTTCGTCAACACAAATGCGCCCGGGCATGGTGGTCAAGTTCAACAACGACTTGTTCTCCGTGTTCAGCGTGAACCATCGGACGCCCGGCAACCTGCGGGGCTTCGTGCAGGCCAAGATGCGCAACCTGCGCAGCGGCACGATGATCGAGCACCGGTTCTCATCGGAAGATAAGGTCGAGCGCGCGGCGCTGGAAGAACACGAAATGGAGTACCTGTACGACGATGGCGAGTACTTCTATTTCATGAACACCGAAAACTATGAGCAGATGCATCTGACCAAGGATCTTTTGGGCGATGCCGTCGGATACTTGGTTCCGCAGTTGAAAGTGGCCGTGGAGTTTTACGAAGGCAATCCCATCAGCGTGGAATTGCCGGCCACAGTGGATCTGACCGTGGTCGAAACCGAGCCGGGAATGAAGGGCGCGTCGGTATCCAACGTGACCAAGCCCGCCAAGCTCGAAACCGGCCTGGTGGTGCAGGTGCCTCCCTTCATCACCGAGGGCGAGAAGATTCGCGTCAGCACAGCGGAAGGCACGTATCAGGAAAGGGCCTGAAGGGCCGCCGCCAGTTCCGCTTCTTCTTCCGGCAGGACCGTCCGCAGATCCAGCAGCAGCCGCTTTTCTTCGACGCGCGCGATCACCGGCGGGTCGTTGGCGCGCAGCCGCCGTTGCGCGGCGCATTCATCGGCGCACTCGATCGCGATCAGCCAAGTGGGAATGGATTGCTCGGGCGTGGCTCCGCCGCCGATCACGGATTC
The DNA here is from genome assembly GCA_003132865.1 of Bryobacterales bacterium. The sequence continues at coordinate 67,394 of PKYZ01000316.1, forward strand.
GCCGGGCGTGAGTTCCGCCTTTAGACCAGGCAGCGCGGCTAGAAGTGAAGTCAGAAGCCGCTCGGCGCGCTCGCGAATTTCGGCGGCGCTCTGGCGGATCATGCGCAATGCCGGCACTTGGTCCCATTGCTCCAGCAGCAGGTGGCGAAGAGTGGTCTCCAGCGCCTGGTAGATCGTCTTATCCAGACGCAGCGCGCGGAACATCGGGTTGCGGCGCAGGCGCGCGACGATTTCCGGCTTTCCGGCCAGGATGCCGGCCTGCGGACCGCCGAGCAGTTTATCGCCGCTGAACGAAACCAGATCGGCGCCGGCCTGCAAGCTGTCCGAAACCAGCGGCTCATCGATGCCGAACGGGCGCAGGTCCACAATGCAGCCGCTGCCCAGATCTTCATACACCGGAATGCCGCGCTCGCGGCCCAGTGCGACCAGCTCTTCGAGCGCCGGGCGGGCGGTGAAGCCTTCGATGCGGAAATTGCTCGGATGGACGCGCAGCAAGAGGCGCGTGCGGTCGGTGATGGCCTCGCGATAATCGGCGATGCGCGTGCGATTGGTAGTGCCCACTTCGCGCAGCACGGCGCCCGAGCGCTGCATGATGTCGGGGATGCGGAAGCCGTCGCCGATTTCGATCAGTTCGCCGCGCGAGACGATCGCTTCGTGTCCGGCCGCCAGCTCATTCAGTGCCAGGTAGATGGCGGCCGCATTGTTGTTGACCGCGATGCCAGGCGCGCCCAGCAGCCGCTCAATAAGTGCGCCGGTGTGCACGTCGCGCTTGCCGCGCAGTCCGGTGGCGATGTCGTATTCGAGGTTGGAGTATCCGGGATGGATGGCTTGCGGGCCCAGCGGCGCGCGGCCGAGATTGGTGTGCAGGACGACACCAGTGGCGTTGATGACCCGCCGCAGCGAGGGCACGGCCAGCGCCCGGAGCGCGCGCTCGACCCGCGCTTCGATGGCAATCGTGGTAATGCCGTTGGCGGCGCCCGAGCGGATCTCGCGGCGCGCGTTATCGAGCGCCCGGCGGATCTCCGCCACGACAAGCTGCCGCGGAATCCCCGGCGCGGAGATGCGCTCGGCGACCTCGTGTACGGCTGGCAGTTCGCGCAGTTTCTGGTTCTCGCTCACTTGCTTGATGTTACAGAGCGGGCGCGCCACTTGTCCAGGAGGGCGCAACCAGTTACACTGGTAGATTCGGGGCGTGGCTCAGCCTGGCTAGAGCGCCTGGTTCGGGACCAGGAGGTCGGTGGTTCGAATCCACTCGCCCCGACCAATTCCTTTCAATAGCTTACCGAAGATCTGCCGACGGAATCCAGGTACCCAACGAGCGAAAGTGAGTGGGTTGATTTTCTGGCTTGCAGCCCAGTGGATCGGATTCCAAGAAACACCAGCGCCAAGGCCTGCCGAAAAAACTCGCGGTAATTGGGCCCATCAACTTGTTCACACCTCTTGCGAACGGCCTCTCGGAGTCACCGGTAAGCGCGACAATTCCGGCTATGCAAGCGCAACCTTATCGTCAGTTCAGCTACAATTATTCAGTCAACATCGATGGCAAGAAAGGACTCGAAGCGCAAGTCGAATCGCGAAAGGGGGACGGACCTGCTCGCCAGACTGGATAATGCCGAAGCCGCATCCGTCCTCAAGACCCTCTTAGCGCGCCATAGTGAACTCCGCCCTGAAACCGAGGCAATCGCCAGAGATTCATTGACACAAATCTCGCTGTTTTCGGTTGCGGACGACGTAGAGACCGCTGTGCTCCAATACGACTACGACGACCTGAACGGCCGCGCCGGTGGGCACTCCTCGGGGTATGTTGAACCCACAGAAGCGGCGTGGGAACTTCTGGAAGAAGCAGTGGAACCGTTCGTCGGCGAAATGAAGCGTTACCTGGAAATGGGACTCGAAGAACAGGCGCTGCAATTCTGCCAGGGCGTCCTGCTCGGCCTGTACCGCGTCCGGGATGGCCAGGACAACGACATCCTGGGTTGGGCCGAAGACTTCCCGGCAGAGGCGGCAGGCAATATGCTCGATGTTTGGATGTCGGCAGCCGGAACCGGAGGACGAGGCGAAGCAGCCAGACGAAAGCCGCGTGCGCTGCCCCCCGGCTTCGTGCGGGAACATCTGCCGGATTGGGGCTGGCTCCTGAAGCCCGCTGCCGGGGACTGATCAGCCAACACCAATACTACGAGTTCTGAGCTATTGATGGTCCACCAGCCGGTCCGCGCGCTGGATGCGTTCCTCTTTGGAGGTGGATAACACCCGGTTACTTTACTTATGTCTGCTGTTTTCCCATGCCACTTTTGTCCGAATGTCGTCGATGAGAAACCGCACGCCTTGATTGTCGGATGGATTCAGCCAGAGCATGCGGTCGAAGATGCGCCCAGCCTCCTCGAACCGGCCCAGACGCCACAGGCACAGCCCGAATCCATTCATGCAACGGAGAAACGGCCGATTGTCGATCCAGCCCCACGGCAGCAGGCCATCGAAGGCTTCTCCAAGGGACAATTCACCGATCCGGAACCCCGCCTCGTAGTGACGAATCGCATCTTGGGGCCGCCGGTCGAAAACCAGGTTGCCGAGATGCGCGTGGGCATCCAGGCAGCGAAGATCCGATTGGCAGAGTTCCATCAGTATGCTGTATGCTCCCGCCACGTCGCCGGAGTCCTTCCGGTCGTTGGATTCAATGATGGGATCGGAGAACGGATCGTCAGGGTCCTCCCCGGGCAGTACCTGCTCCAGTTCGAACTCCCGCCGCGGGCCCCTGGCAATAATCGGCCTGGCCCACTCCTCGATGGGCTCATCCTCCTCGCCCCAGTAGTGTTCGCTCGGATTCCATGTGCCTCGGTCCTCAATCCTGAGCGGAACCAGACCCAGTGCGCCCACGTCGAGCCGCGTGGATTCGATCTTGCCTGAGAGATAGTCCTGGCCAGCGTAGCGCCACTGCTTACTCGGCGCGACCACCGCGATCTCGCCGGGGACCACGTCCCAAAGGCGGCTGGCGCGGAGTGTGACGATCCCGTCACTCCCCAGCAGCCGGCAGCGCGCGGCCTTCTGCTTCACTGACAGAACGGCCAGTTCGATCCGCCCGCCGAGGTCGAGGGGGGCTGCAGGGGACTGGTGTGCAGGCTTGCCGCGGGTGGGAATCGCAGCCTCGGCGGGGTAAGGCTCGACTCCCATCCACTGGCGGTACGCAGCGAGGTAGCGTGCGCCCGTCGTACTCGCTGGAATCGCGACCTCGGAGGCCGCCACGTCGTATTCCCGGCCATCTGCGCGGCGGCAGGTCGCAGTCACCGCTCGCCGCTGGTTCCCATAGTATTCGAACCCGGTCACCGAGACCGGCTCGCCGATCACGAGACCGCCGCAGGGCAGGGAGACATGCTTCTGCAAGGCCTGCCGGAAGTTCCAAATCTGTTCGTCATCGTCGTGGGCTTCGACCGTGAACTCATCGATGATTTCCTCCAAAGACGCCGCATCCACGCGGGGCGCCCTCCGGGGCCGGTCAGCCTTCTTCATGATTTGCCTCGCCCTGCCGTTGGCCCCAGCGTGCCTTGGCGCGGTCCAGAAAGGAAGGCGGATCGCCGCGTTTCGCGCCGGCCGCGAGGGCCTCAAACCCGCCCATGAAGCCGGTCTTGCGGTAATGGGAGGCGCGCACCCGACGCACGGTTTCCTCCCAATCGGCGGCGAGACCCGCCCGTTTGTAGCAGTCTCTGGCGTGCTCGAAATTGGAAAGCGCAGCGCCGTAGTACTTACTTTTCTTGGCATCGACGATGCGCATTCCTTGAGCGCGCCAGAGCCGGGCGGCAAGGCCCAAATGCGTTTTCTGCAGCTTCTTCGCCGCGTCCTCGGTGGCGTAGTGGCTCACCTCCTCCAGAGCGCCGTCGGTAGCGCCGCGCACCAGTCCCGCAAGACGTTCTATCTCTTTGGTGTGGACGAATAAATCAAGCAGGGAATCCAGGTCTGCGCCCTTAGCGGCATCCATCGCCTTTTCGTGCCATTCCGGGTGTGCGGCCTTGGGAGCCAATTTCATGAGATCGTCGTAGCTGTACTTCGAGGGATCCTTCCGAAAGTCGGCCCAGGCGGCTTCGTGCGCTTCCTCCTGCCGCCCGAGCTTGGTCAGCAATTTGCGGTGGATCTGGTCGAGTTCGTAAGCCGCCGTGGACCGGAATTGGCCTTTCCGGTCAAGGGCGCGCCCGCGCTCCACCCAGGCCAGCGCCTCATGCGGCTTGCGGGCAACGAGCAGCCTGGCCAGCGCGACGCAGTCCTGCGGCGTAAGCCCGGTGCGCTCGGCGAGCGCGACGTAAGCCGCGATGTTTCCTTGTGCGCGATAGGTCGCGCGCAGAGCTTGGCCCCAGTGCCGGTAGGGGTAACCGGATTGCTCCGCCGAGGCGGCCTCAAAGCGCGCCCGAATCTGCTTCTCGAAGGCGGCCAATCCGGCCTTGTCGAACGCCGCTGCGGCGTCCTTCTCGATTTCGTAGCAGAACGCGTAGGGATCGTCGTCCATCCACGCAAGCAGCCTGGAAACCGTCCGATCCGCATCGGCGCCCGAGGCCTGACTGGCTTTGATCCAGAGGCAGATGAGATCCTGGGCAAACTGTCCGAAGCTGCCGCTCGAGTCGTCGAGTTCATCGGCTTTTCCATGGCAGCCGGCCAGGAAGGTCTCGCAGAGTGCGACGCCACGCGCCGGTTCCGTTTTGATGACATTCCGGATGCTGGCGACGACCTCGTCAAGTCCACCGACAAACGAGAAGCACGCGCGGTCGGAGATGAATCCTCCAGGGCGGAGCGCCAGCTCGATTTGCCGCTCGATCGGGTCTGCCTTGGTGCGAGGCCTGCTTTTCATAACCGGCCACCCTCATCCTCTGCGCCAGCGGATTCTGCTGCGAGGGCCGCCCGCCACGCTACGTCCCAGTCTATCCCGAAGTACGCGTGGACGAGAATGTTACGGAAGGCTATGATCTGTGGCCAAAGTACCCGGGGGTGGCGGGTCCTCAGTTCCTCGGAGACTCGCGTAGCCTCCTCGCCGATAATGGCGAGTTTCTGAACTACGGCGCTGCGCCGCATCTCCGATTTCTGAAACGCCTCCAAATCGGCGCCTGCGATGAACTCAGCGATGTGGTCCGCAGCCTCGACAACATCGTTGAGATACAAGCTCTCATGCCGCATACAAAAGCCGCGCCTCTTGGAGAATGGAAGCCCGAGTCAGCGGTTTCAGCCCGTTCTTCGAGACCAGATCCACTCTCCGCTCCAGGAAACGCGACAGATCCAACATCAGTCCGGCATAATCCACCAGATCGATCTCAGCATCCGGCAGGAACTCGACAAGCAAATCGATGTCGCTGTCCGGACGCATCTCGCCCCGAGCGGCTGATCCAAAAAACGAAAGTTCCCGGACCTGATATCGGCAGAGATCTGCCAGCCTGGCCTCATCGATCTGCGTGTCAGCGAGTCTGGCGGCGTCTGGGACGGTCTTCTCCTGGAAGACGGCGACGGGAGCCGGTGCAAGTCTCATGCGTCGAAAACCCTTTGATCTAGTCGATAAGAGCGGCAAAACTGCGCACGCAGTCGAAAACTACTGTAGCATGTCACAGAGGTCGCAATCAGCGCAGGGTGCGGCTTGATCGGCGCAGACCACCCGCCCAATGCGGATGAGGCTTTAGTTCGGACCCTCCGGTCGAATTGATCGAACCGCGTAAGCGATCCCGGCCGTCCGACCCAATGCGCAACACGGCGGTCGTGTCTCAGTTTGGTCTTGGATTCAATGTCCGGTTCACATGGTCGGGATCGCGGGCGATGAGAGTTAAATACGCCCGCGTGGGCTGATCCGGTTCCGCGCGGCCCTGTTCCCAGTCCCGTAGCGTACCAAGGGGAATGTGATAGCGTGTGGCAAATTCCTCTTGCGTCAGTTCCAAGGCCCGGCGGATGATTTTCGCCTGTGGTGTTCGCTTCATCCGCTTGAGGTCGGTTTCGGTGAGCGGCTGTGCGTCGCGATCCGCGCGCGCGGCCCGCTCAATTGCCTCGACGGTCATCGGTTTGGGTGGATTAGGCGTTTTGCCGGAAATAGTCGTCTTGCTCATGTTGCGTTGCTCCCCGGGCGGAAATAATGCGAATGCGCTCCTCGCGTTCGGTGTAGGCTACATACAGCACAACGTGACCTTCAGCCATGCCGATGAGAACAAAACGCTCCTGCGCTCGATAGCAAATGGGTCGTTGAAAACCGTCTTTGCCAAATCGAAACTCACGCCGTGAGCTTGCAAGTTGGCCTCGGCTTTGGCGTCGTGCCATTCAAATCTCAATTTTCATGATACTACGGAATACCAGTAGTCCTGGCGCCTGTCCCGAGAAAGATTAGTAGTGATCGGGGAATTCGCCAGGAAAGAAGGCACAGAGAAGGCGGTCCCGGAGCTGCATCTTCCGGAGGCATCGCTTAGCTGGCGCTGGCGGCTGCGGCCGAGGACTCTCGCTCTGCCCAGCGCTCACGGGCACCGGCGGAGATTCTGCTTCCCTGAGTGGATCATCGCTCACCGCTTTGGTGGCGTCCGGGTGCGATCGAGGCTTGATGTCCAGCTTCTTCAGCACGAGCTTGCCAATATATGCCCAATGGTACAAACCTCTTCAGATTAGGGTCGAAGAAGCAATCGATCAGCTTCAGATCCAAGAGACGATCCACGGCGTGGTCGATGAAACATAGGGCGGCCGATTGCAAGATAGTCAAGCCCTCCTGATCATTCCAAAACACGTAAAAACACGTCATGATGGGCGTACCATCCCATGAACATGATCGTCTCCGTGCTCAGCCTCCTGGACGCATCCTCAACTGCCTGATGCTCGCTACCCATCGCCGAGCGGAGAGCGATCTCAATCTGTTCTCCCAAGAGTTTCCTGATATTCCGGATAACTTCGCCGTCCTCGCCTTCCAGCTTGTAGCAGATCGGCCACCGACGATGCCGAAGATCGAAAATCAGTTCCGCAGCAGGACCAAAGGCTGTGTTCATAACACAAACGATGCGCTCCCAACCGACGCTACGAGCCGCATATCCCAGCTCCAGCGTGACGTTCGGATTTGGCAGCAACTTCCTGTGATTTTCAAAGGAGGTCAGTCGACCCTACAAACGTTTGAGATCCGCAAGGAAGATGCCGCTGTCCTGGATCTTCTGTAGATTGTGCCCGCGATTTCACGGGTCCCCGACACATCTTGTGTATCGTGGTCCAACCGCGGCGAATCTTCGATTTCGGCGTCCTTTCCTATCCGCTTTACAGCCTCGTTGGCCGCGTCACGTATTAGATACCTATGAGTCTTCTGGATCTCGCTCAAAGCACGCACTTCAGGCCCTCTGAAATATCGAGAGCTGGCGAATTGAATCGGGTTCGGCAATCGCGGGCGGCGCCTGCGGGATGACAGTCTTGCGTCACTTCGGGCCTTCAGCCGTGTGTCCGAACCTGCTCTTTTACTAGACGATAATGCAG
>PKYZ01000810.1 GCA_003132865.1 Bryobacterales bacterium
ACCGTCTTGCCCACGCCCGCGCCGCCGAACAGGCCGCCTTTGCCGCCGCGCTCGAGCGGCACCAGCACATCGATGGCTTTGATCCCCGTTTCGAAGATCTCGGACTTGGTGGAACGCTGGGTTAGCGGCGGCGGAGATCGATGGACGTTGCGCCATTGGACGCCGGCCGGCGCCGGCAGGCGGTCGATGGCGTTCCCGAAAACATCGAACATTCGCGAGAGGATTTCTTTGCCGACCGGCGCTTTCAACGGCCCTCCCGTGTTTTCCACCATTGTGCCGCGGGCGAGGCCTTGGGTGGGGGTCAGCGCGATTCCACGCACGAAATGCGCGTCGAGTTGAGCTAACACCTCGATAGCAATTTCGCCGTCCTGCGCACGCAGCAACGAGTAGATGGGCGGCAAATGCGCATCAAACCGCACATCCACGACACTGCCGCGCACCGAGATCACGGCGCCGAGGTTCGAAGGTGTGGGTTTGTTTTTCATGTTTGCGTCACACTTTTGCCTCGGGCGCGTCGGCGACTCCTCCCTGCGGCAGAAATTCTGGCAAGTCAAGGCGTGCCACGCCAATCCGGTTGTCGGCCATTCCATAGTAGACGTCGAAGCGGTCCGGTGAGCCAAGATCGTCGCGCCGGTCGATGCCGGTGGGGAACACCACGTTGGCGACGGTCCCGCGGCGTTCTTGCGGCAGCACCGGCGTCAACACCGGCTCCGCCGAACGATAGCGGATCACGCGCGGATGCTCCTTCGAGAGCACCATCACGCCGGCCGAGTAGCAAAGCTGGTGTCCGGGGGTGCTCGGATCCACCACTTCGCTCACGCCGTGGTAAACGATCAGCCAGCCGTGCCGGGTTAGGATGGGCGGAGTGCCGCCGCCAATTTTGAGCCGCTCCCAGGGCGACACCGGAGTCGCCAGCCGGTGATGAGAGGTAAACTTGCGTAGGCGATATGGTTCACTGCCATCCAAGGGCATCTTGCAGTAGGAAATCCAGATGCTTTCCCGATCGAGATCCACCTCCCGGGACGCGGGGTGGCAGGCGGTTTCCTCCGGACGAGTGCCGGGAAAAAGCGGCCGGTGGAGCATGGCCAGTTCCGGCTGCCCCGATGGATTAGGAATGGCGACGGGGAAGAGGCTGGCATCTTTGTCATCCACGCCGCCGAATGCGATGCCGAAATACGGAGCAAAGGCCGCGAGCCCCAGACGCTGCCAGTGGAAGAGGTCCGCCGATAGGGCCACGGCGATCCGTGGACCGTGGGGCGTAAGTGCCGTATAGGTCATCATGTACCGCTGGAGCGGTTCCACGAACGCGATACGAGGATCCTCGCAGCCACCGCCGCCGTCGGGGCGCCGCTCATAATCGGCTTCCGGCTCCAGTGCGATGCCGAGCCGCTCGACGCCTGCCGGATCGCCGGCTTCGTTGAACCGCACTCGTGCAATTCCGATACGCGAGTAATTCCCTCGCGCGACCAGCCGCGGGAAGAGGTAGAGCTCGCCATCAGGGCCACGGATGGCGGCCGGATTCAGGACGCCTTCGAGCTCCTGGGGATTACCCGGCTCCGCCTCCATCAGCAGTCCCAGGCGCTGCAATTCAAATCCACTCATCAAATCGCCCCCGCAAGGTCACGCCTGCCGATCGCCATCCAAACAAGCGATGATTGCTTCGGTCACCGGTTTCGTCTCATTGGGACCGCGCACAGGGATAGAAACAACACCCGCTTCTTCGACCGGATAATCGTTCCCCCCTACGAACAAGGCGTCGCCTATGAAAATCATCTCTTCCAATGAAATGCCCAGGATGTCTCGCAGCTTTCCGATTCCGTAGGCTTTGTCAATGCCAAGTTTGGTGACATCAATGGATGTCGCGCCACCCATTCGGACAGAGAATTCGGGAATAAAAGTGTCAAGGATCGCTTTGATCTTCTTCCGCTTGGTGAAATCGGGATCCCATTTGTCCTTTTCTCCTAAGGGGGCCTGCTGACCTAATGCGGAAAATGTTATCTGGCTTCCCCGGTCTTCAATTACCTCTCCCCAGACCTTTTCGACCTTGAAGCCCGCTAGCCCGAGCGCCTTCTCTAGAGAACCGACGATTTTCTCTTTTTCATCCGCGGTGAAATCTTCCGAATAAATCTTCTTCCAATTTCCTTTGTATTGGAAGAACTTTGTTCCACATGTAGGAAGGAGGGACAGATTCACCAGGCGTTCGTCATGGGGAAGATTGGAGAGCAGTTGCTTATCAAATTGCGGCCAATCGCCTCCGGAGATTACGGCCACTTTGACGATGGCGAGAAGGTCATGCAGCAGTGCCGCCATTTCAGCGTCAAGAGACGATTTACTTTCGGCAAGTGTACCGTCCAGATCGAAAACAATCAGCTTTTTCACTATCCTTCCACCTCCGACTTCTTGCGATCTCAACTAGAGTTTCCAACAAGCTTACTACACTGCAACGATACAGCGCTGTCCCCCATCGTACCGTGGTTGGAGTCCTACGCCAGCCGAGGTTTGAACCGGCTTGAAGGCGATGGATCGGATCGAAAACGCTGGGCGCGCCACGGAGGCACGCGATGGTTATGAAGGATCGGGATGTTCGGGAAGCGATTCGGTATGTCGCCGAGGAGCAGGGCGAACCCATGGCGATCTTCGTCGCGGATGTGCCATGACGCACGGTACCCGCTCCCTGACGGTCGCGGCTCAGCAGGGATTATCCCACTCGCGGGATTCACTTTTATGCCGGAACAGCTTCACTGCGATCTGCGCTGCTATGATGGGTGGATCATCCGGTAAACACGCGTGGAACGAGAGCAGATCCTTCTCAAATTGCGTGAAAGGATCGTGGCCTTCGCGGCATCTCATTTGCAGGGGGATTTTGCCGAAGACCTGGCGCAGGAGGTGTTGATCCTCTTGCATGAGAAATACCATCACGTGGAACGCCTGGAGGAACTCGTTCCCCTGGCTCTCCGGATTGCGAGGTTCAAGATCATGAGCCTGCGCCGCAAATCGCAACGCCACGGTGAATACACCCAGGTCTCGGTCACCGACATTCAGTTGCCCGATCCGGAGGCCGACCCGGCAACGCTGGTAGAGCGCAAGCTCATGCTGGAGCGTCTGACACAGGCCGTGGGACAGTTGGGCGACCGCTGCCGCGAGTTGCTGCGCCTGAAATTGCAGGGCAAGAACTTCGGCGAGATCCAGAAGCGCATGGGCGCGCAGTCGATCAACACCGTCTACACCTGGGACTATCGCTGCCGCCAACAGTTGCTCGATCTCATGGGCGTAGGCTGGGAGCCGGATAAGAAATGAGCCGCGAGGAAATCCAAAAGCTGCTGGGCGGTTACGCCACCGATACTCTCAGCGAGGCGGAGCGGCGCGCGTTGTTCGAAGCCGCGATCGAAGATCAAGAGTTGTTCGACGCGCTGGCGAAGGAACAGGCGCTGCGCGATGTTCTGCACGATCCGTCCGCGCGCCAACAACTGATCGAGGTGCTGGGCCCGGCGCGCGAGCCTGTCGCGGCGCGCGCCTGGCGCTGGCTGCGTCAACCCGCTGCGCTGGCGATGGCGGGAGGCATGGCGGCTTTGCTAATCGTGGCCGGGCTCGTGCTGCGCCAGACAAGGCATCCCGCGCGCCGCGAGGTGACGATGGCGGATGCGCTCGTCCCGCCACCGCCCCGCGCGGCTGAGCCGAGCATTGTTCCACCGCGCGCTGCCCAGCAGAAACTGTTCCGGGCCCCTGCCGCGCGTGTGCTAAGACCATCGGCGACATTGCCCGCGCCTCCCGCCCTGCCCGCGTCCCGGCCGGCCGCGTCGCCGCTCCCGCCTGCCGGCGCGCTGGGCAGCGGCGCCCTGGCGGACACAGCGGAAGCCAGGCGTCAAATGCTCCAAGCGACGCAAATGCCGGCACAGAGCTTCACTGCGAAGAGCGGGGCGCTGAGCCGCGCCAAAGCTGCACCCTCCGTGGCTGTCAAGCTCGCTGTCGAGTACAGTCTGCTGCTGAAGGACGCCGACGGCGCATACGCGCCCGTGCCCTCCAGCACCGTGTTTCACGCCGGAGATTCGGTGCGCCTCCAGGTCGCGCCCAGCGAGGCCGGGTACATCTATCTGTTCCAGCACGACGCAACCGCCGGCTGGAATCTCGTTACAAGCCAGCGCGTCGAGAAGGCCCAACTCTACGTGCTGCCGTCAACGGGCGGCCTGCGGTCGGACGTACCGGCCCGACTGGAACTTCTGCTGGTGCTCTCGCGCCTGGAGCAACCCACGTTCGCCACCCCTCAGACCGCTGACGTCGATGCGCTGGCGTCCAAAGCGCAAGCGGCGTTTAGAATTATGATCGAATATCGCTGAAGAAGGACAGGGCAGGAGGCCTGTCGCACCTAATACAATCAATCTATGACCGATGCGGCGCTGCTCGNNACAACCCGCGCGGACCTGGACCTCTGGCTGGCGCGCCTGCTCGCGCGCGGCGATCTGGTGGAACCGCGGCCCGGCCACTACGTGGTCACCGCCCGCACGCGCGAGTACGCCATCGGGCGCATCAACATGCACCGCGACGGCTACGGCTTCCTGC
>PKYZ01000594.1 GCA_003132865.1 Bryobacterales bacterium
AGCCGCGACCGTCAGGGAGCTGTTTCCGTCAGGAATCCCCAAAACGGTTAAGCACCCGGCCAGGAGGCCTGTCCCACCGCGGCGCTGAAGGCCGCACGATCTGCTATGATTCTGAATTCGGAACTCAGTGGTTACGGATGGCGTCGAATATGTTGCGCCGCGCATGTCGTTCGGTTATACTCCGCAAGTACCCGCTGATACGGATGTGACGGCGGGGAAGCGCCCGGCTCGGCGAACGAAGGCGGCTCAGTCGGCCCACAGATCCAAACTTTATTAGGGACATCGGCAGGAGGCAGCAAGTGCAGCATTTCTTACGAAGGTTAACGGGGATTACGGCTATCGCGATGGCGGGCGTCATGCTTGGCTCGGCGCAGAACAGCCAGCCGGCGCAGACCAGCCCGCCGGCGCAAAGCGGCCAGGTGGCGCCGGCGGCGCCGGCGGACAAGCCGGCGGAGAAGCCGGCGGAGAAGAAGCCGCAATACAAGGATCAACAGGAATTTACGCTTTACGACTCCGCAACCAAGGAGACCGACTCAAGCAAGAAGCTGACGGTGCTGAACACGTGGAAGGAAAAATACCCGGACTCCGACTTCAAGATGCCGCGGTTGCAGCTCTTCCTCACCACCTACCAGCAACTCGGGCAGCCGGCCAAGATGATCGATACGACCAAGGAGATCCTGGCCATCGATCCCAAGGACATCACGGCGCTCTACTGGATCAGCTTCCTCACTCCAACCCTGGGCAGTGCCAGCCCGGACGCTCTGGACACCGCTGAGAAGGCGGCCAATGGTCTGCTGGTTGCCGAGAAGCCCGCCACCGTTAAGGACGAGGATTGGACCAAGGCGAAGTCCCAGACCGACGCCGTTGCATATACCACCCTGGGCTGGATCGCCTGGCAGCGCAAGAACTACGACGTCGCCGAGACGAATTTCAAGAAGGGCCTGACGATCAGTCCCAACGCAGTGCAGGTTTCGTACTGGCTAGGTACTGTGATTATCGCCGAAAAAAAGCCGGAGAAGCAGTCCGAAGCGCTGTTTGACTTCGCCAGGGCGGCAGCCTATGACGGGACTGGCGCCCTGACTCCCGAAGGACGGCAGAAGATCGACGAGTACCTGACAAAGGTCTACACCTCATTCCACGGCGACACCTCCGGTCTGGCGGAGTTGAAGGCTCTGGCCAAGGCCAACCCTGCGCCGGCCGCGGACTTCAAGATCAAGACGGCCGCCGAGATTGCCGCCGAGAAGGAAGAGGAGCTGAAGAAGACCAACCCCGAATTGGCGCTTTGGTTGAACGTCAAAGGGCAACTGCTCTCGCCGGAAGGGCAGAAGTATTTCGACAGCTCCATGAAAGGCGCTGCGGTGCCCAAGCTAAAGGGCTGGCTCATCTCCGCCAAGCCGGCGGTGAAGTCGAAGGAGTTGCTGGTCAGCATGGAGGGCAAGGATCAAGCGCCCAACGTGACGCTCAAACTGGTGGGCGCCGACGGCACGACAGCCGCTCCGTTAACCGGCAAGCCGGAAGTGGGAATCGAGATCCAGTTTGAAGGCATTGGCGACTCTTTCACGAAGGATCCCGCCTTCATGGTGACGTTCGATGTGGAGAAAGGCAAAATCACCGGCCTGAAAGAGGAAAAAGTAGCGCCGGTGCATCACACGGCAAAAAAGAAATCCTAGCGGTCCAAAAACCGCTCCCTGACGGTCGCGGCTCTGTATACTGAGCCGCGCACGTCAGTAAGCGGAGTTTGGTTCATGAATGCAGAGGCGGCTTGCAGTCCTGTTGCGCCTTCGCATTGGCCAGCACCAGGCTGAACACGACGCGCTCCACCGGATTCAGCGGCTCCTGCCGTAACGCTTGAAAATACTGGCAGAAGGCTTGCGCCGAGCGCCCTATCGCCCTGGCACAGAAGTGGTGGCTTTGGGAGGCCGCCAACCCTGTGGCCATCAGCACCGTAATGAAGATCGCCCGCGTCCGCATATTAGTTAAGACGCCGGATGGGTCCGGATGGTTAGCGGTTGGCCGTGCCGCATTCGGATCTGCTAAAATGGTACTCAGATCTAGTACCTGGGAATCGGATTCCTATGCCGTTGTACGAGTATAAATGCGCCAAGTGCGGTGATGTTTTTGAGTTGATCCAAAAGTTTTCCGACGAGCCGCTACACGAGCACCCGGGATGCGGCGGCGCGGTTGAGAAGCTATTGTCGGCGGCGGCTTTACAATTCAAGGGCTCCGGGTGGTACGTGAACGATTACGGCCGGAACGGCTCCGGCGGCAAAGACTCGGGCGACAAAGACTCGGGCGGCAAGGAGAAGCCCAAGGCCGAGTCCTCGGACACCAAGAAGAGCGAAAAGGCCGAAGCACCCAAACCGGCTGCCACTCCATCGCGGGAAACGTCCAGCACTACGAAATCCGGCTAGGCGTCGCGTGGGGTAAGGCCCATCTCCGCTTACTGACGTGCGCAGCTCGGCAGATTGGCGGATCTAGCCGCGCGCGACGGCTTCCGCCCAACGGCGCAGCTTCTGGTCGCTTCGCGCGGACCAGGCATTTTCCGGCACAACCCGCGCCAGTGTGCGGAATTCGTACTGCGCGAGAGTGCATGCCACCGTGTCCCCCGAGCTTCTGAGCACCCTGCCAAAGCCAATCAGTTGCAGAGGACAACGATTCTCCAGCAACGCCGGCCAGGCGATCGACAACTCGATAAACGCCCCTGGAGGCAACTCGTTCTCCGTCACGAATGCCACGCCGCTGCTGCTCAAATTGAGGGTTTTGCCGTTTCCTACGGCAATGATTTTATCCTGTTCCAACACCCGGTAGCGGATCTCACGCTCCATGACGAAGCGTTTCTTTGCCCGCCGTTCGACCGGTGTGCCCGCTTTTTCAATTGCCATTTGTTTTGTCCGTTACGATCATGTAGCGTTTCCTGCAACGGCTGTCGGCGACTACCTGAGGACTCGCAACGGGGCGGCGAGAGCGTCCACTTCTCGACAGCCTTTGCTGAATGTCTTCAATAGGATACCACTTGCAGACCGTAACCCGGGTTAAATCTATGTGAGAAAAGTCCCAGAAGTCCTAAAAACTTCAAAAAAGCCCTGCTTCTATACGAATTTGGGACGCTTGGCCTGGCATCGATCAGCCGTGCGTCGCACCCGCCAAACCCGGCACGCCACCCATGGATGGCGCGATCTTCACAGCGCGCACCACGGCCTGCGCCACGGCTTCGGCTGCCGCCACGCCCAACGTGTTCACGTCCGCGCGGACGTCGCCAATCGAGAGCGCGAAGGTCGTATCCCCGTCGAACGTGGTGTAGACGGGGTAGATCGTGCGGGCCATCCCCAGGCCCGCGAGTTCCGCTAGTTTGGTGGCCTCCACCTTCGAGAGGCGCGCGTTAGTGGCGACCACGGCCAGTGTAGTGTTGCGCCGCTCGCCGGCTCCGAAGCCGCCCGCGCGCAACCCGCCCGCCTTCATTACCGCTTCGGTGTCCGCCAATTCCATGCTGTCCGGAGCGCGGCGCGCGCCAGCGATAAGCTGGCCGGTGGCGGGGTCGCGCACGTCGCCAAAGGCGTTGACCACCACTAGCGCGGCCACCAGCACGCCGCCCTTCAGCTCCACCAGTCCCGACCCGATCCCCGATTTCATGGCCTGCCGGATGCCGAAGATCTTGCCCACGGTGGCTCCGGTGCCCGCGCCCACCGCGCCTTCCTTCACCGGATCGGCAGTGGCCGCCGCCGCCGCGCTCTCGCCCATTTCGCGGGTGGGGCGGATGCCGGCTTTGCCAATGTCCAGATCGAACAGGACCGCGCCGGGGACAATCGGCACCACCGCCCGGCCCACCCGGAATCCAGCGCCGCGCTGCTCCAGATAATGCCGCACCCCGGAAGCCGTTTCGAGTCCGAAGGCGCTGCCGCCCGACAGGACGATGCCGTGCACCTGTCCGGTGATGTGGCCCGGCTGCAGGGTGTCGATCGACGACGTCTCGCTGGCCGAGCCGCGGATATCCACGCCGCCCACCGCGCCGCCTTCGCACAGAATCGCCGTGCAACCGGTCAGCGCGTCGAAATTCGAGGCGTGCCCCACGCGAATGCCCGCGATGGCGGTGAGTCCTTGCATGGCCAATTTTTTTATAGGTGTATGGTAGCATCGAGTTTCGGGGACCATCCGGCTTGCTCGACTTCCTCAAGGAACCGTTCATCGCCATCCAGGAATTCTATCTGCTGACCGGGCGCGCGCTCCGGAACGTAGCTGCACGCCCTCACTATGGCGACGACATCGTAGCGCAAATGGATCTCATCGGGGTCGGCAGCCTGCCCATCGTGATCCTGACCGGCCTCTTCGCCGGCGCGGTGATGGCGCTGCAGATGTCCCGCGCGCTGGCGCAATACGGTCAGCAGGAGCAGACCGGGATGCTGGTTTCAATTTCGCTGGTGCGCGAGCTGGGTCCCGTGTTGACCGCGTTGATGATGGCAGGACGCAATTCTTCGGGCATCGCCAGCGAACTCGGCTCCATGAAAGTGACCGAGCAGATCGACGCCATNNTGTTGAGCCTCCACAATTAGGGTTTAGCGTATAGCGTTTAGGGTGTAGAAGGCCGTGATCCCGATCCTGCTGGTCATCCTCGCTGTTCCTTCTCTGCTCATCGGAGCGTTGGTGTTCGGGGCGGTAGTTCTGATTCGCCGAAGGAATGCTCAATCCGTCCCTGCGCTGATCTCGCGTGAATCGCCGCAGAGACGCGAGCGCAAGCGCGATCTCAGTTTCATGGCCGGCACCTGGCGGGGCGATCCCGCCTTTGATGAGGCCATCGCCGATCAGGACAAAGTGGACGAAGAACTGTGGCGGTAAAGCTAACGGCTGCTTCTTACTCGATCGCGAACACCGCGTAGACCGTAGCTGATTCTTCCACTTGTTGCGGCCGGATCGCCAGCGGGGGCGGTGGCGGCGCTGGCCTCGACGCGACGGACGCCGATTCGGTGTTCAGATTGCCATAGAATCTCGACACTGGCGTCTGATTGCTCGCGTAGATCAGCGCACCGAGATGCGCGTTCAACCCAGCCGCCATTTGCGTCGCGACTGCTCGCGCGTGGATGAGCGCCTTCTCGGCCGCCTTCGCCTGCAGCCCATTCCTGTCGGCCAAATCCCAAGCGATATTGCCGCTCTGGTTCGCGCCCGCCACGATGGCCACGTGCAGTACCGTCCCCGCATCTTTGGCCGATGCGTTTACGGTCCAGCTCTGCGAAAGAGTGAACTGCTTCTGCGCGCGCTGGTCCGGCGTGCTCTTTTCGTTCTCAGGAAACTCCGTATAGTTGAGCTTCTGATCCTGGCTCTCGATGGCCTTGTCCGCCACGCCTGTCTTCTTCAGCGCGTCGAGAATGGCATTCGACAGCGTCGAGCCCTGGCTGTACGCGGTCGCCGCATCCGGCGCGTAAATCTGAAATCCCACGGTGACAATCGCCGTATCCGCCTCGGCCGAGGCCTTGTCGCTCGCGGTCACCGCGATGGTCCGATTGTTCTTGTCGACCTGAATCGTCTGCGCGCTCGCCGCTGCGACGCAAACCAACCCGACAAAGGCCAGCCCGAGCGAAGTCCGTTTCATGATCTCAACCCTCCGCCCGGATTCTACTCGCAAGCCGTGCCCTGAGCCCGGTGCTCGGTGCCCGGGCCTGCTGTGCTACGCTCAAACTTCGGAGCGGAGGAATCCCCCGCCAACCACCATGGCTCTCGACACCATCGATGCTGCCGCAAAACGAGGCGTCCTTGCCGTGCAGGAGTACGTGGTCCTCTCCGCGCGCGCTGTCAGCGACATCTTCCGCCGCCCCTTCTACCGCGACGACATCTACATGCAGGCCGACATCATCGGCGTCGGCTCTCTCCCCATCGTCATCCTCACCGGCTTCTTCCTCGGCGGCGTGCTCGCCCTGCAGTCCGCCTCCACCCTCCAGCAGTTCGGCGCCGCAGCCTTCACCGGCCAGCTCGTCAGCTTCTCGATGATCAAGGAAATCGGCCCCGTCGTGACCGCGCTCATGGTCTCCGGACGCAACGCCTCCGGCATGGCCAGCGAGCTCGGTTCCATGATGGTCACCGAGCAGATCGACGCCATGCGCGCGCTGGGCACCGATCCGATCCAGAAGCTGGTCACGCCGCGCATGGTGGCCACCGCGGTGATGCTGCCCCTGCTCACCATCCTCGCGGATTTCATTGGCATGTTCGGCGGCTGGTTCGTCTCCCGGTTTTTCCTGGATCTGCCCAGCCAGCAGTATTGGTCTACCGTGTGGCGGGCACTGGAGTGGAACGACATCACTCAGGGCTTGTTGAAGCCGTTCGTCTTTGCGTTCATCATTTCATTGGTGGGCTGCTATTACGGTTTGCGCGCGTCTGGAGGCACGCAGGGGGTGGGCCGCGCCACCACGCAGTCCATGGTGGCCGCCTCCGTGCTGATCCTGGTGGTCGACTTCTTCCTCGGCAAGATTTTTGTCAGCCAAGGCCTGACGTGATGCCAGCAGAAACGCCAGCGGATACCCAAAGCCCGGTCTTGCGCTTCGATCGCGTGAGCGTATCGTTCGACGATACGCCCGCGCTGGCCGATGTGTCCTTCCAGGCATACGAGGGCGAATCGCGCGTGATCATGGGCGCCACCGGCAGCGGGAAAACAGTCCTGCTGAAGACGGCTCTGGGCTTGCAAAGACCGGATGCGGGGACCGTATACGTCTTCGGCCGGGACATCAGCCGGATGCGGGAGCGGGAATTGTTCGAAATCCGGAGTAAGATCGGCATGCTGTTCCAGGAGAGCGCCCTGTTCGACTCGTTGAACATTGAGGAGAACGTGAGCTACCCGCTGCTCAACCAGTTGTCGATTCACTGCCCTCCCGATGAGGTTCTGCCGCGGGTGGAAGAGGCCCTGAAGTTCGTGGAGCTGGAAGGCACACTCGAGAAATTTCCGAGCGAGCTTTCGGGCGGCATGCGGCGGCGCGCGGCGATCGCCCGGGCGGTGGTCACCCAGCCTCCTTTGCTGCTGTACGATTCGCCCACGGCGGGCCTCGACCCCATCACGGCAAATACGATCGTCGCCCTGATCGTGAAGGAGCGGGATTTGAACAAGACCACCACGCTGATCGTGACTTATCGCTATCAGGACGGCAATCTGGTGGCGAATTTCCGCTACAATCCGGAGAATGGTGGTTTGGAGCCGACGGGCAACCATGGCGGCGCCGCGCCGCGCACCGTCTTCATGGTTCTGCGCGAGGGCCGTCTGGTCTTCGAAGGGCCGCAGGCCGAGTTGGAGGCCTCCAAAGATCAGTATATTTCGAAGTTCGTGAAGCGTCGGGAATAGAGCATGCCGGAGTTGAGCAAAGTCCGCTGGTCGCAGTTGAAGGTCGGGATAGTGGCCTTCGTCGCCATGGTGATCCTGGCGGTGCTGATCTTCCTGTTGACCGGAAACCGCAGTATCTTCGAGCGTGACGAGACCGTTCGCACCTACATGGCGGATGGCGCGGGCATGACAGAGAGCACTCCGGTGCGTCTGAATGGCATTTTGGTCGGCGCCGTCCAGGGGATCAAGCTGTCGGGATCGAAAGACCCCAGACGGGCCGTGGAGTTTGAACTGACGATCCAGAAAAAGTATATGCGGGACATTCCGGACGACTCCACCGCCGCCGTCACCGCTGCAAATCTTCTGGGCAGCAAGTTCATCGACATCACCAAAGGGCAGAGCGCCACGCCGGTCAAGCCGGGAGGCGAATTGCGCAGCCTGCAGACGCAAGACATCCCCGAGCTGATGGCCCAGAGCGCGAATTTGATCCAGACGCTGCAGGACATTTCCAAGCGCGCAGATGCCATGCTGGCGGATATCGACGCGGGCAAAGGCAATCTAGGCAAGCTGCTGCGGGACGACGAGCTATACAAGCGGCTGAACGGGATTGCCGCCGAAGGACAACAACTGCTGGCCGACGTGCGCAACGGCAAGGGCACGTTGAGCAAGCTCATCTATGACGACAGCCTGTATCAGGAAGTGCGCGCGCCGATCAAGCGCATCGACCAAATGCTCGACGATTTGCAGCAGGGGCGCGGCACCGCTGGCAAGCTCCTGAAGGACCCGCAAGTCTACGACGACGCGCAGCAGACACTCGCCGAAATGCGCCGCCTGACGAAAGAACTCAACGAAGGAAAGGGCACGGCAGGCAAGCTGCTGAAGGACGATCAACTCTACAAGCAGTTCACCGAACTGACCGCCAAGCTGGATGCCACGATAGACCGTATCAACTCCGGGCAAGGCACCGTGGGGCAGTTGCTGGTGAATCCGCAGATGTACGATGCCATGAACGGCGCCATGCGCGAGTTTCAGGCGCTGGCCAAGGACATCCGCAGCAATCCCAAGAAATTCCTGACCATCAGGGTCAGAATCTTTTGATCTCCCGCAAACGACTGATCGTTAACGCCGACGACTTTGGATTCACTCCGGACGTGAACCGGGGCATCCTGGCGGCGCATCGCGACGGCATTCTGACCGCGTCCACGATAATGGCCAATGGCGAGGCGTTTGACGATGCCGTGCGGCTGGCGCGGGATGCGCCGTTGCTGGACGTGGGCTGTCACCTGGTGCTGATCTCGGGCAGCGCGGTTCTGCCGCCGTACGCGCCGCTGCCGGCGTCGGTGCCGGAGTTGCTGCGGGCGCTGGCCGCGCGGCGCATCCGCGTGTATGACGAGCTGGCGGCGCAGGTGCGCAAGATTCTGGCGGCTGGCCTGGAACCCACGCATCTCGACACGCATAAGCACACGCATCTGGCGCCACCGGTGCTGGACGCGGTCGCGCGCATCGCCGAAGAGTTTGAGATTCGCTGGGTGCGGCGGCCGTTCGAAATTCCAGTGCTGCGCGGCCGCTTCCACCGCGTGCTGGCGCGCCACGGCTGCCGGACGACGGACCATTTCGCCGGATTTCAACTCACCGGACGGTTCCGCGCTCCCGAACTCGCGCAACTGATTCGCGAGCTGCCGGATGGTGTGACCGAGTTTATGTGCCATCCGGGCTATTGCGGCGACGATTTGCGCCACGCGCGCACCAGACTGAAGGAGAGCCGCGAGCGGGAACTGGAAGCGCTGGTGGCTCCGGAGGTGCGCGCGGAGCTGGCCGAGGCGGCGGTGGAGTTAGTGAATTATCGTGGCTTGGAGGGCGGACTTTATTAGTCCAGATCTCTCCCTATTCTGGCTTCACGCGCCGCAGCCGCAAGGCATTGCAAATAACCGAGACCGAGCTAACGCTCATCGCGGCCGCCGCGATCATCGGACTCAGCAACAGACCGAAGAAAGGGTATAGCACACCGGCCGCGACGGGCACGCCGACCGCATTGTAGATAAACGCGAAGAATAAATTCTCTTTGATATTTCGCATCGTGGCGCGGCTCAGCCGGCGCGCGCGGATGATTCCCCCGAGATCGCCCTTGACCAGGGTCACAGAGGCACTCTCCATCGCTACATCAGTGCCGGTTCCCATGGCAATACCGATCTGAGCCTTCGCGAGTGCCGGCGCATCGTTGATGCCGTCGCCAGCCATCGCCACGAACCGGCCTTCCTCCTGGAGCCGCTTGACCGCATTGCTCTTATCCTCAGGCAGAACTTCGGCGATCACCTCATCGATCCCAAGCTTGCCGGCCACTGTCTGGGCCGTCGTTTTGCTATCTCCGGTCAGCATAACGATTCGGATGTTTTCATCGTGCAACTGCCGAATCGCCTCCGCCGTAGTCCCCTTGATGGGATCTGCGACGCCGATCAGTCCGGCAGGTTTGCCGTCCACGGCCACGAACATGACCGTCTGGCCATCTGCCCGCATCGCCTCGGCCTGTGCCGTCAAGACTCCCAGATCGACGCTCGACTCTTCCATCAGGCGGCGATTGCCGAGCAACACGTTTGCGCGCTCGACCGTGGCTTTGACGCCCTTACCAGTAACGGCTTCAAAGCCCTCGGCTGCGAGAAGCGGCACGCTCCGCGCTTCCGCTCCAGCTATGATCGCTGCGGCCAGCGGATGCTCGCTCGCGCGTTCGAGGCTCGCGGCCAACTGGAGCAATCGCGTTTCATCGAAGCCGGGCGCGGGTCTCGCCGCGACTAGTTTCGGCTTGCCCTCGGTGAGCGTTCCGGTTTTGTCTACCACCAGCGTGTCCACTTTGCGCATGAACTCAATCGCCTCGGCGTTTTTGAACAACACGCCCATCGTTGCGCCCTTTCCGGTCGCCACCATGATGGACATAGGAGTAGCCAACCCCAGAGCGCACGGGCAAGCGATAATCAGCACCGAAACCGCGGCGATCAGGGCGTGTGCCATGCGTGGCTCTGGGCCGACCAACCCCCATACGATAAAGGTGAAGATCGAGGCGCCGACCACGATAGGCACAAAGTAGCCGGCCACCTTGTCAGCCAGCTTTTGAATTGGCGCGCGGCTCCGCTGGGCTTCAGACACCATTCGCACAATCTGAGCCAGCAGAGTCTCCGACCCGACGCGCTCGGCCCTCATCACCAGGCTTCCGGTGCCATTCACCGTAGCACCCGTGACCCGGTCGCCGGTTCCCTTTCCAACCGGGATCGGTTCGCCGGTAATCATGGATTCGTCGACTGTGCTGTTGCCCTTCACAACGACGCCGTCCACCGGCACCCTCTCTCCCGGCCGGACCCGCAGCTTCGCGCCAACCTGCACCTGTTCCAATGGAACATCCGTTTCCGATCCATCCTCGCGAACCAGACGCGCCGTCTTCGGTGCGAGCCCCAGCAGGGACTTGATGGCCGATCCGGTCTGGCTGCGAGCCGCCAGTTCCAGGACTTGGCCCAGAAGAACCAGCGTGACAATGACGGCGGCGGCTTCGAAATAGACCGCCACGTTGCCCGTAGCGTCCCGGAAGGACGCCGGAAATACTCCGGGCGCCAGGACTGCGACGAGACTGTACACATACGTGACCGATACGCCAAGGCTGATGAGGGTGAACATATTTAGGCTGCGATTCACGATGGAATGCCAGCCCCGGACGAAGAAGGGCCAGCCGCCCCACAGAATCACAGGGCTGCCGAGGATAAGCTCAACCCAGGTCCAGGTTCGCTGCGTGGCCAAATGTTGCAGGGGTTGGCCGGGGATCATCTCCCCCATGGCGGCGATGAATACCGGGATGGTCAAGACCAGGCTGATCCAGAACCTCCGTTTCATATCGGCGAGCTCGGGATTCTGTTGCTCGACTGCCGATGGCGCCTTGGGCTCGAGGGCCATGCCGCAGATCGGACAATTCCCCGGCGCGTTCCGCACGATCTCCGGATGCATGGGACATACGTACTCGGTGAGACTGGCTGTGGATTCCGCCGGTTGCCTGCGCTCTTCCCCTGTCAGAGTTTGTGCCATGGCTCCAGTGTCCCCCAACCGCGAGGGCTAAAAGTGGACGGAACCACACAGTGAACAGAGGAAACATGCGATATGGGCGGAATCGGACAAAATCATGCTATACTCTAAGTTCGAATGCGGGCCGTTACCAATTCGCTCCTGGCTTTCCTGCTGCTGGGTACATTGGTTTGGGGTAACTGTTTTTGCTGCCCGCAACTTCCGCTCAGCCTTGCATCCCACGCTCCCGCGCACGGTTGTTGTGAGCATCCGGGCAAGCAGCCCGTCCCTTCACAACGCAACTGCCACTCGGTTGGGTTGAGGCACTTTGTCAAAACCGATCCGGCACCCCAAACACAACTTCGTGTCGTGGCTACTGCGCGCGTTGCAATCGCCGGTGCTCCGCCCATATCTCCGGCCGCCCCCAGACTTGCAAGGGTTGTCATCCCGCATTCTCTCCCCGATCTCGAGGTCCTGAACTCCAACATCCGTATCTAGCGCTCTTTTCATCTGCCCATTTGTTTTGCGGTCTCAGGTGAAAAGATATGCGTCATATTCTGATGTATTTGCCGGTGGCCTTGTGCTATCCGGCGATGGCTCAACCATTGCCCGCGCTGGTGCGCGAGGCGCTAGAAAACAATCGAGAGATCCTGGCGGCGCAGAAGCGCTATGAAGCCGTGCGGCAGCGGCCCACGCAGGACAGCAGTTTGCCGGAACCCATGGTGTCGCTGGGATATAACAGCGTCGGCAACCCGCTGCCGGGCGCCGGGCTTGGCAGCCAAGTACTGGCAAACGTTGGCGTGATGGTCTCGCAGGAGGTGCCTTTTCCCGGCAAACTCAAACTGAAGGGCGACATGGCTTCGAAGGAAGCTCAGGCCGAATTTCAGCAATATCAGGCCGTGCAACTGGCTGTGATCTCCCGACTGAAGCAGGCGTACTATCACCTGCAATACACGTATGCGGCTACCGATCTCCTCGTCCGCAATCGTGACCTGCTGGAAAAGCTTTTGAAGGTGACCGAAGACCGATATTCGGTCGGGCGCGCCGCCCAACAGGACGTGTTCAAGGCCCAAACCCAAACCAGCATCCTGGAAACGCGGCTGGTGAAACTCGAACAGGAGCGAAGGAGCCGGAGCGCTGAGATCGACAGCATCCTGAACCGGGCGGTAGGCGGACCGGTTGGCCGGCCAGAAGATGTCAGACCGAAAGAGTTGACGGCGACGCTGGAGGAACTGCTTGCTGCCGCGCGTCACGATTCGCCGATGCTAGGCCGCGATCAGAAGATGATCGAACGGTCGGAACTGGCCGTCAACATGGCGCGCAAAGAATACTATCCCGACGTCACGCTCAACGCGGGCTATTACAACATGGGGTCGATGCCGCCCATGTATGAGGTTCGGGCGGATTTCAAGGTTCCGGTCTATTTCTGGCGCAAACAGCGAGCCGGCGTGAACGAGCAGGTCAGCACTGAGTCGCAGGCACGCCGGACGTATGAAGCCACGGACCAAGCGCTGCGCTATCAGATCCAGGACGATTTCCTTATGGCGCAGGCTTCGGCACGGCTCATGAAACTCTACACACAGACCGTGGTGCCGCAGGGGAACCTGGCGCTGGAATCCTCCCTCTCCACTTATGAAACAGGCAGCGTCGATTTCCTGTCGGTGCTTTCGAACTTCACGATGGTGCTCGACTACGAGATGAGCTACTACGACGAGGCGCTCAATTATGCGCTGGCCCTGAGCCGCCTCGAAGAGATGACGGGCCAGCCGCTCACGAATTGAAGGCGATCCAAAATGAAAATCATTCGAACCGTTGGTTTGCTGGTGGTGATCGCAGCCGCGTTCGCGGGCGGTTACATCTATAAGGCCGTAAAGGGCAGCACAGCAGAGACCGCGCAAAAAGGCGGTCGCAATGTTCTCTACTGGGTGGACCCGATGCACCCGGCCTACAAGTCCGACAAGCCGGGGATCGCCCCAGATTGCGGCATGAAGCTTGAACCGGTATATGCCGATGGCGGCGCCGCGGCTGTGTCAACCGGAGCCAATCTAAAGCCAGCCTCCGCGAATGATATCTCCACGATGGAAGTCGGCACAGTCCAGATTACACCCGAGAAACAGCAACTGATTGGAGTGAAGTACGAGCAAGTGGAACTCGGCGGCGGCTCCCGAACCATCCGCGCGGTAGGCAAAGTAGCGATCGATGAGACCCGTATCGGCCATGTGCACACGAAGGTGGAAGGCTGGATCGACAAGGTGTTCGTCGATTTCACGGGCAAGCTGGTGAAGAAGGGCCAGCCGATGCTGACGATCTACAGCCCGGACATGTTGGCTTCCCAAAGGGAGCTGCTTCTCGCCGCCAAGGCAAAAACAATCATGCGGGACAGCGCCTTGCCGTCGGGTTTCGATCAGAGCGAGTCGTTGCTTCAGGCAACTCGCCGGCGGTTGGAATTGTGGGATCTCAGCGAAGCGCAGATCGATCAGGTCCTTAGAACCGGAGAGCCCATTAAGAACATCACCGTGTACTCGCCGATGACGGGTTACATCACCGACCGCAAGGCTTTCCCGCAAGTCAAGGTCATGCCGGACACGGATTTGTACATAATCGTGGATCTTAGCCGCGTCTGGATCATGGCCGACGTATTCGAGTATGAAGCCCCGAACGTCCACGTAGGCGAAACGGCTCGCGTGTCTCTCCAGGCACTTCCTGGCAAGGGCTTCAGCGCTCGGATCGATTACCTCCAGCCGGAAGTCGATCCGATGACCCGGACTCTCAAAGTACGGCTCAATATGGATAACCCTGGCGTGATGCTTAAGCCCGACATGTACGCCGACATCGAATTTCGTGTGAACATTCCGTCGAAACTTACGGTACCGGCGGACGCCGTGCTCAACGCGGGCGAACGCAAGACGGTCTTTGTCGATCGCGGCAACGGCTACTTCGAACCTAGGCAGGTGAAGACCGGTGAGCGCGAGGGTGACCGCATCCAGATTTTGTCGGGCCTCAGCCAGGGTGAGCGTATTGTCACGTCGGGCAACTTCCTGATCGATTCCGAAAGCCAAATGAAGGCCGCCGCGTCGGGAATGGGCGGGATGGCCGGGATGCCGGGAATGACGAATAAGCCGGCAAAGCCTGAAACGCCCGCGAACCAGCCGAAGGCTCCGGGAAAGCCCGGCGCGAAGGAGATGGGCGACATGCCGGGCATGGGAGCCGAAAAGAAGTGATAAACGCCATCATAGAGTTCTCGGCTAAGAACAAGATCATCGTCTTCATCCTGCTCGGTGCGGCGGTGATGGCCGGGCTGTGGTCGATGCGGACGGTACCGCTCGACGCGCTCCCGGACATGAGCGACACCCAGGTGATCGTCTATTCGCGGTGGGATCGCAGTCCGGACATCATGGAAGACCAGGTCACGTACCCGCTAGTAACCGCGATGCTGGGCGCGCCGAAAGTGAAGGATGTGCGCGGATTTTCGGACTTCGGGTACTCCTACGTTTACATCATCTTTGAGGAAGGCACGGACATCTATTGGGCCCGCTCCCGCACACTGGAATACCTCTCGAACGTCCTGCCGCGTCTGCCCCAGGGTGTCAAAACCGAGTTGGGACCGGATGCTACAGGCATTGGATGGGTGTTTGAGTACGCCCTGATCGACACAACAGGGAAGCAGAGCCTGGCCGACCTGCGCAGTTATCAGGACTGGTATCTTCGCTACTACCTGAAATCGGTTCCAGGCGTCGCCGAGGTGGCGCCACTGGGCGGGTTCGTGCGGCAGTACCAGGTCAACGTCGATCCCAACAAGCTGCAATCGTTCAACATTCCGATCAGCAAGGTAGTAGATGCGGTGCGCAGCGGCAACAATGACGTCGGCGGCCGCCTGGTGGAATTCAGTGGTGCCGAGTACATGGTGCGCGGCCGCGGCTACGCGCAATCGACCGGTGACCTCGGCAAGATCGTGTTGGCGAAGACTCCGAGCGGCGTTCCCATCCGGGTATCCGACGTGGGAGAGGTGACTCTCGGCCCCGACATTCGGCGTGGCGTTGCGGACTGGAACGGGACAGGCGAGACCGTCGCTGGCATTGTCATCATGCGCCAGGGAGAGAACGCCCTGCAAGTGATCGAGCGTGTCAAGCAGAAACTCAAAGACATTGAGGGAGGACTTCCTGCTGGGGTGAAGGTCGTTAGCGCGTACGACCGGTCCGAACTGATCCTGCGCTCCATCGAGAACCTGAAACATACGCTCACCGAAGAGTTGATCATCGTGGCCATCGTCATCATGATCTTCCTGTGGCACATTCCCAGTGCCACCATTCCGATCATCACCATTCCCGTGGCAGTGATCATTTCATTCATCCCCATGAAGATGATGGGCCTGACATCGAACATCATGTCCCTGGGGGGCATCGCGATCGCGGTGGGGGCCATGGTGGACGCGGCCATCGTGGTGGTCGAGCAGACGCATAAGAAGCTCGAGGAATGGGAGCGCACAGGCCGCAAGCAGGATTATCACCGCGTGGTAATCGATGCGGTGAAAGAAGTCGGGGGCCCAAGTTTCTTTGCGCTGCTGGTTATCGCGGTCGCCTTCCTGCCAGTGCTGACATTGGAAGCTCAGGAAGGCAGGCTGTTCAAGCCGCTGGCGTATACCAAGACGTTTTCCATGATCATTGCGGCGGTGCTAGCGATCACGCTCGATCCGGCCATGCGGCTCCTGTTTACCCACATGAAGAACTATGAGTTTCGGCCGCGCTGGCTGGCCCGGGTGACGAACGCCGTCCTGGTGGGCACCATCCATTCGGAAGAGACGCACCCGATCAGCAAAATCCTGATCAGGTTGTACGCCCCCGTATGCGAGCGCGCATTGCGATGGAAATGGTTCGTGATCGCCGGGGCCATTGCTCTGGTCATCCTGACCGTTCCGGTCTTCGAGAGGCTGGGATCCGAGTTCATGCCGCCCCTCGATGAGGGCTCGCTAATGTATATGCCTTCGACACTCCCCGGTATTTCTGTCACGCAGGCGCAGCAGTTGATGCAGGTGCAGGATCGCATCATCAAGCAGTTTCCCGAAGTATCCACTGTGCTAGGCAAGGCGGGCCGCGCGGAGACGTCCACCGACCCAGCTCCGTTCTCGATGATGGAGACCGTCATTGTTCTCAAACCGGAGACTGAGTGGCGGAGGGTGGACACCTGGTACTCTTCCTGGGCGCCCCAATGGGCGAAGGCCATATTCCGGAGGTTCACGCCGGATCATATCTCAACCGACGAATTAATCGAAGAGATGAACCAGGCGCTCAAAATCCCCGGCACTGCGAACGCATGGACCATGCCCATCAAGGCGCGCGTGGACATGCTGACCACGGGCGTCCGCACGCCTGTTGGAATTAAGATCTACGGGGCTGACATCAAGAAGATCGAAGATCTGGGCACTCAGATCGAGGCGTTGTTGCCCAAGGTGCGGGGCACGCGAAGTGTTTTCTCGGAACGTACCAGCGGCGGCTACTTCCTCGATTTCAAGTGGAATCGCGACGAGCTGGCGCGCTATGGCTTGAGCATCGACAACGCCCAGGACGTAGTCATGAGCGCCATCGGCGGCGAGAACGTCACTACCACCATAGAGGGCCGCGAGCGCTATCCCGTCAACGTGCGCTACATGCGGGATTACCGCAGCGATCCCGACAGCTTAGGGCGCGTCCTGGTGCCTTCCATGGACGGCCAGACCCAAGTACCGCTCGCACAACTGGCCGAGATCCATGTTGTGAGTGGTCCGGCTATGTTGCGAGACGAGAATGGCATGCTGAACGGTTATGTGTACGTCGATGTTGCCGGCCGCGATATCGGCGGCTATGTCGAGGAAGCCAAGCAGGTCGTGCGCGATAAGGTGAAGCTTCCATCCGGATATTCGTTCGCCTGGAGCGGCCAGTACGAGGCCATGCAGCGCGTCAAAGAAAAGCTGACCGTGGTTCTCCCGCTGACGATTTTCCTCATCGTCATGCTACTTTACGTCAACACGAAATCGACGACGAAGACGCTGATTATCATCCTGGCGGTGCCGTTCTCGGCGGTAGGCGCTATCTGGTTCCTGCATTTCCTTGGCTACAACATGAGCATCGGCGTGTGGGTCGGTTTGATCGCCCTGATGGGCGTCGATGCGGAAACCGGCGTCTTTATGATGCTGTATCTTGACCTGGCCCACGACCAGGCCAAAGCTGAGGGGCGGCTGCGCAGCCTACGGGATCTGCAGGATGCCATTATGCACGGTGCGGTGAAGCGCATCCGCCCCAAGTTCATGACAGTGGCGACGATGTTTATGGGGCTGGTACCGATCATGTGGTCGGTTGGGACCGGGGCTGATGTAATGAAGCGCATCGCCGCCCCGATGATCGGTGGCATCTTCACTTCGTTCCTTCTTGAGCTGGTTGTGTATCCGGCAATCTATGAGGTATGGAAATGGAATTTCGAATTGAAAAAAGAACTGGCGCGCTCTTAATTGGACTGGCGCTCCTGGCGCCGGCGATCTTCGCCCAACAGGAGTTTCGTTACGAGGCGTGGCATGGACACTCGCGGCCACCGCACATTAAGAAAGTCGGCAATATGGGAGCACTGGCGATCACCGAGTCGGGCATATCCTTCGCGGAGACGTATAAGGATGGGAAGAAACGGAAGCATCCGCACGCGTGGCGCTGGGCGTACCAAGACATCCAGCAACTCAAGATGGCTTCCAAATCCTTGACCGTCCTGACATACAAGGACAACAAGTGGAAACTGGGAGCGGACAGTGAATACGAGTTCGACCTCGTTTCGGACAGGACGTTTGAAGACGCGTATCTTTTCCTCAAGAGCCGGCTGGATCAGCGATTCGTGGCTGAAATTCCCGATCGCATCTCAGCGGTGCTCTGGGAAATCCCCGTGAAGCACCTGCTCCGTTTCGGTGGCGACGAAGGCGTTCTCCGGGTTGGCGTGGACGAGATCGTCTACCAATCGGCGAAGGCCAGCGAGTCGCGAACGTGGCGATATCAGGATATCGAGAACGTCAGCACCACCGGGCCGTTCCAACTGACGATCACTACATTCGAGCGCGCCAAGACCCATTACGGCAACCTGAAAGGCTTCAATTTCGAGATGAAGCAACAGCTCGACGAGGCGCACTACAGCGACTTGTGGCTGCGGTTGAACCAGTCGAAAGGGCTCAAGATACTGACTTCGTACAGGGAGGGAGCCGGGGCACAGTAGTTTCTGTCGGCGGTCAGACTATTTGGCGAATGCCGCTGCCGCTTGACTGAACGGCATTATTTCACCGCCGTGCTCCCGAGCGAACTGCACAGCGTCGCTCCGTTCGGCAAAAGCGATGAGGCTTGGCGCGCAACGGTCATAACGCAAATCGGCGGCCCGCTTGTCGCCATCTACAACTTCCTTTGTCCGCGCGCACATGTTGACGTCGCTTGCCCTCACAACGTATGCGCTATCGGGCGAAAGGGCTCTCCCCGTCAGAAACGCCGTCAGTTGAGTAACACCGATAGGCTTGCCCGTCTGCTGGTGTTGGGAAAGGGCGCACGCGGGACAGCAGAAGAGTCTCGAACGCCCGTCGATGAATGCCACCGTTTTGGAGTGAGCGTGAATCGGGCGTCTGCAGGCATAGCATTGATCGGCATCGGTATGGGCGAGGGTCTTCCATCCGGTGTAGCCTAGGGCTAAGACGGCGAGGATGCAAAGTAACCCGGCGATCCAGAGGCGTCGGTGCATGATTGGCTTCTTTTTATTTTACGACAACCTGCGCGACGGAGACACGGAGAGGGGGCGTCAAAGTGATTAAACCCCGGTGTCGGTGTGCGTACGACACGCGGCCGCCAAAGTCGCGGAATATGTCCAAACTCCAGGAGCGGGTCTGGAGACCCGCAGCAGGCGTGGACGCCTGCCCCACAAGCCGACGGATGGATAGTAATGCAGGCATGATTAGACGCCCCAGCAGTAATCTTCCACCACTTTGTCGACGC
>PKYZ01000375.1 GCA_003132865.1 Bryobacterales bacterium
CACTTTTCGGATAGGAGCCCTATTTGTCGTGATTTTGTGTAATTTTTTTGTAAGGTACCGTGAGCCAGCCCATCTCGCGGTGTTTAGAGGCGGATAACGATCCGCCGATTCCGGAATCGGGTCTGGCGGCGGCAGGCAAAGTCCAACGCCTGAAACAGGGCCGTAATCCAATTGGCCGGCAGGCCGTGCCTCGGTCGTGTGCCGCTGGAGGTTTCCGTTTGGTGGGCGCCGAAAGAAAGGCCATTTTACTTAAAAGATACACTCGCTCCAATGCCAAGAAAAAGCCAATTCTCAGTGATCCTCACAGATGAAGAACGGCTGCGTCTGGAGGCCATAAAGCGCCAATGTACGTCACCGAAGTGTGACGTCATTCGCGCCAAGATCATCCTCCTCGCTGCCGACGATCTTCAAGATGATGTGCTCTCCTCCCGCCTCGATAACGCCCCGCCAAATCGTCTGCAAGTGGTGTAAATGATTCTGCTTCCCGGCCTGGAGGACGAACCTCGCGGCGGGCGTAAGGCCCGCTTTCCCCGCCTCTCTCGTCGTTCCAGGTAAAGGCCCTCGCCTGTGGGCCACCACACCGCCTGGGCCTCTCCCTGTCTCGATTTTCGAATCGCCGACATTCGCCAGGAGGTCCTCCAGCAGGGACTCGTGGCGGACATGAGTGGAGCCACCATTTGGCGCTGGCTCAGTAAGGATGCAATCTGTCGTTGGCGGCATCGAAGCTGGATCTTTCCGCGCGATCCACTGTTTGTGGAAAAGGCAAGCCCAATCCTCGATCTCTACAGGGCCTCTGGGAAGGATCGCAAGTTTGTCCGTGGCTGTTCGAAACCAACAATCTGATGTATGGCGTGGGCGCCCCGGTCACCGACCTCACCCAGATCCTCGAGACGGTCAATGCCAACCCGCTGGTGGTTAGCACATCGCTCGCCGACTTGAACCTCGCCGCCGGCAGCCCTACGATCCAGGAACGGTCATCGGCGCGATCAGCCCGGTCGAGCCTTTCCGTTATTACCATTATGGCCAGCGCACGGAATCTGGCGACTTGATGGACCCGGCTGCGAAAAAAAAAGACTATCATGGTTGCGGAGAGAAGAACCATGGAAACTGGTTTCACCCTTAAAGACCTTGCCGAGCGGATGAGCGGCCGCCTCTCATCCGAGGACGGCCCCTACATTCTTTTCCTGGGCAAAGCCTGCGCTCGCGCCGCCGGAGCCCCGATGGAGAGGGCGCTCAGCAGCCTCGTCAAGGATTTCGGCGAGAGCTTGAAGCCCGGCATAGACGTCTCAGTGCAAGTGGAATCCGGAAAACTGAGCATAGTCGATGCGGTCAGCCAGATCACTGCCGGGATGCCCCCGTCGCTGCGCTACATGCTGTTGCAGATGTTTTACAATCGCCTGCCGGTGCCGTTGTTCTATCAGGATCTTGCGGTGCTCGCCAAGGCGGGATACTTCCGGGGGATTTTCACCACGAACTTCGATACGCTCCTCGAGCAAGCCCTGGATGGCGCCGACCTGCGCCGCGGTACCGACTACTTCGTGCTCACGCCGGACACGCTCTCCCACTCGCCGCTACCCGACGAAGCCGGGCCGGCCATCGTGATTTATAAGCTGCACGGGGATCTCGGAGAGCGCAACGTCGCCCTCACCGTGGACGAAATCCGCGCGGCCCTCGGTCCCCAGCAGCGCTTCTTCCGACGCGGGCTCCGCGAGGACTTGATCATCGCTGGATACGAATTCGAATCCGATCCCGTGAACGATTGGCTGATTAGTTCCGGGGCTGATGAAATTTGGTGGGTGAGCGCCGCGCCGCCTCCGCCAGAAAGCATCGAGAAGATTGCGAGCACGCGGTCCATCAACTATTTATTGGGCGCCGACTCCTCTCCGGACGCCTTCTTCGGTCACCTCTGCAATTTCCTTTTGCGCATGCCGGTGCTGCAATCGCTCTCGACACCCCTGATCGAAGGGTCGGAGCCGAACGCGTCCGCGGGGGCGACGGCAACGGGAACGGGCGGCCCACTGCCGCCAGCCGTTTCGGGAGCGGCGCGCGAGTCCGGGTATCTGCATGGCCGTCTGCAGCGTTCACAGGATGTGCTCTTCAGCCTCGAGCAAGCCGTCTCTCCGACCAGTGCCGACAGCAACATCGCCCACCAAATCGACTATCAGAAGCAGCAGATCTGGAATCTGCAAATCAAACTTTACAGCGTTCGGGAAAACCGCGAGCGCGTTCTGCACGCGTTCGATCGACTCGCTGTCGCAGCGCGATCCGTACCCACGGATTCCGCCGCCCTCGCCTTTCTCGAATCGCAGGCGAGCGTCGTGCGGTCCCAGTACGACCAAGAGGCACCGAACGAAAATGTCGTCACCGCCGCCATTGGCGCCGCGATTGCGGTGGCGCCAAGCTTCCCCCCAAATCCAGAGATTTCCGATGCCATTCGCGAGCTCTCCGGCTTTAAAGGGACGCTCTCCGCAAGGGGGATGTGATGCCAAGCATTTCGCTGATGGTTCTGTCCAAGGGGGGTGCCGACGACACGCCGCTCATGCTGATCGAGAAGGACGGTTTCTGGCGGGAAGTTCTTCCCAGCGCGGCAGGCATTCCCCCGGCCCAAGCGCGCAGCCTGTTCGACCAGCGCCTGAACGAGGCCATGCTCCAGGTGGATCAGGGCAAGCCCATGCCCGCGGCGCGGCTGAGCGGCCCTTGCGCCAGCCTCTACGCAGCGCTGGTGCCCTGGGATATCCGCGTCCTACTCCAGCAAACCCGCGAGCCAGGTGCGCGCCTGAACATCCACGCGCAAGCCGCCTTCGACTGGATTCCGTGGGAGCTTCTGTTCGATCCGGAGCTCCAGGCGTTTCTCGGCCTCCACTTTCAAATCTCGCGCCTGCCGATCGTGACCAAGCCTCCCGTTGCGGCGACCCAGCCCCGCGTGGTCCGCCACATCCACAATGTTCTTGGCAAGAAAGTGCTCGATCAGGCGGGCGATGCGGCACTATTCGATAAGTGGGTGACCACGTTCGCGCAAGTGGATCCGTCGAACGTCACCTGCATTCCGAGCGGCCACGCCGCCGCCTACGTCGGCGTGGAGGTGCTGCAGGAAGCAGTTTCCAGCGATATCCTGCACGTCACGTGTCACGGCATGCGCAACGACGCGCTGGGGAACTTCTGGACCCTGGACAAAGATGCGTCGACTTACGTCGGCGCGATCAGCTCGGAAGCGATCGGCGTGCTGCCACTGACGAATGGGCGGCCGCTGGTGTTTGGCAACGCCTGTTTTTCGGCGGCGGCGGCTACGGGCATGAGCTCCGGTCTGGGGCCGGCCTTCTTCCGGCGGGGCGCGCTGAATCTGATAGGTACGCTGGCGCCAGTGAGCAAGACGCTAGCCATCGATTTCGCCCGAAAGTTCTACGCCGACCTGTTTGGATCTCCCGGCAACGGCGGTCCGCACGCCATCGGCGAGGCCCTGCTATCCGCAAAGAATTCGTTCCACGCCGCGGCCGGCGGCGACCCTTCTTATCTTTTGTACTGTCTCTACGGCCCTGCCGACACCTGCTTCATCCTGACTAGAGACTGAATGACCGACCTTCAAGCCAAAGAACTGCTGGCCAACCAACTCCGCCGAGCCGCCTCCGCCTGGAAAGTGGGGCAGGCGCCCAATGACCTGTTGGACCGTCTGGACGCCGCCGAGCAGGCACTCGCGTCCGCCCGGCAGCTTCAGGGCCCCGATGACGACGCCACCGTCCTCACCACCGAGGGTCCTCCCAGCAGAATGCTCTCGGCCGAAACCACGGGACTGGAAGCGACCGTCAGTCTGCGTATGCGCCAGGTGCCCACCTCCATCGTCCACCTGTTGGATCCCGGCGAAACCCCCCTGGTCACCTGCACCGTGCGGAACACCCGCGACAATCCAAAGGTGCGGCGCGTCCGCGTCACTTCGTTCGTGGAAGGCTATTCCGCCAAAGCGATCGAAACGATCGATCTGACCTACGGCAAAGACGCTTCCACTTTCAGCCAGTTGCCCACCTTTTTCCCGGACCGCATCCAAACTTTGCACGAGATGACGCGCGCCACGCTCAACGTGAAGGTCGAAGATCTCGACAACGGAAAGATCGAGTTGCACAAGACCTCGCACATCTGGCTGATGCCACCTACCACCGCGGTGCTCTCCATGAAGGACCCGGACACCGGAAAATGGAAGGATCTCACGCCCTGGCTGGCCTCCTATGTCACCCCCAACGAGCCGTCGGTCCTGAACTTCCTGCGTAGCGCCGCTCTGCTCTCTTCCGTGGGCAAGCTATCCGGTTATCAGGAACCGCGGAGTGGCGTGCCCGAGCAGGTGAAGGCGCTCTTTCTTTCCCTGAAGCAAAACTCCGGCATGCGGTACGTGAATTCCACGGTGGCCTACAGTCTCGAAAGCAGCACGGTTGTGCAGCGAGTCCGCCTGCCGCGCGAAAGCCTCGCCGACAAGGTGGCCAATTGCCTAGATGGCGCCGTGCTTTTCGCCAGCCTGCTGGAGGCCGCGTCGTTCAATCCTGGAATCGCGATCATGCCCGGGCATGCCTTGGTGGCCTGGGAAACCTGGGGGTTTTCCGACGAGTGGTCGTGCCTGGAAACCACAGAAATCGCCGATGCGGATTTCGACAAGGCCTGCGGCGATGCCGCGAACCTGGTGAAGCGCTATGCGCCCGCCGGCCTGAAATCGGGCCTGCCGCCGCCACCAGCGGGCAGCGAAGCCCTGCGCTTCTGCTGCGTCCGCGCGGCGCGCACCAGCGGGTCGGCGCGGGTGCTGCCCATGGGATAAGGCGCTCAGACTCTGCGCAGCCGGATGGAGACGACCACCCGCGCACCGCGCGCCGGCACCGGATAGCTCTCAGCGTGGACGTAGTCGCCCGCGCCAATGCGCCCGTCCCCGTCCAAATCGAGCAACGCACTCACCGTATAGATCGCGCTCGGGTCCACTAGTTGGGCTTCGACGCGGAACGGAATTCGCGCAGGCCGACCCGGATCGTGGGCGATGCCGGGGATGGATATGGTCGCCAGCCGGCGCGCAGGTGCGTCAGCCTCCGTCGTATCCAAGACGGAAATAGTGGCAATGGCACCACGAAATGCCGGTGCGTCCGCGGGCAGGTGCAACTCGCCGGCGATCTCCACCGTTTCTATTGCGCGATCGCGGTGGCGGCGGCGATGTCGTCCGGCGAAAGGGCTTCGCGCTGGCCGATCCGCACGCCGGCCGGAACTATAATGGTGGGCTTCGAGGCGTCTGCGGCAAAAGCGAATGCCGGATAGTGCATGATGGAGCCATAGTCGTACTGCCCGAGGTCTGTTCCGTCGGAGATGTGCTGATCGAAATTGTGTTCCAGCCCCGCCATGATGTTGGCAGCATCGATCTTGATGAATTTATCGCGGTCCGACCGGCTTTGTTCGTGCCATAGTCCGATGGTGTGTCCGATTTCGTGGATGGCGTTTCCCGCGGTGCAATCGGAACCAAGCGTCACGACCTGTTTACCACCCCGGCGGCCAACCGACGAACTGCATCCGCTGCCCGGCCGGAACATTACGTAGTCCGGCTCGTTTTTATGCGCCTTGAAACGGAACTTGGTGTGCGCCTCCCAATGCTCGACCGCTTGGGTGACACGCTGCGCATTCGGCAGCGCGGCGTCGATCTCGAACGGCACCAGGTTGCCCGGCCAACGCGCCTGTTCGCCGCGAATTGCGATGCCCTCGATCTTGCGCTGCTGGAATGCATCTTGCAGCGCGATAACTGCCTTCTTTACGTCGGGCGAGGCGGCCAGTTTGTCCAGGTCGATGGCCGCCGCCTTACGCAAGAGGTCGGCGAGGAATGCGCTTTGCGCCTCCTCGACCGTACCGAGCACAATATCGCCCTCGAACATGGCCAAGCCATCGACCGCGGCGTACCGTACCTCTTTGTTGTCGAATGTCCGTCCCGAGATCACCGTGCTCCTGGGGGCGGCCGTCGAGCGAAATTCGCCCGACTGGACTATCGTATCGTCAGCCATAGTTATCTCCTGCGCGGCATTAAGCGCGCTTTGGAATGTTCTTGATCACCGAATCCAATGTGAGATCCAGGCCAAAAGCCCAGAAGAAGATTATCACAAAATCCGCGAAATTGCCCACGAACTTGTCGGCGAATGTGTAGCGCGCGATAAGGCAGAGCAGGAAGCCGGACCCGAGCGTCTGCCAGAACTTGGTCCACCGGATCTTGCTTATCGTGCGCGCCATTCCGGCGGGTAGGGCGGGCGGCGCGTATGTCTCCTTCACGGCCGATTCGAGAGTGAGCACGAAACCGCGCGACAGGCTCGCGGGAGCGGCTGCGTCCTGCCATGTGGAGGGCGTGAGCGCCGCATCACTTTCCGCGTTCGTCAGCCTGTCAGCGGTAATCCGCGCCGCCTCGGCGTATTTGTTGGCACTCAGAAGATCGGCCACGGGTTTCCGTTTGGCTTCCTCCAATTGGAGGAGCAAGGCACCAGTCCAGGCCTCGTGCACGCTGCGCAGCGCCTTTCCCAGCGGCTGCGCCGCCGCTGCCGCATCGTTCACCAGCGCGGGCAGTTCCGCAGCCGCGGTTGTGACGCGGTCGAGCAGCGTCAGGATCAGATCCTTACGCGGAAGTTGCTCAATTTCGAGCAGGGGAGCGAGCGCTTTCCGCGCCTCGACGACCAGGTTGCTTCCCAGCCTGGCGACTGCGTCCTGGGCTGCCCGCAGTTCCTCGGAGAGATCGTGCAAGAACTGAATCAACTGTGCCGAGGAGGCCTGCGCTGGAAGCTGGGCCTTCCCGACGGCAGCCCGCGCCGCCGCGGCTATGGGCTGAAAGCCCGCGGCAATCGGCGGTGAAATACCCATGTCCGCATTGGACAGGCTATCGAGCAGCAGACCGATGCCGCCCTGCCATTTGCGCGCGTTGATGTCCAATGCGACAGTCAACGCGGTTTGCAGTTCGTTGGTGGTGTTCACAGCCCCCGTCACATTGTCCGCGCGCATCTGGGCAGCCGCGTCGGCCAATTTGGTCCGTCCGGCCGCCAGCGCCTCAGAGACGGAGTTGGGAACTGGCCAGAGACTGCGCACGACGGAACTCACGCCGTCCAGCGTGGCCTGCGCCGCCGCCCGGCGCGTACCGAGGTCCTGCAGTGCGGCCCGCCATGCCTGCTCCAGCGCCTGGCGCGCGTTGTCCAAGGCGCCCGCATCGTCTCCGTTCTGCGCGTTCTGCACCGCTGTTAATAGAGCCGCGAGCGCGTCGTGGAATAGTTTGTCGGCGCGTCGTTCCAGGTCCGTTTGTACTTGCTGCAACAGAGTCTGCGAGCGCAGCCGCGCCTGCTCCATTTCCAGGTTCTGCTGGAGGAAAACCTTCAGGAACCACCCCATTACCAGACCTGGAATGGCAAAGGCAATGATCCAGAACAGAGGTCTGCGAGACCATACCTCGATATTCATCGGGACGGCGTCGGCCAGCGCCGGCGACACCAACTCCACCGACCCGGTGACTTTTCCGAGCGGAAACCCGCTTTGCAGGGTGTACGGAACGATAGCGCTCTTGCCCGGTTCGACGCGAAGGGGAGAAGGCGCGACTCCCTCCTTCCCCGGTTCTTGGTGCGGGAACAGAATCCGGGCGCCGATGGGTCCCGAAGGGCCGATCAGTTCGGTAACGGTCCGCAGTTGTATGCCGGTGGCCGCCGACTTCCCATTGAGTTCCCAAAGGACCAGCGCGGGCGTTTCTTGCCGATCCCACAAGAGACCAACCACCCGGTGGATCACCAAGGTGCCCGGAACGCGCAACTTAGCTGCCGGATGGCTCACCTGCAGTTTCAGAACGCCCGGTGCGGCGCCTTTTTGGGAGAATAAGACCGTCACATCGTAGGCGCCCTGTTCGCGCAATTCCTCCGGTTTCAGCAAGTGGAGCAGCAGCGCGCCGGGTTGACCATCCGAATCCGTGGCCCACGCGGCTGCGAAGACCTGGTCCGGCGCGCTGAACTTGCGGTTGCCCAGCGCGACATCCACCACAGCGAGACGAATCTCGTCGGCATTGACTCCGGCCTTAGGAGTGACCAGAAAGCGGAATGTGTCGCCACATCTCTCGCAGATCTCGGCGACATTGGCGCCCACCAACCTAACGATATCTTCAGCTGTTCCCGGGAAAGCGCCCGCCAGTACCGCAACCGTTAATCCGAGCCATCTCGTGGTCTCCAAATGGGTCTCCCCCAATCCTCTCGATTGTACACCTCGTCTGTGTGCGGCGAACGTTGCCGCAGCGTGATAACAAGCCTGCATGCACCATCGTCGGGTGTGGCGTCCACGTTCCCCCGCCTTCGGAGGATCACGCCAGGTTGTTCAACGATTGTGCCAGCCCTTTGTTGTTGCCGGGTTCGCGGCAGAGCCGCTCCTGTTCCTTGGGTTAGCGCACTAGCCCCGTCCAGGTCGAAGCCACGCCAAGTGGATCAGCCACGCCGAGTTCAGCAGCGACGGCAAGCTTGCGCTTGCGAACAGCGGCGACCACACCGCGAGCATTTGGGACCTCACGACGGACCACTCAATTATCCAAGCGGCCGCGCGCAACTCCGTTGCGGGCGGGGCCATAAGCGCCGAGCGCCAGCGTACCAGGCCGCAGCCGATCGACGTGGCAACACATTCGGCTTAGGTGGTGGCTTAGGTGTAAAATTGCAGATAACGCCAAAAGCGAAATTTGAAGCACGGCAGGAGGAGTCTATGATGCTATCGAGCCAGGAAGTCCGTTGGTTTTTCCAAGGAGCCATCGAGCAACATCAAGCATTGCGGAGCTGGGTGGAAGAGAGCGACCCAATTGATG
Source organism: Bryobacterales bacterium (assembly GCA_003132865.1). The sequence continues at coordinate 8,810 of PKYZ01000375.1, forward strand.
GAGAGGTGGACGTTGCTCGACCCACATGGAAGGTAAGGCTTGGTGGCAAACCAGACGTCTATCTCCTCGTTCCGGGACACGCCGACATGGGCATCAAATGGCGGGAAGGTCAGTTGCAGATCAAGGGGCTCCAGAGTCCATTGGGTACACAGCTCTTCAGCGGCCGGCGCGAAGGACGGGTGGAGAGGTGGATCAAATGGAGTTACGAAGGAGAGCCTATCAAGCAGGCATTTGCTCACTGGTTCAGAGAACCCGGATTTGCCGGCCCCCGCATCATCGAGGTTTTCAAGACGAGGTGCCTTCGCAAGGCGCGAATCGATCCTCAAACCGGCCAGGCGAAGGAAGTCAACGCCGAAGAGCACATCGAGAGAGGCTGCGCCCTCGAAGTCGCCGAACTTAGAGTCGGGGCTGATTTGTACTGCTCAGTCGCATTCGAGGCCTTTCCCGATGACTCCGCGATGCATGCTGATTTCACCAGCTTTGTGAACTGCTTTCTTCAGAAACTGCCGGACGTGGCGCTGTCGGAATCCAACTCCATGGGCTACCCGGCATGGCTGGATACAATCTCAAGAAACGCTCTGCCGACTGAGATGCTGCCCGGTGATGTTGGTGGAACAGTCCGGACTGGAAACGGGGACGTTTAGATTAATTGCAGTTCCTCCTTTATTTGCCGGAGGCCTTGCAAGCTGGCCTCAAGAGTGGCGAGAGGTTTTCTGAAACCGTTGCCGAGCCCAGCCGCGGCAGGTGGGAACGCTCCCTAAACCCAGACACGAACAGAGCTTGCGCTCGTCTCGGCAATGGCACGTCGAGCCGGCGATCGGCTGCCGGATCAGGCCCACTGTCTCCTATCGGAACAACTGATCGCAAGGTCCGCCTCGGTGGCCCTAAGGGCTTGCGCGGTGGCCCTTGGTCTCTGCCGCGGGGCCGATTATCCTCGACATTGAAATCACCTGTCAAACATAGCCGCGGGTCTGGAGACGTTCGCACTGGCACTCCAGGCAAGAATGATCTATCATTTAAAAATGTCAGATTTAGCGTTGCGGTATAGAGCTTTCTGCACGACCCATCCGGGCGGTGGTTGGTGGGGGCAATGCCATCCGAAGAATGAAAAAGGTCTCGCAAGCGCCGAAAAAGACGCAAAGGAACACACCAAGTCAACTGGCCATAAGACAGTCGGCGTGGTTGAGGTTGACAAGGCTGAATGTCCACCTGAATAACTGGGCCGGCTGCGCTCGGGGCGCGGTTTGGCGCCGTTACGGCACGACCGTGTGACCTTCCCCATTTTGGGGTCGTTCCCCTTGCCCCGCCGGTCCGGGAACCGTCTTGGGAACGCGATTCCTGTCAACCAATTCCATTCTCGCGGACAACGAGAAAATACGCTCAAGCTCAGCCGGTGTTCGTGCACAGGTGAGTGTCCAACCGCCTGTCTGTAGACGAAACCCCTTGATGCCGCGAAATCAGGAACTTGCAGTGTCGAATCGCTTGCGATGTGGCGGCTCCCGCCGCATCTTCCTCCTGGGTGCAGCAGGCGACCAGGAGGAAAACGGCCCGCGAGCCGTCCACTCGGCGGGCCCCCCAAAAACGTCGCTCCGAAGTAAGGACTATGTCCCATAAGGTAATCTTTTTGGGACAAGGAACTACGCCAGCGCGCCGTGGCGCCGCGAGGCGAAGAACGGGCAAAGATCCTCCTGCTCGCCTGCTGCTACCAGGAGGGTTAACTCAGGAGGCCCCTCGTAAATCGTTGGCCTGGTTTCTCATACCGTCGTTTGAGCGTATCCCATCGCTGCGCCCCCAGTGCGGCATTGCAGGTGGGGCAGGGTGCCAGCGCAACGCGCGGTTTCGGCATCCCTGGGATAATGCGATAGATTGACAATTGAGCC
>PKYZ01000512.1 GCA_003132865.1 Bryobacterales bacterium
TGACCACCTGAACTGTTACGATAAATTACCTGCAGCAAAACAAGGGCGCCGCGAACCGGATGCCGGGTCCACAGACGGCGGATGGGTCGATCATGGTGGTGGTGGCGACCGATGCTCCGATTGATCACCGCAATCTGAACCGCCTGGCGGCACGCGCAATGCTGGGGCCGGCGCGCACGGGGTCGAGCGAAAGCAATGGTAGCGGCGATTACGTGATTGCCTTTTCGGCTGCTCCGGGGGTTCGCATACAGGCCGACAGCGCAATGTATCAGCCGAAGGTGCTGCTGACGAATGGGAGCATGTCTCCGCTGTTTGAGGCTGTGATTGAGGCAACGGAAGAGGCTATCTATAACTCGATGTTTCGTGCACACGATATGGCTGGAAACGGGCACACCGTGAAGGCGTTGCCGCTGGATTTCCGCGAAGTAGCCTGTGACTCCACGGGCTTCTGCCAGTGCAGGCCACGACGTTCCGAACCAACGCCGTCGGTGCGCAGTCCAAGCGTGCTTGCAGACCGGCCAGGGGACCGGTCGAAGGCGAGGGCGCCCGCCCTACATCGCCCGGCGGGCGGCGGCCACCTGAGTGAGGCGGATACCCATTTATGCGCACTTCCAATCCACTACCCGCAACCCCGGAACGCGGGTGATCGGCGTATCGAGAGGCTTGATCGTCGTACCTTGCTTCTCCAGTTCGACGCGGATGCTCGCGGCGGCCCGCGCGGCAGCGGAATCGAAGGGTACGTGCTGGATGTGCTCAAGTCCCGCCTCCAGCTCGCGCCGGCGCCGGGCTGGGAACTTCGATCGGAGGGTTCCCTACTTCCCCAGATCTCAAACCTGCGCACCTTCGAAGAGCGCGGGCGTGAACTTCTGTGATGTACCCGGCGATGCCGCCAAACCTTCTTGGTAAACCCTTTGCCGCAGCCTGCCGATATGCTATTTAGAGATGACTCATTCCGCAGACACCTCGTGGCACGGGCGCTGGTGGGACCTGCCTCCCTTGATTTTGCATCCGTTCGGCCGTGGACTGGAAGCGTCGGCGTCTTTCGACAGCATCAAACTGGCGTTGTATCTCGGCGGCATGGGCGAGCCCGGCTTGGAAAAAGAACCCTTACTGCGCGCCCGATATGCCGAATTTCGTATGCTTTCCCTAGCCGGAAAGGACGTTATGCGCTGGATCGCGCAGTGCGTGGATTTCGCGGGCCGCGACGAAACGCTGGCGAATGCCGGAATCCGGCCACAGAGTTTCGCGGACCTCCTGGTCAACCGCACGCCGCCGGGCGTAGCGGCCCGCTTCGAAAGCTGGGGCGTCATCGACTACCGCCGCATTCTCTCGCGGGCCATCGGCGTCAATGCGGTGTTCCCAAACCCGCCGGATTTCGGCGTGATTTCCGCCGAATTCCTGGAAGAGTACTACGCCTATGCCGATAGTCTGTTCGCCTGCTATCGGGGACTCACGCCGTTTACCCCGCTCGAACCCGCGTCGTTTGGTTTTTCGCTCTACACTTCGGACGAATACCTGAGCACTCTCGGATGCGGGCTGGACGACGAGCAAGCGTGATCCGTGCTGCCCGGAGACGCCCGGGGCTGCGCCACTAAAACATTTTACAGATTTCTGTTGCCAGACCGAAACGTTCGGACATCTCAACTCACTACCCAACAGGTACTAGCTGTACTGGTCGTTGGGGGAGGATCCGAAAAATGAAGTTGCAACGCAGGAGTACTTTGCTTGAGAAGCAGTTGCGTGCCGAGGTCCGGCGAATTCTGCAGTTGCTGGAGCGCACCAGGCGCACGCGGCACCAGGTTCGCTTGATGATTGCGCTGGAGACTGGCGCGTCGCGCCGGAAACCGGGCATCAGGTCCGGCAGAGTTAGGCCTGGCCGATAGCTGACCGGGCGTTCCACGCCTGGCCACGCCACATAGACGCTACAATCGAACCGTGTCCCCCATAACCCCTGACGGCGTTCGCGCCGCCGCGGCCCGCATACGGCCGCTCGCCAAGCGCACTCCGGTGATCACCTCATCCGAGTTCGACGCCGCCGCCCGAGCGCGCGTCTTCTTCAAGTGCGAGAACCTGCAGACTGGCGGTGCATTCAAGATCCGCGGGGCATCCAACCTGATCCTGTCCATCCCGCCCGCCGATCTCTCGCGCGGCGTAGTGGCCTTTTCCTCCGGTAATCACGCCATTGCCGTGGCCATCGCGGCGCGTCATGCCGGCGCCGCCGCCACCATCGTGATGCCTGCCGATGCGCCGCGTTCCAAGCTCGATAGCGCGCGTGCGCACGGCGCTCGCATCGTGCCATACGATCGCCTCCGGGAAAGCCGCGAGGCCATCGCCGCCCGCATTCTCGAAGAGTCCGGCGCCACGCTGGTGCCGCCCTTCGATCATCCGTTGATCATGGCGGGGCAGGGAACCGCGGCGCTCGAGTTGCTGGAAGACGCGCCGGACCTGGATGCCCTGATCGCCCCGGTCGGCGGCGGCGGTCTGCTCTCGGGTTGCGCCACTATCGCCAAGGACATGCGCCCTTCGATCCGTCTCTTCGGCGTCGAGCCGGCCGACGGCAACGACACATTTCTCTCCTTCCAGGCCGGCGAGCGCCGGTCCATCCCGCTGCCCCAAACCATCGCCGATGGCCTGCGCGCTCCGCAACCCGGCGCACTGACTTTCCCGATAATCCGCCAATTGGTCGAACAGATTCTGCTGGTCACCGACGATGAAATCCGCGCGGCGGTCAAGTTCCTGCTCACGCGGCTCAAGATCCTGGTGGAACCCAGCGGCGCCGTGGGCGCGGCCGCTCTGCTGTTCGGCAAACTGCAAGGCGGCATCGGCAGGGTGGGCGTGATCCTGTCGGGAGGCAACATGGATCTCGACCAATTGGTTACCTACGGCAGCTAGGGATGGCTCAGCCTGACTGGCGTTCGGGGCGGGATTCGGTCACGCGGCGCCCAGAAGCCCTCGAGACTGCCTCTAATTCTAGATGTGGTCATAACGCCAGCGTCGAGACCATCAGGAGCGATCTAACGCGAGGATACCAGGGGTCGCACGGCCTTCAGTGGGTTGCCGCAGATTCGGGTAAAGTACTGCCTGATGTTTCAGTCGCACGTTGACGTCCCGAGATCCTCCGCCACGAGACCCATGCACACCCTGCTCACGCCAGATCGATCAGGAACGTCGTGCCCTTGCCCGGTTCGCTGCGCACTCCGATCTTGCCTCCGTGATCGCTGATCACCGATTGCACGATGGCCAGGCCTAAGCCGGTGCCGTGGGTCTTGGTCGTGTAATAGGGCGTGAAGAGGCGGTCGCATTCCTCTTGCGTGAGACCTTGGCCGGTGTCGGAGACTTCCAGGCGCACGCCGCCTTCATGCGCGGCGGTGCGAATGGCCAGCGCGCCTCCGGAGGGCATCGCGTCGATGGCATTCAACGCCAGGTTTTGCAGGGCGCGGCCGAGTTGGCCGGGGTCGGCCTGGATTGCGCGCAAGTCCGCGGCGAGATCCAGGCGGAGGGTCACGCCGCTCGCTTGCATCTGCGCTTCAAACAGCTTCAGGCTTTCGCGCACGAGGCCGTTCAGGTCCACGGTTTCCAATTGCGGATGCGGCATCTTGGCGAAGTCGCTGAAGCGGCCGACTATGCCGCGCAGCTTGCCCAGTTCGGCGAGCAGCGTGGCGGTGCTCTCGCGAAAGACTTCGTCGAACTCGCCGGGATGCGCGGCGCGCGCGCGTTGCAGGTTCTCGACGGTGATCTGCAGCGGGAACAGAGGGTTCTTGAGCTCGTGCGCGAGGCGGCGCGCCAGCTCGCGCCAGGCGGCCACGCGCTCGGCCTGCAACAGGCGGTCGCGCTGCTCCAGCAGCTCGCGGGTCATCTGGTTGAAAGCGGCGGCCAGCGCGCCGATCTCGCCCGAGGCGTGCACGTCCACGTGTGTGCGCCAATCGCCGGCGGCCACCGCGCGGGCTCCGGCGGCCAGCGCTTCCACGGGACGCGTGATGCGCGCCGTGGTCCAGAAAGCCACCAGCAACGCCAGCAGGATGCCGCCCACGGCCACCAGAATTTCGACGCGGCGCAGGAAGCGCTCCAGGCCCACCTGCGCGGCGCGCGAGCTGCCCACTAGGAAAGCGCCCATCAGTTCGTCGCCGGGGCCGATGAGCGGGATGGCGTGAAACGTCTCGGCGCTGGCCGCGTCGGCGGTCGATTGGACGGTGCGCGTCACCTCGCGGCGCTGTTTGCGCAGGGCATCGATGAGCGGAGCGAGCGCCGCGGTCTGCTGGAGCGGCCCGGAGGAACCGACGATGGATTGCGGCTCGCGATAGAGCAGGGCGCGCATGCCGGCGGGCAGCACGAAAGACGACAGGAAATCGCGGTCGAGGGCTTCGCCGCCGATGACATACAGTTTGCTACCTTCCACGCTGGTCACCATGCGCACAGAGATCAGCGCCAGCGCCGTGTCCGTGGGCAGTTCCTCGCGTTTCAGGAAAGGCTCCTGCGAGTTCCAGTCGCCGCGCTGCTTGACCCAGTCTTCCTGGTAGAGAAATCGCGCGGGCCACTGCTTGGACGAAACGATGCTTCCGGTGGTGGAGACCAGCTCCAGAAAGTGCAGATTGTGGGCCTCGGCCAGCGGTTGCGCGGCATCCACATAGATTGAGGGATCGGCGTCCGCACGGCTCAGAGCGATCACCATGTCGCGCGTGCTTTCGGACTCGGCGATATCTTTGACGCGCTGGGCGATCTCCCGCTTGCGGCGGAGGAACTCCTGGTGGAATTGCGCGGCCAGGGTGGAGACGCGCTGCTCGTCGAGCCGCTCGAAGGCGCGCAGGGTGGTGGTGGAGACGATGGCGCCGACGAACGCCACGGCCATCACCACGGTGAGAGCGAACGCAATCAGGAGGCGGGTGCGAAAGGTCAAGGGGCGGTCCCGAAGAGCCAGACATTGTCGAAGCGCCAATCGCCCAGGCGCGTGATTGACGGCGGCGCATAGACGCGGACGCGGCTGGCGGCGCCGTAGAGAATGGGAAGCTGAAAGAGCGGAATCGCGCGGAAGCCTTCGAGGAGCTTGCGTTCGGATTCGTAGAGCGCCGCGGGGGATGCGGCGTCTGCAGCATGGGCGGGCTCGGCGTGTTCTTGCAGGCCGAGGGCCGCGGCGATCCCGGCCAGGGCCCGCGCCGGGTCGAGCGACGCCAACCGGACTTCGACCAGCCGCAGGTCCGCGCGCGGATTCTGCGGCGAGACCTGCACGGACAATCCGGCATCGCGCGCGTTGACCGCGACGCGTTCGGCGAGAGATCGGGCAGCGCGCATGGAGGGATCGTAAGTGAGCGTCAGCGTGCGCGCCGCGGGCGGCAGGGCGTTGGCCAGCGCTCGGGCGCGCGCCAGATCGGGCGCCGTGGGGAATGCGAAGGCGTAACCGGAGATCCATTGCGGCAACAGCGCGGCGGAGACTTCGCCCTGCTTTTGCAGGAGCACGGTGTACATGGCCGCGCGGTCGATGGACAGGGCGAGGGCTTCCCGTAAGCGGGGATCGGGCGCCGGCGCGAAGGCGAGGGCGATCAGGCTCACCGGGGCGGAAGACCAAACCGTCCGGCCGTGTTCGGAGGCGCGGTGCAGATCCGTGGGACCGACTTCCACGACGTCGGCCTTGCCGAGTTCCAGGTCAGCCAATTGGTCGCGCAGGCCGCGACCAAGCTGGACATCGATCGCATCCAGGAACGGACGTCCGCCCCAATAATCCTCGTTAGCGGCGAACGTGGCGCGGCGCCCCGGGTCGAGCGCGGTCACGCGGAACGGTCCCGTGCCTAGCCAGCCGTTGTGCGCCAGCTCCAGCAGCAGATCTGGCAGGGGATGGTTGGCGCGGACGGTGACGGCATCGCCGGTTGCGGCAACGCCAACGCCTGGCAGAGCCGCTTGCAGGGAAGTCGCTACGGCGGCGGCCGTCAGCGGAGAGCCATCGTGGAACTTGACTCCCGGCCGCAGGTTGAACTGCCAACGTCGCGCGGTGGCGTCGTGCTGCCAGGATAGAGCCAGGCAGGGCTGGGGCGCGTCGGCCACGTCGAGGCGCACCAGGGTCTCGAAAACCAATGAGCGAAGCGGGGTGGCATCCGGCGCGGCAGGGTCGAGGGCGGCCGGGGCGGCGCGCATCTCGACGCGCAGAGTCCCGCCGTAGTGCGGGCGCGTGGCAGCGCCCGAGACCGCCAACGCGCTAAGAACCGCAAGTGGGAGCCAGGCTGAAAGCCGCATAGCGTCCGGTTTGGAGATCGCGCGAGACCGCCGTGGCGGAGTTGCCGGCGGACCACAACGCGGTAATGGGTCCCGAGAATTCAAGCGCCGGACCGGCGGGTTTGGCTGCGCCGCCGTCGCTGGGTTCGAGTAGGTAGGGTTGGATGGCATCCGCCTCGGTGAGGCTGGTAGGGCGGGTTGCCAGAATGCGCGTGCCGCAGGGTGTTTGGATCCCGGCGATATCGCTGCCCCATTGGTCGATGTTGCCCGCCAATTCCCAGGACTGCGTGTAAACGTGTGCGCGGCCATCGGCGGCGGCAAAGATCCAGGCTTCGCCGGCGGGCGCGGCCGAGTAAAACGGCGGAAGTTCGCGCACGCCTCCGGGCTCGATATCGATGTGGCCTTGGAAAAGATTTCGGTCGGGCGCGAAGAGCGCGATGGCGCCTGGCGCGAGCAGCCAGGGATCTTGCGAGTCATGGCACTCGAGCGAAAGCTGCGGCTGCGCGCTGCCCCGGCAGATGGTTCCCGGCAGCCACGCGGTGAACGCAGCATTACTTACCGACTGGCTCACTGATAGCCGGCCGCGCATGTCGCGGGGCCACGGGTGCGTGGCCGGAATCGGCGCGGATTGCCGCTCGGCGCCCCGGAGCATCAGCACGCGGGTGGCATCCAGCACCAGCGTGGCGTCGCCGGTTTGCGCCGCATCCAGAATGGGTTGGTCCTGCTCCCACAGCAGCTTCTTTTCGAGCGTGACCCGCGGCGGTTTGTCCTTCGGGGAGGTTGCGGCAGCCGCGGGCGTTCGCGGCCAGGACTCCAGCAGTACGTGGCGCTCGCCACCGCGATGAATCTCGGCCACCAGGAGAAACTGCGTCATGTTTTCGGAAATAGTGAGCTGCACTTCCGCCGCAGGCTGGCCCGCCGCCTTCAATTCAGACTCGAACACGCGGCGAATTTCCGCCGTTTCGCCGGCGCCCAGCGCGGACAGATTCTTCACGCTCACAGCTACCGGTTCATGCGCCACGGCGGCCGCCACACCGCGGGCTAGATCGCGGGCAGCGCCGCCCATATCACCGCTCATATAGGGGGCCAGCAGTACAACAACGAGTGGGCTCAAGCCATCATGATCGCACGTGGATGTTTACTTCGGGTGTGCAGTGATGTCCACGAGGTGATATTTGTTGCCAATGATCCTGAAATAGAACCGCCAGTCGCGGTTTACGCGTGCTCGTTGCACCGCTACTGGCGCTCGGCGGAGACTCGATCAAACCGAGCGGTAAAGACAAGCTCCATCGGTTACGAGGCCACACGCCGCGGGAGCTTCGAAAGCTTGGCGCTCCGGGTTTGAAACGCCTTCATCGCTTCCGCGACCGTGCGGTAGGGTCCGTGTATGCGCCCCTTCTCGATATCTTCGATCCCTTCAGCGATGCCACGATCCACGATTGACTTGGGCTCGAATACGATCTTGCTCTTTACGGCCCTCGCTTCCAGTACATCGCCGATCGCGACGCCGATCTATTCCCGGACATGCCGCGGGATGATCACCTGATATTTGTTCTTGACCATAACGATAGGCATGGGTGCGATAGTTGAACTGTTGAACTGGATGCAATTGCAGTTTAGCCGATCTGCCGATGTTGTCAAGGCATTCGCAAACGCTCGTAAAAGGACTGCAGGTGCTGCCGATAGCCGGCGCCGGCGGTTTCGACGATGTCATTGTGTCCGGCGCCGGGCACTAACCAGAACGACTTCGGTTCGCGCGCGGCGGCGAACAGATCCTGGCCGAGGCGCAGCGGAATCACCTCATCGCGATCGCCGTGTATGAAGAAGACCGGCGCGTGGATGCGGCCAATCTTCGCGCGCGAATCGAACCCCCAGACGATCATCGGACCAATCACCGGCGCCACGGTCCGCGCCACATCTTTCGCCGACGGGAACGGCGCTTCGAGCACCACCGCGGCGCATGGACGGCGCGCGGCCAAATCCACGGCGACGGCGGTGCCCAGCGACTCGCCGTGCACAATGATATGGTCCGGACGGAAGCCGGTCTTCACCAGGTAGTCGTAAGCCGTTTCGGCGTCACGATAGAGACCTCGCTCGGTGGGCCGGGCGTTGCTTTTTCCGTAGCCGCGGTAATCCAGGGCGAGGATCGCGGATCCGGCTGCCAGGATCTCGTGAAACTGCGGGTAGCGGTGCGTGATGTTGCCCGCGTTGCCGTGAAGGTGCAGAGTGACAAAAGAGGCGCCCTCGCGCGGAATCGACCAGGCGTGAATGCGGACGCCATCGGCGCTGTCAAGCCATACGTCTGTCGCGCGCAACAGCGCCTGGGCGTCCCAAAGCCCTTCCGGGTACTTCGCGGGGAAGTAAACGGAGCGACTCGCCATGTAACAGAGCGCTAAGTACGCGACTGCTGCGATTACGGGAATCGCAACATACATGGGAACGCGCCACATTAGTCTTGAGTATAAGACGTCGATCCGGTACGAATAGTTGAAGGTGGCGCACGAGTGCATGCGCCACATCCCTAAGCGATGATCCCCTTGCGCACTGCGTACAAGATCAGCTCCGGCACGCTGTGCAGGTTCAACTTTTGCAGGATGTGCGTGCGATGGGTTTCCACGGTATACAGGCTGAGGTTCAGCATGTTGGCGACTACCTTGTTAGTGCGGCCTTCCGCCAGAAGCTGCAAGATCTCGCGCTCGCGATTGGTGAGCAGCTCATAGGTATCCTCCACGCCGCGGCTCTCCAACTGGCGCATGTAGTCTTCCACCAGGATCTTGCTGATCGCGGGGCTGAAAAAAGATTTGCCTTCGGTCAGCGCGCGCACGGCCGCCAGCAGGTCGGCTTCGGCGGAATCCTTCAACAGGTAGGCGCGCGCGCCAGCCTTCAGCGCGCGGATGACATAGCTCTCGTCGGAGTGCATGCTGAGGATGGCGATGGCCGTGCGCGGATTGCGGTTGACGATCTGGCGGGCGGCCTCAATGCCGTTCAGGTTGGGCATGCCGATGTCCATGATGACCACATCGGGGTTGGCCGATTCGCTGAGCGCCACCGCCTGGCGGCCGTCCGCCGCTTCCCCGACCACCTGCAGATTGGGTTGGCGTTCCAGCAGCAGGCGCAGGCCGTTGCGCATGACGGTGTGGTCGTCGGCCAACAAGATCCGCACGGGATTCACGCGATGGCCTCCATAACGCGCGCGGCTAACGGGATTTCGATGCGCAATCGGGTGCCATGTCCAGGCTCGGACTTCAAGTGGAACTGGCCGCCCAGATGCGTGACACGTTCTTCCATGCCCAGTAGGCCGAGGCCGCGCGTGTGCGTGCTGTCGAAGCCCTGGCCGTCGTCGAGCACGGTCAAGCGGATGCGCCCGCTTTCCTGCACCACCTGAATGCGCACGCTGCGCGCAAGGGCGTGCCGGGCGCAGTTGTGCAGAGCCTCCTGCACCACGCGATAGATACAGGTCTTGACCTCTTCGGGCAGATCGTCGGCCACGCTCTCAGCGTCTACCGTGACGGCCATGCCGGTGCGTTTGGAAATCTCGCGCGCCTGCCATTGCAAGGCGGGCACCAGGCCCAGATCGTCCAGCATGGAGGGACGCAGCAACAGCGCCATGTTGCGCACCACGTTCACGCTGCTCTCGGCCAGCTTGCGGATGGACTCCACGTGGCTGCGCAACTCGGCGTCGCCAGGCGCGACGGCTCCCAGATTGCCAAGTTCCATTAAAAGCGCGCTCAGCGACTGGCCGACTTCATCGTGCAACTCGCGGGAGATGGCGCGGCGCTCCTGCTCCTGCGCCTCCACCAGGCGCGCGGAGAGTTCTTTCAGCTTGCCCTGCGCAAGGGTCACTTGGCGGTAGCGCAAATCGGCGTCCCGCGCCAGGTGCAGGATGTGCCGGGTGGTGGCCACAGCCAGCAGCGCGCCGATTCCCAGAGTGACGGCGAGCATCAAGCCCAACCGGTAGCGAAACCGGTCGAAGATTTCTTTCAGGCGCTCGTCGCCGTTGTTGAGTTCCTGCTCGTTGACGGCGGCGATGCGATCGGCGATTTCCAGCGTGGTGGCGCGCCGCGGGAAGAGTTCCTGGTGCATGAAGGCGCCGCTGCGGGCCAACTTTTCCCTCGCATCCCAGTGGAAGATGGGGTCGAGCAATTTCCAGTAGTCGGCGATGCGGGCCAGCAGGGCCTGAAAGGGCGCTTCTTCTCCGGCATCCAGCGACCGCGAGTAACGTTCCAGGGCCGCATCCATTTCCGCGCGCACTTTCTGCAGGCTGGCGCGATACGTCTCCGCGCGCGAGGCATCCCGTTCCAGCAGATAATCGCGCGTAAACGTGCCCGATTGGTAGAGGGCCGAGCGGATCTCCTCCAGGGCGCGATTGCGCAGCAGGAAAGTCTGGCGGATCTGGACATTGCGCGACTGGACCTGGCGCAACGCGCGCAGCGAGTCGATTCCGGCGAAGAGCATCAGTGCCAGCATGCCGCCAAAGCTAGCCAACAGCACGACTTGCGCGCCCCACTGCAGAGGCTGCGCGCTCCGTTTGAAAGCCACGGCGTCTTTGGTTTCCTCAGGCTCCATTGGTAAGGTATCAGCTTGGCTTCTTCGATCATATACCGTCCATTCGGTAGATTTGGGGCTGCCATGGGCCGGGGGAATCCAACGATTGAGGACGGAAAATACTCTATGGACAGGATACTCATCGGGCCTGCGAATCTTTAGTCTTAAATCAGTAGCCTGGTCGAGGGACGCGTCAGCCGCTGCCGCCACTGTGGCACGACTGGCGCGTCCTTGCGCAACGTTGACAGGCTGAAGCCTAATGTCACTCGTTTTTCCATTTTGAGCAAGCTGCATTATTCGTGGGGCAGGACTCCATTCAGTCCTGCGGCCGACGTCCACGTCGGCCTCTTCGTGCGCGGATATGGCTGGTTCCGTTGCGCGAAGAGCGGGTCCTGGAGGACCCGCGCCGACCTGGAGGTCTGCCCCACAACTGCCGCAGCTATTCTCGATATTGGAAAAACGAGTGGCATTAGGCTGAAGCCTGTCCCACCTGCGTTATAATCCGGCTTATGTCATCCGAACTAGCGCCGCGCCGCGGATTCTTGCAGCGTTTGGCGGGATTCGCGGGACTGTCGGCCGCGGCGTCGTCCGCGAGCGCGCAGACCGGCCAGAGCGCCGCCGGCGATTATCCCTTCCTGCCGCGTTACGCGCGCGCCCAGAATTACCGTTCGCTCAAACAATCCAGTTTCGACCGCACGGGCGGCAATGCCGACTCGTGGCCGATCCAGCCGGGCGCCACGCGAGAGCTATTCGCCTCCGAAGGCCCCGGCGTGATCACGCATATCTGGTTCACCATCGCCGCGGACAGCTCCAATCACCTTAAGGAGATCGTGATCCGCATATACTGGGACGGCCAAGCCAAACCGAGCGTGGAAGTGCCGGTGGGCGATTTCTTCGGATTGAACCTGGGGCAATACTTCGTTTATCAGTCGGCGTTCCTGAATTGCTCCTCGGTCAACGCGTTGAACTGTTACTTCGCCATGCCCTTCCGCAGGTCGGCCCGCATCACCGCCACCAACGAAAGCGCGCGCCGCGTGGGCGCATTCTATTCCAACATCGATTACCAGATGGTGCCCGCGCTCCCGGACGAAGTGCTGTACTTCCACGCGCAGTACCGCCAGGCTGCGCCGAACAAGCCCACCACCAACGATTGGCGGACCAATGGCGACGCCGACAAGCTGAAGAATCTCGACGGCAAGGACAACTACGTCTTTGCCGAAACGCGCGGGCGCGGGCACTTGATGGGAGTGACCCTGGGCGTCCTGCAGAATCAGGATTACTGGATGGGCGAAGGCGATGAAATGGTGTTCGTGGACGACGAGAGCCAACCCGTCATCACGGGCACCGGGACGGAGGATTACTTCAACGGCGCATGGGACTTCGGGGGCCGCGATGGCGCCGTCCCGTTCGCGCATCTCTACAATGGGGCGCCGTTCATCGTAGGTCCGGAGCGCGCGGGAGGCCGGTATTGCCTGTACCGCTGGCACGCCGATAATCCGATCGCGTTCACCAAATATCTCAAGTACACTATCGAGCACGGCCACGCCAATCACCGCGCCGATAACTTCTTTTCGGTGGCTTATTGGTATCAGGCGGGACCCTATACCGATTTTCCGCCGCTGCCACCCGCGGAAAGCCGCATTCCCAGACTGAAGGCCGTTCCGGGCCCCGGCACAGCCCAGCCCGCTTGACATTACTGAGTGGGCGGGCTACCGCTACTGTGTTGTCAAGAGACTCAGAATTGTGGGCGGGCAATCCTGCCTGCCAATCTTGGCTGCCCCACACGGCCCACAATGGGCCAGAGCGCCCACTCCACGCTACAATCGAGAGGAAGTATGCCCTCTCCCCAGAAACTCCGGTGGGCGAAGCTCCGGATCTTCGTCGTGGCGGTGTCCGCTCTTTCCGTGCTCTCGGTGCTGACCTATTTACTGAGCGGCGGAACGTGGCTGAAGGCCAAAGCATACCTCACCACCTATATTCCCGATTCGACGGGACTCGAACCCGGCGCCGATGTCCTACTGAACGGCGTGAAGATCGGCAGGGTCGAGTCCGTCCAACTCACCCGCTTGCAGGATCGAAATCGCATCGTGGAAGTGCGGCTGAAGATCGAGGAGGTATTCCTGCCGTACATTCCCGAGGACTCCGTCACCACCATCGACAGCGCGAACCTGCTGGGCGACGAGTACATTAACATCAACATGGGGAGAAGCCCGCAGCCCGTGCGGGCCGGCGGCCAGTTGCGCTTCCCGCCGCCGTCCAACCTCATGCAGAACATCGATTTGAGGCAGTTCGAAGCGCAGTTGCGGACCATCGACCATATTATCCAGGACATACAGGCCGGCAAAGGACCGCTCGGCCAATTCGTGATGAGCGACGATCTGTACCGCCAGTTTCTAGATGGGGTTGACAAGGTGGAAAAGGAGTTGCGCGCCGCCACCGGATCGCAGTCTCAACTGGGGCAGGTCCTGTACAACGCCACCATGCACGATAACCTGAGCGCATCGTTGCGGCAACTGGACGACCGGCTCGCGCAATTGCAGGCGAACCGCCTCCTGCGGGACACTACGCAGTACGATCAGATCCGCGACCAGATCGCGCAGGTGCGGCGTACGCTGGCGGATCTCAATGCGGGCAAGGGCGCCGGCGGCGAGTTCCTGAAGAGCGACGCGGCGTATGTCGAGTGGAACCGGCGCCTGGCTGCCTGGATCGAAAACGTGGATGCGCTGAATTCCGGCGAGGGCAGCATGGGGCAGATGCTCTCGAACGCGCAGACGTATGAGTCGCTGAACGGTGCGCTGCGGGATCTGCAATCGACCATGAAGGAGTTCCGCGAGGATCCGCAGAAGTTCCTGCGGCTCAAGATATTCTGATGCAGCTCAGCACCTGCTCCAACGCTTCGAGGCCGGGCAGGCTGCCTTGCGCCATCCGCTGGTTGCCGCCGCCGCGTCCGCCAGCCTGCGTGAGCGCGGCTTTCAGCAGCTTCCCGGCATCTATGCCACTATCGGCGCCGCTATCGGCCGAGACGGCCAGCAGGACGGCGGGCGGCTCGTCCAGCACCGCCACGAACACCGCCTTCGCCTGCGCAGTGAAGCTCTGGGCGATGGCGCGCAGATCCTCCAGATTGCCGGATGGCAGGCGCCGCAGGATGCGCCGCACCCCGGCTTCGTCCGGCGCCGTGGCGGCGTACAGCTCCCTGCCCTGATACTGCGCCAGGTCCGCTTCCAGCTTGCGGCGCAGCTTGTCGGCATTGCGGGCCGCCTCGAACTGCGCGGCCACCAGTCCCGGCACCTCGTCGAGCGCGCCGGAAACCATCTGCGCCACCCGAGAGAGTGCGTCGAAATCGGCGCGCGCGCGGCGCACGGCCCGCCCGCCGCACAGGAACTCCACGCGCACGGTATTGCGGATTCGGTCCAGCTTGCGCAGCAGGATCGGCCCGATCTCTCCGGTTCGCGCGACGTGCGTGCCGCCGCAAGCGCTGCGGTCCAGGCCTTCGATGGAGACGATGCGCAGCGTGCCGGCGCGCTCGGATGGCTTGCGCAGGTCGCGCGTTTCGGCGGCATCCTCGAACGAAACACGCAGCGGCCGATTCTCGAAGACCGCCTCGTTGGCGCGCCGCTCGGCTTCCAACACGCGTGCGGGC
>PKYZ01000835.1:0-18756 GCA_003132865.1 Bryobacterales bacterium
ACTTCGGCGTTCCGGCGGCGGTGCACGCGGCCCTGCTGCGGGCACCCTCCATGAGGAATGCCGCGTGGCCCAAGGCTCTCGGCCACGGCCACACGGCCATGTAAAATCGGCGCCGCGATCGCCACTACCGGCGCGAGCGCCAACAGCAGAAGCGTCTTGCGCGTGGCATCCAGGTACGCGCCACGGCTGAATGGGTCGGTCAAACGGAAAAGCCAGTTGGCCCGCACCTCAATTGGGATAGAGAATGAGACGCGCAGGCCGACGATCAGGAAGAAGAGCAGGATAAGTGGGATGCCCAGCGACGTCTGCGCGCGGCCTTCGAGCGCGCCGAAGTCGGTCGCCTTGGAACGATACAGCACGTAGGCCACCTGGCTGAACACATACGCCAGTCCCATGCCGGAATAGACTGCCAGCAGCAGGCGGTGCTGCCGGCTGCGCGCGAGCGTGCGTCCGATGAAGACCAGGATGGCCCGCTCCGGCGCGCGGCGGGCGAGCACCCTGGCGATGGCGGCCCACGGCGTGACGGCGCGCCATAAAGGACCGACGCCGGGGGCGATGCCGGACTGCTCCACCGTGCGGCGCATCTGCCGCGCGTAGGCCAGCGCGTAAGTCCCCGCCGCCACCAGCGCCGCCAAAGCCACGCCCGCCAAGGCTCGCCGCGCCAGCGTGTGCAGCGCGGCATTTGTAGACCCGGTCAGCACCTGAAAAAGGCCGAAGAACCAATAGGACGGCACCAGCGCATACCACAGCCGGTTTTCGGGCGCGGTCAGCGCGTGCGGATCGGCCAGCGGGGGAGTGAGGAAGTACAACGTGAGCACCGCAAAGAACGCGGCGGTCTGGATGAGGCTGGACCACCGCATGTATAGCGCGTGTGGCAACAAGTGTAGCGCGACTCCCTGCACGCCGAGCAGCAGCAGGAAGACAAACACCGACGCCAGCAGAATCACGAGCCAGAAGGCCCCAAAGTCTCGCGCCGCGTCCAGCGCGCCCGAGGCGCCGGGGACGATCAGAAACGGGCAGACCAGGCCGGTAAAGGAATTCACGGCCACAACGGCCAAGCCGAGCGCCGCCCCCAGTGCGGCGAGCTTGGCGGCGAACACGGCCGGAATGCGTACGGGCATGGCGCACAGGATCATACAATCGCGCCGGTCCGGAAACAGCGCATCCCAAAGGAGCAGCGTAAACACCCCGACGATCGCCATGGAGGTGGAGATGAGGAACTCCTGATCGCCCCCCGCGGCGGCGTGACGCTGTTCCGCCGTCAAGTGCTGATAGAGACCGGCGTACTTCGGCGCGGTGGCCAGCGCCAGCACCAGGCTGAGGGCCGCCAGCAGCGCCGCGAACTGCGAGAGCAGCGACGACAGATCGCCGCGCACGGAAAGAATGTCCGTGTCGAAGAAGCGGTAGGCGCACAGGCGCACCAACGCGCGGAACTGGCGCCGTTCGCGGCCCGGCGGAGCGGTCATTGGCGGACCACCTCGGCGATCTGGCGCGCGGTGGCGTCGGGATCGCTCTGGGTGACGAACTGCGCGAAGATCTCCTCCAGCGTGGGCAGGGCCATCAAGTCGCGCAGCCTGTCGATGGAATCGTTGGCCACCACGCGGCCTTTGTGCAGGATCACCACGCGGTGGCAGACCTTCTCCACGACTTCGAGCACATGCGAGCTGAAGAGCACGGTCTTGCCGGAGGCGGCCAGCGACCGGATCAGGCTGCGCAGCACCAGGCCAGCGTGCACGTCCAGCCCGGAGAACGGCTCGTCGAGGATGATCAGCTCGGGATCGTGGAGAATGGCGGCGCAGATCAGAATCTTCTGGCGCATGCCTTTGGAGTAGGAGGAGATGGGGGCGTGGCGGTCGCCGGCGAGCGAGAACAATTCGAGCAGCGCGCCAATCTTGCCGGGCAGCGTGGCGGCGGGCAGGTCGCGCAGCTCGCCGGCCAGTTCCAGGTACTCGGCGCCGGTCAGGTGCGGGTAGAGGTACGGCTCTTCGGGCACGTATCCGAGAATGCGCTTGAATTCGACCAGGTTGTCGCGGATGGGCCGCCCGCGATAAAGAATTTCGCCCGCGGTAGGATCGAGCAGCCCCGTGATCATTTTCACGGTCGTGGATTTGCCGGAGCCGTTAGGTCCCAGGTAGCCGGTAACCTCGCCGGGCAGCGCCGTGAACGAGACCTGGTCCACCGCCGGGCTGCCGGAATATCGCTTGGTGAGCGCGCGCACTTCAAGCATCGGAATGCTTAGACAGGCGCCGGGGGGTGAAAGTTCCTGAAGCGGGGCGGCCGGCTACATCAGCGTGGGCACAACATATGCACGGCGTTGAGGGAATTTATCGCGGCTTGGTTTCGCCCAGCCACGCTTTCTGTCGATCTCGCGCTCCGTGGAACACGTGCAGGACCTCGATTGCCGAGGGCGGACGGAGACATAGTAGATGATGTACTTCCCGGCAGCGAACTTCCGTACAGCATCACCGAATTGCTCGGCCGGTGTGCCTGCCCTCGGCTGCGATGATAGCGTGATGATGGTTTCCAGAATTCCGCTGACAATCCGCAGCGCCACGCCCTCGCCAGCCCGGGCCATCCAGTAGTCGGCAATCTCTTGCAGCTTCCGCCCGGCCGAGCGGGCAAGCTTGTAGCTGAATCTCATTTGGCCGTCGAACGGCCAGCAAATGTTTTGGCGGATGCGGCGACCAGATCTTTCGCCAGGTTCCTCAGCCATCGGCATTGTACTCTTGATAACGGCCTTCTTCGATATCTTTGATCCCTTGCCGCACCCCGCGCCGGATGCTTTCACGCTCGCCTTTCGTTAGGCCGGCTTCGAAGTCGGTTAGCCATGTCCGGGCACTCTTAGTGGCCTCGTCCTCCTGCATGTGCCGAATCGCATCCCGCACTACTTCGCTCATGTTCGTGTACTCGCCGTTCGGCTTACGATAATCAACAACAGTCAATAACCGACTATAGAGGATTACGGTCGTACCGTTCGTGAACGAACTGTATGTTCGCGATGCTACGTTCGGCGAAGAGTCGGGCGCTTGTCCTTCGCATGCCGAAGGAGAGGGTGCTGACCGAAACGGATGGCCCGTTTGTTCATGACGGTGACGGACCGGCAACCCCGATTACCATCAGAACCACTGTTACGTCTCTCGGGGAGCTTTGGGGGCAGGCATCCGAGGATGTTCAAGCCAGAATCTTGGGTAACTTCAAGCGTCTTTTGAGAACACAAACCTGACAGGACACATCATTGCAGATGCCGTATTACCTGCGGGACTGTTCCGGTCACCCGGTCCATCT
The DNA here is from genome assembly GCA_003132865.1 of Bryobacterales bacterium. The sequence goes on from PKYZ01000835.1 coordinate 3,286, forward strand.
CCGCCTTCCCTGTCCCGGCCAAGTGCTCTTCGTGTGCCGAACCTTCAAACCGGTATACCCCTTGCATTGGCGGATAAGGAACGAGAAACGCGCTTGCGTCTGGGGTTCCGCCTTCCACCTGGTCACGTATTTTGCCTACCCGTGGAAGTGCCAGCAGTAGGCACTCCGCCGGAATGCCGATTTCACGGAGGGACGGCTCGTCTGCCCAGGCACAGGTTGACCTGCTAACCCAGCGCAAGCTAGCAGGACACGCCTGTCCAGTCACAGGCTGAATGCCAACATGGCCCACAAGCCCGGCTCACTGTTAATGGTCAATCTCCAGAGGACAGGCCCGGAGGCCTGTCCTACGCATCGCCGATGCGGTGCAGCTTCATCAGGTTAGTAGTTCCCGGACGGCCCACCGGCTGACCCGCCAGGAAGACCACTGAGTCGCCGGCTTTCAGGTAGCCGCGCTCGGTCAGGACGCGGTCCATCTGCGCCAGCATCTCGTCGGTGGAAGCCACGTCCGGCGCCAGGACCGGCATCACCGCGTAATTCACCATTAACTGGCGGCCCACGTTTTCGCGCGGCGTCATGGCGTAGATGCAGACCGGCGGCCGGTAGCGCGAGACCAGCCGCGCGCTCGATCCGGTGGCAGTGAACACCACAATGGCCGCGACGTGTGCGCCGCGCGCCGCTTGATAGGCGGCGTCGGCGAGGATCTCCGCGTACGTGAAATGGGGGCTGGCCGGCAATTTCCGGAAGCCCTCCGAGCGAATGGAATTCTCCGTCTCAGTGGCAATGCGCGCCATGAACTTCACGGCTTCAACCGGGTATTTTCCCACGGATGTCTCGGCCGAAAGCATAACGGCATCGGTGCCGTCGTAGATGGCGTTGGCCACATCGCTGACCTCGGCGCGCGTGGGGGTGGGGTTCTCGATCATGGATTCGAGCATTTGGGTGGCCGTGATGACGAACTTGCCGTGGTGGCGCGCGCGAAGGATGGTGGACTTCTGAATGCGGGGCACGGTTTCGAGCGCCACCTCGACGCCCAAATCGCCACGCGCCACCATCACGCCGTCGGCCTCCTGCAGGATGGCATCGATGTTTTCCCAAGCCTGCGGCTTCTCGATCTTGGCGACTATGGGCAGCGGGCCGGATTCGATGCCGCGCAGCGCCTCGCGCAAGCCGTGCACATCGGCGGCGGTGCGCACGAAGGAGAGCGCCACCATATCGATGCCCTGCGCCACGCCGAAGCGCAGATCGTCGAGATCCTTTTCCGTGAGCGACGGCAGGCTTACGGCCACGCCCGGCAGATTGATGCCCTTGTGATCGCTAATCGGCCCGCCGGAGATCACTTCCGTGCGCACCGATGGGCCGCTGACGGCGACCACGCGCAGTTCGATGGCGCCATCGGCCAGCAGCACCCGGTCGCCGGGTTTTACGTCGGCGGCGAAATTGAGGTAAGTGGTGGAGGCGCGCCGGCTATCGCCCAAGAGCGGCTCGGTGGCGATGGTGAAGATGCCGCCTGTTTCGAGCGTGCAGCCGCCCCCCGCAAATCTGCCGAGGCGGATCTTGGGCCCTTGCAGGTCGAGGAGAATGCTGGCGGGGCGGCCCAATTCCGCGGCGACCTGGCGGATGGCGGCAATGCGCGCGGCATGCTCGGCCTGCGTGCTATGCGATGCGTTGAGGCGGAAGACATCCACGCCGGCCAGGAGCAGTTGCCGGATCGCGGGCGGGGAATCGCTGGCGGGTCCCAGCGTGGCGACTATTTTGGTATTGGGCATAAGAGCGGGTATGGTTCCATTGTGCGCTAACGGGCTGACACGGCTAAGAGTTGACAGTGGCTGCAGGAGCGCGACCTGGGGGTCGCGCGCGGACGGGGGCGTCCGCCGCACTTCGACATTATGGGACTTCCAAGCGGGGCGGCTTACCCGAAATTTGTTGGAGCAGATCCTCGTTATGCTTCTCGTGCAGGCGCGTTACGGCGGCGCGTTCGGCTTTGGCCTCCGTCGCGCGGCCCAGGCTCTGATAGACCTGCGCCAAGCGGTAGTGCGCGTCGGCTCTGGAGGGATCGAGCCGCACGGCCTCGCGGAGTTCCCGGGCGGCGGGATCATACTCTTTACGGCCGGCATGTAAGATTCCCAGATCGAGGTGCACGATGCGAATTTTCGGATCCAGACGGCGGGCTTTCTCCAGCAGCGGCCGCGCGGCTTCCGCATCGTCGCGATGCAATAGCACGTCGCCGAGGTAAGCGTTGGCTTGCGCATGTGACGGATCGTTGACCAACTCGCGGCGGAACTCGCGCTCCGCCTCGTCATACCGCCGTTGTTTCCAGAAGAGATAGCCCAGGCCGAAGTGCACGTCCGGTTCCGCGGAAGAAGCCGCGGCGGCGGCCTGGAACTCGACGATGGCATCGGGATCCCGGCCCAAGCCGTCCAGCGCCTCACCCATCAACATGTGGGTCGCCGCCGAATCGGGCTGTTCGCGGAGCAGCCACTCGAATTCCTTCAGCGCTCTTTGGTGCTGGCCAGACCACAGACAGCTCTGAGCTATGACATGGTGCAGTTGCGTGTTTTTGGGATCGGCGGCCAGGGCGCGATCCAACTCCGGAAGGGCCTTGGCGTACATGCCAGCGCCGTAGTAACTCATCCCCAGCAGCGTGCGTGCCTGAAGACTCTGGGGATCGATCGCGAGGACCGCAGCGAGCGGTGCGAGGGCCGCCTGAAAATCTCCCAGCTTGAACTCGGCCAGTCCTAAATTCAACTGGATTTCCCGGATGTTCGGTTCGATGGAGAGCGCCTTACGATAGCAGTCGGCGGCTTCCTTGTAATGCTGCTGCCGCGAAAACTCAAGGCCTGCATTTGCCAGGGCTGGAATGTCGGACCGGTTACGGGTTGGCCGTGTCTGGCAGCCCTGGGCGGCGTTTGCGTTTCGCGCAAAACATGCGGCCAGGAGAAAGCATAGTGCCTCCCGATGAGTCGGGATGCGGCACGCATGAGTGCGTGCGCCACGCGGCATCACGAGGATGACTCCGCGCGCGGGGCCGGACCGGTGGAGTCCCGCAACACGAGTTCGGGGTCGATGACGATCTCGCGCCCGGGCAGTTTGCCGCTCGCCGATTCCGGCACGAGCATGCTAAATGCCAGGTGGCCAATCCGGTCCCGTGGAATGTGCACCGTGGTGAGCGGTGGATAACTGAACTCAGACAGCTTAATATTGTCGAACCCGGTTACGGAGATATCCTCAGGGACGCGCAAGCCCTGTTCGCGTACCTCCCGCAGGACGCCGACGGCCATGATGTCGTTGACGCAGATGATGGCGGTGGGCTGGAATCCGGAGGACAGGATGTCGCGGGCGGCTTGCTGGCCGCCCTCCAGCGCGTCCTGAGTGGCGACGGTGCGCCATTCCGTGCCGGGCGCATACCTGGAGACGGTTTCCACGAAAGCTTTCTCGCGTTCGCCGATGGGGCCCAGCGCGACGTGGTGACCCACAAAGGCCAGGCGGCGGTGACTGAGGTTGTGCAGATACTCGACTACACGCTCAATGCCGCGCCGATAGTTGACGCGGATATTGGACATGGTGCGGCCGGCAGTTCCCACGTCGTAAAACACCACGCGGAGCTTGCTCGCCGCCAATTCGGAGATCAGGTCCGGGTCCATCTCCGATACGATCACCGCCAGGCCGGCTACCCGGCGGCCGATCATCAATCGGACGCACCGGACCAGGTGCTCGGAATTATAGTCCGTGTTGGCGGCCACGACGTCATATCCATGGGTGTAGGCGTCCGCTTCGAGCGCGCGAAAAATATCGAAAAAGAAAGGATTCTGCAGATTCGAAGCGATCATGCCGAGCGTGCGGCTAGCTCCTTTGGCGAGCGATCGCGCGTGCAGGTTGGGGTGATAGTTGAGCTCCGAAACGGCCCGCATCACGCGGAGACGGGTGGCATTCCGGACTACACTGGCATGATTCAGGACACGCGAGACGGTCGCGGTGGAAACCCCCGCGCGCTTCGCGACTTCGTCGAGGTTCATCTGGCTTGCCGCCTTGCTAAACCGCTCGCCCGGAGAGCGCCCCGGAAGGGGGTGGGAAGCACACACCGAGGTGCATTACTACTTAATCCTAGCAGCTTGTGGAAGAAACCGCTCCCTGACGGTCGCGGCTCGGTAACGTAGTGAGGGGCCGCGCGCGCGACCCCTCACAGGTTGTTGGACTGTCAGAAGCTCAGTTTTAGCGAAAGTTCAATGGTCCGTGGGTCATACGTGTCAGTGACCTGGCCAAAGTTCGACGAACCGAACGAAGTGCTCACGTCGTGAAACTGCGTGTGGTTGAGGGCATTGAAGAACTCCGCCCCAAACCGGAGCTTCGACGATTCATTCCACAAGCGGAAGTCTTTGTACAGATTGAGGTTGAAGTTGACCCGGCCGGGCCCCCGGACGGCGCCTTCCTGGGCGTTGCCGAAGGCCAGTTGCGCCGGAGCGGCGAAAGCGGCCGGATTGAACCACTCTGTACGGATCCCGGGGTAATTGAGTGTGCCGGCTATATTGGGCCTGTCCGTAGTGTTGCCACCCAGCCCCAGATTGTCATAGCCGAGCGTTACATTCAGCGGCAGACCGCTCTCGAGGAGCGTGATACCGGCAAACTCCCAGCCGCCCAGGATGGCGCCCGCCAAGCCCTTGTTATTCCTGAGAATAGGCAAGTCATAGATGTAATTGAGCACCAGGATTTGCCGGCGGTCCAGACCAGTCGGCCCGTAGTCGTAGTACCGGTTGAAGGGGTTCGAGAGAGTATTGAAGTCGCCACCGCCGCCCGGCGCGATCCCCAGGTTGTGGGCCCACGTGTAAGCCGCCTGGAATGTCAGTCCGTGCTGGTTTTCCACGCGGAAGTTGACCTGTAACGATTCATAGTGGGTGTTGCCGGCGTTCTCTCCCAGAACGATGTTGGCGAAGCCCAGGTAAGGGCGGTCCAGGTTCACGTTGTAACTGCCGACGAGTCCGGCGATGCCCAGACGATTCAGGTCGGAGAGCGGCACATCGTTAATCTCGCGCTCGTCGCGCTGATGGTAATCGGCGTTGCCCACATACTGTACGCCAAGCACCGCTCCCTGTGTAAGTTGGTGCTGGATACCAAAGTTCCACTGCGCCGAAACGGGAAGTTTGTAGTCGGTGTATGCCAGCGCCGTAATATTGGCCGGGTAAATGGGCACAGTGGCCGCTTGCCCGTTGAGGGAGCTGATATTCGGAGTGGAAAAGAAGACGTTGTTCAGGCTCGGGTTGAAGCCGAACGGCGGGTTGGGTCCCATGTTGTAAACGTCGTTGCCCTGGATGCGCTCGTAGAACATACCGTAACCGCCGCGAATGACGGTCTTGCCCTGGCCTGTCAGGTCATAGGCAAACCCAATGCGCGGCCCCACGGCGCCCAATTGGTTCTGCACCATCCCGCGCGGGGTACCGCCCTGGCCCGCAACGACCATGCCGTTCAAGTAGAAGGGGATGTTCCCCAGCGGCACGCCCGCGACCGTGGAGAACCCCGGGCCGGACGTGTTGAGGCTGCCATCCGAGTTGAATTGCGCCGCGTTGGCCGAGTTGTAGAGGTTGGGGTAAAAATTCGACAAGCGATTCTGCACGTCGTAGGCGTGCGGAACGATTTCCCAGCGGGCACCGAGGATTACCGTCAAGCGGTTGGTGACGCGCCAGTTGTCGTTGATATAAAAGGAACCTGTAGACGTGCGCGTGTGCGTGCGGTCCTCCAGGTCGAGTTGGCTGTAGCTCTTGGCGTAACCCAGAAGGAAATCGGCTATCGGGCTTCCAGTATAGGTGCCGCTGAAATAATAGTCGCCCTGGGTATCGCCGAAGATATCCTGGTTCTTCGAGTAGCGCATGAACTGGCCGCCAAACTTCAGGTTGTGCTTGCCCTTGGTCCAGGAGACATCGTCGCGAACCTGCTTGTCGAAGGCAGCGTTTTTCCAGGGCCATGAGGCGGGATCGTAATTGACGTTGTATGGCGCCCCGATGCTTACTGTGGGCAGGCGGTTATCGTCGTTGTTATTGAACAATTGTCCGGCGTTATAACCGGCGGGTTTCTGGTAGATGCCGAGGGGAGTGAGATCGATCCAGTTGCCGTTGAAGTTGAAGGCGGCCTCGTTGAGCAGAGTCGGGCTGATGGTGTAGGTGAGGTGGGCGACGCCGCTCCAGGAGGGATTCTTGAAGTTGGTTCCGATGGTTGGATAGGTATTGCTGCTCCAGAGGGAGCTGGCAAACCCTTGGTCCGTGTTGTCGTGAACATAGTGGCCAAACAGGGACAGCTTGTCCGTGAAGTAGTGATCGAAGCGCAGAATGACTTCCGGAACGGTGGTGGGTGCACCCGGCGCTGCGGAATAAAAGTTGCCTGGCGCATTCGGCAAAGGCAGGGCGCCGGACGACAAAAAGAGCGCGGCGTTCGGATCGATCAGCGATGCGGGAATCTTGTTGCCGGGAAAGGGCTGGCCGGGAGTCAGACCCGCAGCCGCAAACTTGGCGTTCTGGGCCGCGTCGCCAGTGTTGGGCACCGTGATGGGCGTGCTGAGCGCGCTAAAATCGCCGTTGCGCTGCGCCAGCGGGATGGCCGGGTTATAGCTTTCCGTACCCACCACGAATTTGCGCCATTCCTGATTCCAGAAGAAAAACGTCTTCTTGCGGTCCGTGTTGTACACCTTTGGAATCCACACCGGCCCGCCCACGTTCCACCCGTAGACGTTGTACCGCAGCTCGGGCTTGGGCGATCCGGACAGGTTGGCGAAATAGGCATTGGCGTCCATGTCGTTATTGCGGAAATGCTCGTAGACGGAGCCATGGTAAGCGTGGGTGCCGGACTTGAGGGCCATGTTGATAGTGCCGCCCGAGCCGATCCCGAAATCGCCCGGTGCGTTGCTGGTCAGGGTCTTGAATTCGGAGATGGCGTCGACCGAGGGCATCATGGTCACGCAGCCTCCGCAGCCACGGTCGTAGTTCTCGCCTCCGTCGATCATCCAGACGTTGTGCTCCTCGCGCTGGCCGTTGAAGCTGATGTTGGTGCTGCCGGCCACCGATACTGGCAGGTTAAGATCGGGCAGGTCGGAGGACGCCCCAGGCGTGAGAATGGCGAGGGCCGCCATGTGCCGGCCGTTAATGGCCAAGTCGGCCACCTGCGCGCCGGAGATCAGGTCGCTGACCTCTGCCGAATCGGACTCGACTTTTATAACGTCGGCGGCCACCGTTACGCTTTCGGAGACTTGGCCGACCTCCAAGACTGCGTCGACGCGCACGGTGTCGTTCGAGTCGAGCGTGATGCCGGTGCGCGCGTAGGCTTTGAAACCGGCTGCCTCGGCCCTCACGGAGTAAGGTCCGATCTGCAGTTCGGGCGCGATATAGCTCCCGGCAGAGTTGGTTTGGAGAACGCGTTTGGCGTTCGTACCAGTATTTGTGATGGTGATGGTTGCGCCGGGCACTACGGAGCCGGTCGGATCAGTCACGGTGCCTAAAACGGTTGCGGTTTGGGCGAACGCGGCAGCGCTAGCCATGACGAACAAGGGCACGAACAGACTGCGCTTAAACATGTAACCTCCTTTAACGGGGCCCCTGAAGGGGCGATTCGAAGCTTAGTCTATATCATTTTGTAACCGCTTACAAGAGAAAAATTGTAAAAAATATTGGGCTCCTGTGGAAATGCTCGCCGTCACTCTGCAAGGCCTTGCTACCACCACTGGAGGCTGGAGGTGCAGCCGGCCGACCGGGGGGGCGGCCGCAGACCAGACATCTGAGCGGCCTTGTCAATAGTTTTTGTTTTTTTTATGAGTTTTTTAGAGCGATTTTTTGGAAGCTTCCACAGGAAGTCCACCGGATAGGCAACTCAAACGACGACGACGGTTTTGGCTCGGGTGCGGCCTGGCGGCGGCGGTCCAGAGCCGCTTCGTATCGCGAGTCGTCGTATGTCACACGGACCTGCCAGCAGCGGAAGGCAAGGCGCATCCATTTGTATGCCAGCGACCGTACGGCCGCATGGTGCGATTTGTTTTTGTCGTCGCGTTGCGCGCGGTTATAGGCCTCTGCCCAGTCACAGTAGAGAATGGATTGGCCAGCCCACTCATGGAACGTCTGCCGCAGAAATTTAGGGCAGTTCCAGCGCCAAGGCACCCAGTGTTGCTGGCCGCTGGCTTCGGTCACCGGGGCGATCCCCGTGTACTGCTGGATCTCGGCCGCGTTCGCATAGCGGTCACGTTGCGTGCCAAAGGCAGCGATCAGACGGGGAACCAGTACCTCCCCGGCGCCTGGCAGGGAATCGAAGATGGCAAAATCGGGGTGGGCCTTTGCGAGTTGCTCAATCTGTCGATCGTATTCCCGAATCGATTCGTTTGAGGGTGGCGAGCGTGCGCACCAGGGCACACGCGGCCGTCCGCATGGCTTCCAGGCGCGTTTGATTTTTGGTTTCGTGCGTGCACCGGTGCTCCTGGAAAAACTTGCGCAGGGTGGCCGGTTTGGCTTTCTGCAGTTCCTCCAGCGTGGGCCAGCGCTCCAAAAAATCCAGCGCCACGGGGGTGTACGTATCCTCGAACCACTGCAGCAACTGCGGATAATACGACTTGAGATCGGCTCGCAGGCGATTGCAAAAACGCGTTCGTTCATTGACCAACTGCCGGCGATCCTCCGTCAGAAGTTGCAGGGCACGGGTCTCGGGTGTATCTGGATTCAGCGGCCGGAGCTTGTCCCGATGCCGGACCAACATGTCCAGATGCAGGGCTGCGTCCGGGCCATCGCTCTTGGCTCCCGAAGGCCGGAAGACTTTGCGATAGTCCGCCGCGCTGGTGGGATGAATGGGGAACAGAACCAGGTGCTCGTATTTACTCAAGGCGAACCCTAGCGGTCCGCGCGATTGCTCCAGGGCGATGGCCAGGCAGCCGCTGGGGAAGCGCCGCCGCAACTGGGCTACCCACTCCTGGATGGCTTCCGGCGTGTGCTCCAGCTCGCCCTGCTCGACCTTGCTGGAACCCTCCACCTTGCAGAGCCCAGGCATGCTTCTTGTCGCCCCAGTCGATTCCTATGAAGGCCGCAAACGTCGGCTGGGAAGAGGCTGTTGTATCGGACATATTTATCCTTTATGGCTTATGGTCTTCCTGTCCACGGACAGGGCCTTGATCCAGCGAAAGCCTTATAGTAGAGTCGGGTTGTTGAGGCCAGACGACATCTGAGGATTCGTTTGGGAACAAGGCACAACCCGCTGCTCGACACTCTGGTCAAGACGTTTCATGCCTACTGGGGGTCGAAGTCGTAGCAGCGGGTTGTCCGCTCCGCTCACACGTATCCGCAAACGATGCGTGAAAGCAAGAGCTAAAACGATCTGGCGGCATTGGAGTTTTTCCACAGCCGGTCGGCCGCTCCTGTGGAAATCTCTGCAAATCTCAAACACCTCCTGAAGCCACTATAAGGGGGTCGCGCGCGCACGAGGGCGTCCGCCCCACTTTGATTAGCCTAAGCGCACATAAACGCTAAGAACATGTTATACTCTGGTTTCGATGCGGGCCGTCTCCAATTCGCTCCTGGCTTTCCTGCTGCTTGGGGCGTTACTCTGGGGTAACTGCCTGTCCTGCCCGCAGCTTCTGCTCAGTCTCGCTTCCCACACCCCCGGCGCACGGTTGTTGTAAGCATCCCGGCAAGCAGCCCGTCACTCCCCGGGACGAGTGCCAGTCGTTTGCGCTGAAGCACTTTGTCAAGGCAGATCCTGCGCCCAAAGCGCACCTACAGGCCGTGGCGTATGCGCACGTTGCGGGCGCGGATACTCAGGCAGTAGCGCCAATCGCACCCAGGGCTGTAGTCGTGGTCATCCCGTATTCTCCTCCCGATCTCGAAGTCCTGAACTCCAGCATCCGTATCTAGCCCTCCTTTCATCTGCCCCCTTGTTTTGCGGTTTCAGGTGAAAGGATATGCGTCATATTTGGATGTGTTTGCCAGTGGCTTTGTGCTATCCGGCAATGGCTCAATCGTTGCCCGCGCTGGTGCGCGAGGCATTACAGAACAATCGCGAGATCCTGGCGGCGCAGAAGCGCTATGAAGCGGCCCGGCAAAGGCCGAGCCTAGCCAGCAGCCTGCCCGATCCGACGGTGTCGCTCGGCTACACCAGTAATGGGAACCCGCTGCCGGGTGGCGGGCTGGGCACAAACCCTACCAGCAACGCCGGCATCATGATTTTCGCAGGAAGTGCCGTTTCCGGGCAAGCGCAAGCTGCGCGGCGAGATCGCCGAAAAAGAAGCCGAGGCGGAATTCCAGCAGTATCTTTCGGTGCGGCTGAGCGTGGCCGCGCGGCTCAAGATGGCGTATCACGAGCTGCACCACGCCTATGTTTCGATCGATTCCATCAAGCGCAGCCAGGAGCTGCTGCGCACCTTCATGCGCGTGACCGAGGCGCGCTATTCGGTGGGCCGCGCGGCGCAGCAGGACGTGCTGCGCGCGGACACGCAGTACGCCATCCTGGAAACGCGGGCGGTACGGCTGGAGGAAGAGAAGGCGGCCAAGCAGGCTGAGATTCTCAGCCTGCTGAATCGTCCGCCGGGGGGATCGATCGAGGCGCCCAAGGACGAGGACGCTCCTCCGCTGAAGGCCGCTTTGGAAGACCTGAACGCGCACGCCCGCACCGAGGCGCCCATGCTGCGGCGTGAGCAGAAAATGGTGGAACGCGGCGAACTGGCCACCAACCTGGCGCGCAAGGAATACGATCCCGATTACACCATTTCGGGCGGCTACTTCAACCAGGGAGGCATGCCGCCGATGTTCCAGGCGCGCGTGGACTTCAAGCTGCCGGCGTATTTCTGGCGCAAGCAGCGCGCTGGCGTCAACGAGCAGGTCTTCGCGCTGAGCGAGGCGCGGCACAACTACGAGGCTTCCGCGCAATTGCTGAACGCGCGCATCAAGGAGTATTACGTGACGGCCCAAAGCGCGCGGAAGCTGATGGATCTGTACACCAAGTCGGTGATTCCCGAGGCGAGGCTGGCGCTGGAATCGTCGATGGCCAGCGACGAGACCGGCACGCTGGACGCGCTCTCTGTACTGACAAACTTCATGACCGTGGTGGATTACGAATTGAACTACCACGAAGAGCTGATGCGCTACGTGGCGGCGCTGGATCGGTTGGAGGAGATGACCGGTATGGAACTGGATACCACCGGGGAGGTGAGCAAATGAGACGCACGATTGCGATTCTGATGTTGATTGCGGGCGGCTTTGTGGGCGGCTACGGATATGGCCGTTGGTATCGAAAGCCGCAGGCCGCCAAGAGTGCGCGCAAGATTCTGTATTACGTGGATGCCATGCACCCCTGGTACAAGTCCGACAAGCCCGGCATCGCGCCCGATTGCGGCATGAAGCTGGTGCCGGTGTATGAGGGCGAGCAAGCGGGCGCCGCGGCGGCGAGGAGCTTGCCGGCCGGCGCCGTGCAGATGACGCCGGAGAAGCAGCAATTGATCGGCGTGGAGTACGGCGCCGCCGAATACAGGGATGCGGCGCAGACGATTCGCGCCTCGGCCAGGGTGACGCTCGACGAGACCCGCATCGCCAAGGTGCAGCCCAAGCTCGAAGGCTGGATCGGACGGGTCTTCGTGGATTTCACTGGCAAGTATGTGAATAAAGGCCAGCCGCTACTTACCTTCTATAGCCCGGAGGCGCTGGCCACGCAGCAGGAGTATTTGCTGGCGCTGAAGGCGCAGCAAGCGATACACGACAATCCCATGCACGAAATGACGGCGAGCACGGAAAACCTGTTGACGGCGGCGCGGCGCAGGCTGGAGCTGTGGGATATCAGCGACGCGCAGATCGAAACGATTCGCAAATCCGGAGAACCGCTGAAGGATTTGACGCTGTACTCGCCGATCAGCGGCTTCGTCACGGAGCGCAACGCGTTTCCGCAACAACACATCACGCCGGACACGATGCTGTACACGGTGGCGGACCTGGCGACGGTCTGGGTGATTGCGGATGTGTTCGAGTACGAGGCCGCGAACGTGCGCGTGGGTCAATCCGCCAGCATGACTCTGACTTATCTGGCGGGCAAGAGCTTTCACGGGCGCGTGAGTTACATCCTGCCGCAGGTGGACCCCACCACGCGCACGCTGAAGGTGCGGATTCAGCTCAATAATCCCGGCTACGCGCTCAAGCCGGATATGTATGGCGAGGTCGAATTGCACGGCAGCGCCCGGCATATGATGACGGTGCCGCAGACGGCGGTGATGAATTCCGGGGAGCGGCAGGCGGTGTTCATCGATCGGGGCAACGGGTACTTCGAACCGCGTCCGGTGACGATTGGCCAGCAGATGGACGGCCGGACCGAGATTCTGAGCGGCCTGGCGGCGGGCGAGCGCATCGTGACTTCGGGAAATTTTCTGATCGATTCGGAGAGTCGGATGCAGGCGGCGGGTGGCGCACAAGGAGCGGGGCATGATCAATCACATCATTGAGTTCTCCGCGCGCAACCGCTTCATCGTATTTCTGTTCGTGGCCGCGGCGGTGGTGGGCGGCTGGTGGTCGCTCGAGCGCATCCCGCTGGACGCCATCCCGGACTTGAGCGACACACAGGTGATCGTCTACTCGCGCTGGGACCGCAGCCCGGACATCATGGAGGATCAGGTCACTTACCCGATCGTGAGCGCCATGTTGGGCGCGCCCAAGGTGAAGGACGTGCGCGGCTTCTCCGACTTCGGCTATTCGTACGTCTACATCATCTTCGACGAAGGCACGGACATTTATTGGGCGCGCTCGCGGACGCTCGAATACCTGTCGAAGATCCTGCCGCGCCTGCCGCAAGGCGTGAATACCGAAATGGGACCGGACGCCACGGGGGTCGGCTGGGTTTACCAATATGCGCTGGTGGATACTACCGGCAAGCGCAACTTGGCGGAGTTGCGCTCGCTGCAGGATTGGTATCTACGGTATTATCTGCAAGCCGTGCCGGGCGTGGCGGAGGTCGCGCCGCTGGGCGGCTTCGTGCGGCAGTATCAGGTGAATGTCGATCCCACCCGCTTGCAGGCTTACAACATCCCGATAGGTAAGGTGGTCTCGGCGGTGCGCGAAGGCAACAACGACGTGGGCGGACGGCTGGTGGAATTCACCGGGCGCGAGTACATGGTGCGCGGCCGCGGCTACGCGAAATCCACCGCGGACCTGGAGAACGTGGTGCTCGCCAACAGTCCATCGGGCGTGCCGGTGACGGTGCGCGATATTGGCAACGTGACGCTGGGCCCCGACCTGCGGCGCGGCGTTTCGGATTTGGACGGCTGGGGCGAAGTGGTCTCCGGCATCATCGTGATGCGGCAGGGCGAGAACGCTCTGCGCGTGATCGATCGCGTGAAAGCCAAGATCAAGGAGATCGAGCCGGGATTGGCGCCGGGTGTAAAACTCGTAACCGCTTACGACCGCTCGGAGCTGATCCTGGCATCCATCGATAACCTGAAGCGCACGCTGATCGAGGAACTGGCGGTGGTTGCGCTGATTATTCTGATCTTCCTCTGGCACGTGCCCAGCGCCGCGATTCCGATTATCACCATTCCGGTCGCGGTGATGATTTCGTTCATTCCGATGCGCATGATGGGTATGACCGCCAACATCATGTCTCTCGGCGGCATCGCGATCGCCATCGGCGCCATGGTGGACGCGGCCATCGTGGTGGTGGAGCAGACGCACAAGAAGCTCGAAGAATGGCAGCGCACGGGCCGCAAAGAGGATTACCACACGGTAGTCGTGAACGCGGTGAAGGAAGTCGGCGGCCCCAGTTTCTTCGCGCTGCTGGTGATTGCGGTTTCGTTCCTGCCGGTGCTGACGCTGGNNGCTCGATCCGGCCATGCGGCTGATGTTCACCCACATGGAGAACTTCCAGTTCCGGCCGCGCTGGCTGGCGCGCGCCACCAATGCCGTGCTGGTGGGAACCATTCACTCGGAGGACAAACATCCCATCAGCCGCGTGCTGATGCGATTGTACGAACCGGTGGTGACGTGGGCGCTCCGCTGGAAGTGGCTGGNNATCCATTCGGAGGAGAACCATCCCATCAGCCGGATTCTGATTCGCCTGTATGAGCCTGTGTGCGCCTGGGCGCTTCGCTGGAAGTGGTTGGTGCTGGCAGGCGCTGTGGCGATGCTGGCGGTGACCGTGCCGGTTTTCAACCGGCTGGGATCGGAGTTCATGCCGCCGCTCGATGAAGGCGCGTTGCTCTTCATGCCCACCACGCTGCCCGGCATTTCCATCGCCGAAGCGCAGAGGCTGATGCAGACGCAGGATCGCATCCTGATGCGGTTTCCCGAGGTGCTGCGCGTGATGGGCAAAGCCGGCCGTGCGGAAACCCCCACCGATCCGGCGCCACTCTCCATGATGGAGACCATCGTCCTGCTGAAGCCCAAATCACAATGGCGCAAGGATGTTACGACCGACCAACTGGTCAACGAGATGAACGAGGCGGTGCGCATCCCCGGCGTTTCCAACGCGTGGACCATGCCCATCAAGAACCGCATCGACATGCTCACCACGGGCATACGCACGCCGGTGGGCATCAAGATCTACGGCGCCGACTTGACCCGCATCGAGCAGCTTGGCAGGAAGATCGAGAGCGCGCTTTCGCCAGTGCGCGGGACGCGCAACGTATTTGCCGAGCGCACCGCCGGCGGCTACTTCCTGGATTTCGACCTGAAGCGCGACCAGCTCGCGCGTACGGCCTGTCGGTGGATGACGCGCAGATGGTGGTGATGAACGCCATCGGCGGCGACAACGTGACCACCACAGTGGAGGGCCGCGAGCGCTACCCGGTGAACGTCCGTTACATGCGCGACTTCCGCAGCGATATGGACCGGCTGGGGCGCGTGCTGGTGCCGGCTATGGGCGGCCAGCAACAGATTCCGCTGGCGCAGATCGCGGATCTCAAACTGGTGAGCGGTCCGGCCATGCTGCGCAACGAAAACGGCCTGCTCAACGGCTATGTGTTCGTGGACGTGACCGGCCGCGATGTGGGCAGCTACGTGGATGAAGCCAAGCGCGTGGTGCGCGAGAAAGTGCAACTGCCGCCGGGGTATTCGTTGACCTGGAGCGGGCAGTACGAGGCCATGGAACGCGTCCGCGAGCGGCTGAAGCTGGTTGTGCCGCTGACGTTGTTCCTGGTTTTCCTGCTGCTGTTTCTCAACACGAAGTCCGTGGCGAAAACGATGCTGATCCTCTTGGCGGTGCCGTTTTCGGCGGTGGGCGCGATTTGGCTGCTGTACGTGCTGGGCTACAACATGAGCATCGGCGTGTGGGTGGGGCTGATCGCGCTGATGGGCGTGGACGCGGAGACCGGCGTGTTCATGCTGCTGTATCTGGACCTGGCGTTCGAAGAGTGGCGCGCGCAGGGGCGCATGCACAGCCTGCGCGATTTGCAGGAAGCCATCCGGCACGGCGCGGTCAAGCGCATTCGGCCCAAGTTCATGACCGTGGCCACCATGTTCGCGGGTCTGGCGCCGATCATGTGGTCGG
>PKYZ01000835.1:18787-19615 GCA_003132865.1 Bryobacterales bacterium
CCGTGTTGTCGGCGGCCGCGGCGCTGCCCGCTGAGATTCGCTTCGAGGCGCGCTATAAGAAGCGTCCCGGAACTATGACGGTTGACGAGCACGCGATCTCGTTCCAGGGCGTGAAGAAGGATTCGTGGCGATGGAGCTATCCGGATATCGACGAGCTGAAACTCGGGGAGCACTCGATCCGCGTCACCGCCGGCCGCACTTACGAGTTTCGCGGCGACATTCCCGTCACGGTCTACGAGTTGTGGAAGGACCGCCTGGATCAGCGCTTCGTCGCCGAACTGGCCGACCGCGCCGTGCAACCGGACTGGCGCATCGGCGTGAAGCACCGCATCCGGCGCACGAGTGCGGACGGCGTGCTCAAATTCGCCCGCGACCGCATCGTCTTCGCCAGCGGCCGGCCGGACGATTCGCGCACCTGGCGCATTTCCGACATCGAAAACATTAGCAGTTCCGGCCCATTCGAGCTGACCATTGTCACATTCGAAAAGGCCCGGTTCGACTACGGCGACCGGAAGCAATTCAACTTTCGTTTGAAGGAAGCTTTGAGCGAAGCCAGATACAACGATCTCTGGCTCAAAATCAATCGAGAGAATAGGAGAATCCAAATACCATGAAGCCGGACGCGAAGTGCGTGCGCGAATGCGTCAAAGCAGGATCGCAGTGGGCGCTCGTCGAGGGCGGCGGCGTTTATGTGCTCAGCAATACCAAAGCGGCGGATGCTTTTGCCGGACGGAAGATGAGGGTGTCCGGCACGTTGGATGCGAAGGCGGCAACGATCCAGGTGGATGCCATCACTGCTGCCGCATGAACAGGCCGGCGTGGACGCCG
>PKYZ01000141.1:0-240 GCA_003132865.1 Bryobacterales bacterium
TTGTTACGAAGTCTTTACGAACGTTGAAGTTGTCTCGAATTCGGCGGTCGTTTCCACAGCTTTTTCCACAGTGCCGTTGAAAAAGATACCCCTCCCCGCCAGGCATGGAGGTATCCCCCAGCGAGGATCGCGCCCTCAGTCGTAGCGCAACGCCACCGTGGGATCGACGCGCGCTGCACGGCGCGCTGGAAGGTAACAGGCCGCCAAAGCGACGGCCGCGAGCACCGCGGGCACGGCGGC
>PKYZ01000141.1:267-7475 GCA_003132865.1 Bryobacterales bacterium
GCGCCATGCGGATCCCGATTTCACGGGTGCGTTGCGCGACCGAAAAGCTCATGACGCCGTAGATGCCGACGACGGCCAGCGCCAGCGCGAGCAATCCCAGCCCCGAAAGTAGCGATGCAGTCAAGCGTTCCTGCGAAAGGGCGCGGTCCAGGTGCGCGCGCATGGTTTCGGCTCCCGAGACCGGCATATCATTGTCCAGCGCCCGCAACTCGCGCCGGATCTCCGCCAAAGCTAAGGCCGGACCGCCGGGCGTCCGCGCGACTAGGGTCATCTCGGGCACGTAGCTCTGCGCGATAGGCCGGTAGAAGCAGGGACGCAAGTTTTCACGGAAGCTCAGCATTCGACCGTCCCGCACCACGCCGACCACCTCCAGCGGCGGTGTCCGCGGGTCGGCGTTATGCAACAGCTTACCGATGGGATCCTCGCCGGGCCAGAAGCGCCGCGCCATGATCTCGTTGACGATGGCCACCGGCGGGGCGCTTTCGGTATCGCGATCATTGAAATCCCGCCCTCGCAAGAGCGGCAGGCCGAGCGTCCGGAAGTAACCCGGCGACGCGATATTCCAGTTCACCTGCAGCGGCCGGGATGCGCCGGGCGGCAGCACGTCAGTCCCGCCGCGCGTATCGCCCAGCGGCGGCATCCACACCAGAGCCGGCGATTCCACTCCCGGCAGCAAACGGGCACGTTCCAGGGCCTGCGCGTAGAACTGCTTGCCGCGCGCCTCGGAATATCCTGCCACCCCCAGCTCTAAGTTGACGAGCACGGCGTTGCCCGTCCGAAACGCCGGATCGGAGGCTTGTGCGTTCCGGAGAGTGCGCACAAAGAGTCCGGCGCCGATCAGCAGCACCAGCGAGAGGGCCACCTGCGCGACGACCAGCGCGTTGCGCAACGCGATGCCACGAAGACCGGCGCGGGGCGTCTCCGATTTCAAGCTCAGCGCCAAGTCCGGGCGCGAGGCGCGCCGCGCCGGAATGAGCCCGAAGAGCACGCCCGTCGCCAGCGACAGCAACAGGGCGAAGCCCAGCACGGGCGCATCTACGTGCGTGTCCAGCGCCAGCGGTATCTTGAAGGGCCGCGGATACAAACCGATCAGCGCGGAGGTCCAGGATGCCACGGCGATGCCCGCCGCACCTCCTAACAGCGAAAGCAGCACGCTCTCGGTGGTCAATTGACGCACCAGCCGGCCGCGGCCCGCGCCCAACGCCAGCCGCACCGCAATCTCGCGCTGGCGCTTCAGCCCACGCGTCAGCAGCAGGTTGGCCACGTTGAAGCAGGCGATCAGCAGGACCACGCCGGTCACGGCTACCAACAGCCCCAGAAAGGTCACGATCGCCTTCCGGTACGACGGCCAGAATCTGGCGCGGCTCAACGGCAGCAGTTCGGCGGTCCAATCGTGATGGATCTCCGGATACGCTTGCGCGAGTTGTCCGGCCATTCCGCGGATGGCGGCTTGCGCCTGAGCCATCGATACGGATGGCTTCAGACGGCCCGTGACCAGCAGCCAATCGGCGCCACGGAATTGCAGCATCTGTTCGGGGAAGTCGGGGACCGCCTCCTGGAATGCCGCCATGGGCACCCACAGTTCCGGCGGATCGCCCCAATCCAGCACCAGGCCGCGATAGCCGGGTGGCGCGACCCCCACGATCGTGAAAGTGTGCCGGACGATGTGGATGGTTCGACCGGCCACGTTGCGGTCGCCGCCGAAGCGGCTCCGCCACAAGCGGTCGCCGATCACGGCCACATCGCGATCTTCGGCGAGGAAGGTGCGCCCCACGGCAGCGCGCAGCCCAAGCACGGAAAAGTAATTCGGGGTAGCCAACTCGCCGGAAATCTGTTCCGCCTGCTCGCCAATGCGTACGCTCATGGGGACCTGGCAGTAGGCCAGCAGTCCCGACAAGACTTGATTGCGATCGCGGTAGTATTCGTAATCCGGATACGACGTGCTGCTGAGAGACTCGTGGCCGCGAGTATAGCGGTGATAGATGGAAACCAGCCTGCCGGCATCCGGAACCGGCAGGGGCGGCAGCAGCACCGCCCGCACCAGGCTGAAGATCGCGGTGTTGACGCCGATGCCGAGCGCCAGCGAGAGCACGGCCAACACCGTGAAGCCGGGATTCTTCCGCAGCAGCCGTGCGGCGAATCGCAGGTCCTGCCAGAGTACGCGCATGCGCTACTCGTATCTTAACGCCACCCTCGGGTCTATCGTGCCGCGGCGCGCGGGCAGATAACACGCCGCCAGTGCGACGGCTGCGAACAGCGCCGTGTAGACATCTGAAGCCCATCGGCAAGCCTACCGGCCGCGCGCAGGTGGCCGCAACGATCCTCGGTCCCGCCAGCAATTGGGGAGTGGCCAGCAATGGGAGCAATTCGGTGGCAGACTGCGGCGGTCAATTGCGATGGCTACGTCTTCCTCGAGGATATCCCAGCGATCGTAAGAAGGACCGAACGCACACCTAATACAACGACGGCCGCAACGAACCGCCGAGGAGTGAGGTGTTCACGTTGGCCATAGTATGCGTTCCCTCCTTGCCACCCCACGAGAACAGCAGGTATACTTGCGGCAGGCCGCCGGCCCGCAACGTCAGCCCAGTGGCAAAGCTGTGCAGCCAATCGCTGGACGACAGAGCGCCCCTGGTAAGCGCTACGGTCCCTTCATCAACCTCAAAAGCAAATCCCACCGGACCCAAAATGGAGTGTTCAAACCTCTGCTGGAACAGAACTACGTCCGGCCCGCGGAACCGGTAATCCTGGTAACTGGGTAGAGCAGGATTTCCGTTAATATCAGATCCGCCGATCGTAGGCATGAAGTAGAACGGCACCGTATCACCGCCCGGCGTCATGGAAAGAGCCATAAATGCGCGTATAAGGACGCTCCCCTGGAGATCACTTGTGATCGCTTTGCAGCCGCCAGGGTTTGGAGGTTTTTCCTCCATACATGCTTTATACGTGGCTTGTTTGTCGACCGAACATCCCGAGTGATCGAGGTCCAATGAGCACTCGTCTGGTCCGTTCACGTCCCTGGGCAGCAGCGAGCGAGTCGTTTTACGATAGATTGCGAATTGATGGGATAGGTCGACCGTCAGCCGCTGAAAAGAAAACGCCGAATCCCCCGGGGCAAAGTATTGCCGGTAAGCCAGATCATAATTCATCCGCAGAAAATCGTTGTACAGGACGGGCCTAAATCGGACACCCTCAGCAAACTGGACAAAGCCTGGTTGGCTCGTGAGGCCTGGGGCCGTGGCCTCCGTGTAGAGTTGTTCCAAGGACGGACTTGGCTGGCCGAGACTTGGGCGGATATCCACGAATCGACCGTTGACTTCGCCGTACAACCCCAGGTGCGTCTTCTCAACCAGCGGCTTGACAACTCTTGTGCCGACGATCGTCTCCCGCATGCCGTAAAAGGATCGCCCGCTTTCGCTCGTGTCCGTGCCGAGGCCAAAGTACGTCAGCTTGTTAAGAGACATAGTTTGTGCATAAAGATCAATGACCGGATGTTCCGGCAGTTCGGTAAGGTTTGGCTTAACCTTCGGAGTTCCGAAGCTGATACCGATTGGCTTCTCCTTGTTATTCACGAGGGTCATGTAGAATCCAGCGCGCCACGAGGCGTTGTTAGAGGCAATTGCATCGGCGTCCCACGTTATTCGCCAATTCGTGGTCGTCTTATGTCCGACATAAGCTAGGCCGGCACCGAATCCGTCCTGCGGAGCGATGCTTCCTACAGCGATATGTATAGGCACGCCCGTGAACAGTTCTTCGGCGCAGCCTCCAATCTTACCCAGGGCTGTACAACTCTGCTTTAGCTTATCGATTTCGCCCGGAGCATCGGCTTGGGCGGCAGGCGGCGGTGGTTGTTGCGCCCACGCCGCCGGCACCCACAGGGCAATCGCAAGAAATCGCACAGGATGACTCATCGCGCTCTATTCCTCTTTGGCGCCGTCTGGTTCCCCGGCGGCGTCCGCTGGCTTCCTTGCCCCCTGCGGATGCAATCGCGCCATGACCTTCTGAAGGTAGTCGCTGGCCTGGCGTTCGGTTTCGAGTTTGCTTATATCGATGTTGGTTTGCTGATCCGCCGGGAGTGATTGTTTTTCCGCTTCGCGGATATGCCTAAGTTGAGCTTGGATCAGGCTGGAAATCCGGCGGTCAGGATTGAAGGCGCCTTTCTGTGTCTTGGGAACCGCGACAACCATCGCATACTGTCTTTCTGGCATAGGATTCCTTTTCACAAATTGAAATATACGCAATCCTCGTCCGACCGCAGCCGATCAGTCAGGAGGTCCTGGAAGGTGGCAGCCTGCTTCTCCCGGTTAGAACGCAGATTGTCATCGTTCGGCAGGAAAAGGCTCGTCACGGTGGCGGGGATTGAGGCGTGCTCGAAGATCCGAGGGCTGGCGTCCGCGGGGCCCGGTACTACGGTTCCCCTGGCAATGTAAGGCGATACTAGAATCGCGGGCACTCGAATGCCGAGGCGATCGAAGGCGAACGGTACACCTGTTTCGGTTGCGGCCGGTTGGGCGACATAGGGATGGCCGGGTATCCCATCCGGAGTGCAAGGTGGCGGAACCACGTGGTCGTAGAGTCCGCCGTGTTCGTCATAGACGATCAACAGCGCGGTACTTCCCCAAAGCGATGCGTTCCCGCGGATCGCGTCGTAGACCATAGCGATGAACCTTTCGCCTTCTTGCACGTTGTGGTCGGGGTGCTGATCCGAAGCCAGGAGTTCGCCTCCCCCGTCGCCGGTGTGATCGTAGTAATTTGGCTCTATGAAACTGTACTCGGGCAGTTGCTCGGCGTTGCAGTCCGCCACGAATTGGTCGTAGGTCCCGAAAAGTTCAGGTTGATTGGTCAAGAGGTTCACGATTTCCATAGTGGGGCTTCCCTGGTCGTAATAATAGATCTTGGCCTTGTGCCCGGCCTTGACCATGCGCTGATAGATGCTCAGGACCGGATCGGTGATATAGAAAACGTTCATGTCCACCTGTCCGAACGATGTGCCATAGTGCGCGAACGCCCGATTGCAGATTGTGGGGCCCGGGATCGACGAAAACCACCCGTTGAAAACGGCGTACTCCGTTGCCAGCGTGTTCAGCACCGGTAGTCTGTCGGGCGAAAAATAATACATGATGGCACGCGAAGCTCCCACGTCGGGCTGCTGCGTCGCGTAGCTCTTGATGAATCCTTGCATATTGGCCACGCGGCCAGGGTCTTGGGCGCCACCGAAAATCTGGAGATCAACCCCGGGAAAGTGGTGATCCGGGTCGTGGTCGAGTTGGCTCTGGTATGCCGCAAGCGGCCGCACCCTAACCACGGCGCCGGTCGTGTCCGGGTTCCATTCGTCGCCATTCAATCCGTCTATCTGGGGGTACTTTGCCTTCAGTCCGCCCAACATGTGGTCGAATGAACGATTCTCCATCATTAGGACGACGATGTGTTTCAGATTGTTTAGGCCGATGCTCATTGACGCTCCTATTGTAGAGTTCAGCTTGTTTTGGGCCGGTCGAACCCGGGTTCGCGCATCCAGATGGCCCCCCTTCTCAACGATTCTACATCATGGTTACATTCATACACTAGTGAAACTGACGCGCCTGACGTTTCATCTCGGAGAAAAAAGCGCAGCCTCAGGCCGCGTCCGGGGTGGCCAACGCCACCGACACGGCATACGCCACCTGGGGCTTCACAATGTCGGAGTGGCCTGAAATGAACGCGTCGGCGAGCAGGTTGTAAGGCGTGCTGGAGGTCGCACCGGCCGCGAACGGGTAGCCGCCGCCCACATCCAGCAAGGTTCCCACTACGCGCTCCGGTGTGGTGTTCTGGTTCTGCGCGCCGTTGCTTCCCATCCCTCCGTAGATATCATTTTCATCGCCCAACGCGGCCGCGGTTTGTCCGGCAATGCGCGAGGCGATGGGATAGGCGACTCCCACGGCCTTGTCGTTGCGGGTGTGGGTGATCAGGATCGGCCCGCGCACCTTTTTGTTCGCCACCACCTGCCGGAAGGCGCCGTCATTCACGCCATCGAACTGGGTCGCAAAGCCGTTGTGAGAGAAAGCGCCCTGCAACAGGGTCATGGTGTTGGGACGCAGCGGGTCGCCGCCCGGCAGCGCGTTAACGGCCGAGGTGACCAAACGGCAGCCGAAGCTGTGGCCGACCAGGTGCAACCTCAGGCCGGGTCGTGCGCCGCGAACAGCCTGGATCAGCGGCGCGACACCCTTCACTCCCACGTCGCCGGCGCGCGCCTTCATCAGGTAGTACGTCGTGAAATTCAGGAAGTGAAGCAGGGACGCTTGCACGCCACCCAGCACGTCGCGAAAGCTGGCGGCGCCGCCCAGTCCGCTCGCCGAACCGCTGGCAAACGGATCGACGGAGGAGGCGTTAGCTCCCTGGGGCAGGTTCGGCGGTGGATTCAGGGTGCGCGAGAGATTCGCCAGCAGCAGTTCCGGCGTCATGGCGAAGAACCGGTCGGAGGCGTCCTCGGCATCGGCGCTATCCCGCGGCAGGAGTTCGCGGATGCTGGTCACTACGTCGCTGCGGACACCCGGATCGTCCGCCCAGTCGTCAACCGATTGCATCACGCGATCGAGCTTGCTCTGGGCCGCGTTGTCGGGCGCTTCCATCGGCCAGCCCTTGGCCTGGATCAGGTCCGCCAGACTGCCGACCCGCGCGCGCAACTGATCTTCAGTCACGGCATCATTTAACGATGCGGCGCCGCCCGGGATCAAGTCGGCCTCATCAAACTCCTTGGAGGGCCACAGCACGCCGCAGATGGCAAAAGTCCGGCCCTTGAGCGGGGCGGCGGCCGCAATCTGCGCGGCCAATTGCGTGGACAGCCCGCTATAGAGGCTCTTCGCGTCGTCCATGTTGTTGTTCCAGCCGTGCGACATCACAAACAGATCGGTCACACCGGCCTGGATGCCGTGCATGAGCGCGTCGGAATCCGACTGCTGAAACAGGACGCCGTCTTTCGTGAATTGGACCGGAAAAAACGGAAAAGGAAAAGAAAAGCCGCTCATAGCACCTCTCAAATGGCTTGAATTGTACGCAGCATGTCCACCAAGCCGCGCCCCTGAGCCGCGCCATCCCGGCCCAAGTCGATGGCGTTTTCCATCAGCAACTTCTTGATTTCCTGCGGCCGTCCGACAAATTCGGCTCTCACCGAGAGGAGCCCCGCGATAACGCCGGAAACGTGGGGCGTGGCCTGGCTGGTTCCACTGCGC
>PKYZ01000573.1 GCA_003132865.1 Bryobacterales bacterium
CAGATTCTCGCTCAGAGCCAGGAAAACTTCCGTAGCCGGCTCGGTCGCGCGATGAATCAGTAACTCAGTCCCCCAGTCAAACAGGTTTGGCTCGCTCGCTTCCAATTCAGCCGCCCGCTGATACTCGCGCACGGCTTCCAGCGCGTCTCCGCGCCTCTCCGCGGCGTAACCTAGCGTGTGATGCAGCTCGGCGGATGAGCCGGACGCGGAAGCGCTACCCGGTTCCTTGCTCAATGAAGCGGTTGCCTTCGCCAGCGCTTCGGTCGAACGCAGCACCGTGTCGGAGCCATGGCCGCCGCGGCTAACAGGGTCGGTCACACCCGCCACGATGAAG
The DNA here is from genome assembly GCA_003132865.1 of Bryobacterales bacterium. The sequence continues at coordinate 335 of PKYZ01000573.1, forward strand.
TTAGGTTCGTCGAAGAATGCATACTCGACGGTAAGATCGACCTTGCTCGTCTCTCCATCCCCAAGGATAATGGGACGGGCGGCGGCCTCGCCCGATCCGCCGCCTTCCGCGCGCAGCAGGTATGTGCCGGCCTGCAGTTCGGTAAAACGATAAGCTCCTGCCGGGTCCGTTTGTGCGGTCAGAGTTTGTCCCGTGGCCTTCATCTGCAGATACACGGTGGCTGCGCCAAGCGGGCGGCGGCGCGAATCTCGGACAGATCCCTGCAAGGTAGCTGAACCCTGTGACCGCTCGGGTTGTCCGTGAGCGGGCCCAGCGAACAACGCGACGGCCACCAAAACACAACGGTTCGCGCGGGAATGGGCCATGCTGATCGCCATTTTAGCAGGCCCATTCGACGGAGTGCGTCACCGCAATTGGTCCAGCGCCTTCTGCCCCTGCACGTGACCTGGATGCTGCCTCATCAGTTCGATGAGAACAACCCGCGCCTTCTCCGGCGCGCCCTCCAGACTGTACACTCGCGCCAGGTTCAGGTAAGATTGGTCGAAGCCGGGCGCCGCCCGGATGCACTCCTCGAACTTCGCAACGGCTTCGTCCCGCCGCTGGGTTCGCAGATAAAGCACGCCGAGATTGTTCAGGGCTTCGGCATAAGCAGGGCGAAGCTGCAAAGCCCTCCACAGATACTCGTAAGCGCGCTCCGCATCGTCCGTCTGCGCAAACACCATCGCCAGGTTGTAGTTCGCCTCGGGGTCTTGCGGTCTGGCAGCCAGCGCTCGCTCCAGCGTTTTCCCAGCTTCGTCCCAGCGCTTTTGCAAGCGGTAGGCGTTCCCCAGATTTTCCAGCGCAATCCAGTAATCGGGACTTACCCGCAGCGCTTCCTGAAAGTGGCCGGCGGCCTCGTCCATGTGTCCCTCGCGCGTGGCCAGCAGGCCGAGATTGTTCCAGGCGTTTGGCAGCGTATCGGGATAGCTCGCACTGAGCTTCACCGCGCGTTCGAAGCTATCTCGCGCCTCGCGCGTCTTCTCCTGTTTCAGATAAACGCTCCCCAACCCGTAGTGGGCCTCGGCGCTCGCTGGATCGTCGCGCAGAGCCAGCCGGAATGCCGTTTCCGCTTGATCGAAATAGCCGCGCTGAAAGAACGCCGAACCTAAGGAGAGCGAGTTTCGCCCGAACTCATACGTCTCGCTAACGCCGCGAAACGGCAGCGCCTTTGCCAGACGCTCTGCATTGCTGCGAGGAATACGCCGGGAGTCTTCGTCCACATGCGCCGGGGCGACCGGCCCCTGGTAAACTTTGACGATATCCCCGTTCCCGTCGATGAGGAACGCTGTGGGAAGCCCTAAGTCGCGGTGCCGGTCGAACAGGTAACGATAAAGAATGTTATAAGTTGACGCTAAGTCCTCAAATTCATCGACGCGCACACTAAGCAGTTGCACACCCGGGACCGGCCAGTTGGCGCGCAGTGCGTCCGCGGACCCCGCCGCGCGGAAATGCAGAAGCACCGGCTTGCCGCGAATCGCGGAAGGCGGAAACGCAGGCGCGGCTACAGGCGAGAGCAGCCAGGTCTCCACCGTCGCCGGCAGCGGTTCGCCTGTTTGCGGACCGGCCGCGGCCCGTACCGGCGTGGCGGCTCGGAACGGCTCCATGCGGGACGGCTCGGCGCCCTCCTCAACCCATACTCTATGGTTGAGCGGCACGCCCCGGATCTTCTGCACCAGGCCGCTCGGCCAGCGGATGGTCGCCCTCACGGGCCCCTTGGCGGGGCTCTTGGGAAAACCCAGGCCGAAGAATACCTCCTTGCTGTGCTGGGAAAGGAACCCCGACCCCGCCTGCAGCGTCTTGCTCTGCCGCCCCAATTCGGTTTCCACCGTGACTGTAGCGCCAATAGCATCGCGATTACTCTTCACGCCGCGCAACCGGAAAACGATGGATGGCGGCAACCGCTCCACGACGTTCTTCAGCAGCCGTAACTGTGGCGCATTGCGGTTCTTCAGGAACACTTCCTGCCGCCCGTCATGATCGAAATCCGCCAGCGCGAAGGCTCTGCCGTCTTCGATGAAGTCCAGCCCCACCGCGCCCGATATATCGGAAAACGTGCCATCCCGGTTGTTCGCGTATAAGACGTTGCGCTCGAATCCGCTCCACGTGTAATCGGCGCGGATCAGCTCATTAATAGCGTTCCAACCCTGTTCGTAATCGGGCGATGCCTTAGCTTCATCCGGCGACTTAGCCACTACCTGCCGCCAGAAAAAGCTGTTCAGGTCTTCCCGTAACGGGCCCGATAGCATGCCATTCGCAATATATAGGTCGCAGAAGCCGTCATGGTCGAAGTCCCAGGCGTCGCTCGACCACGACCATCGGCCCATTCCTACCTGAGCGGCCGCGGTGGCATCCTGGAACGCTCCGCCGCCGTTCCGGTAGAGCGAGTTGCCCATGGCGTGTTTGCGATAGGATGCGCGGACCGCCTCCGGCGCGTCCTTTTGAAAGCCGTCCTGCATCGAGATGCGTCCGCCCGCCGCGGTCCACATGTTAGCCACATATAGGTCGCCGGCGCCGTCATTGTTGTAGTCCAACCACGACACGCTCATGCCTGCGCCGACGTCTTCGACCCCTGCCTGCGCCGCGACGTCGGTGAACGTACCGTCGCCGTTGTTCCGGTATAAGTTCTTCCGGCCGAAGTCGTTCACCACATATAAGTCAGGCCATCCATCCCGGTTGTAATCGTTCCAGCCGCAACAGAAGCTATAGCGTGTATTGTTCCGGCCGAGTCCCGTTTCCGCGGTGACATCGCGAAACGTTCCATCCCCGTTGTTACGCATCATGAAATTGGGAGGCCCATTCTCCGCCGCGTAGTAAGGAACCGGATACCGGTACTGATCCGTGCCCTGGTAATAAGAGTAGAGACAGAAGTAAATGTCCAGCCAGCCGTCGCGATTGTAGTCGGCGGCGGCCGCCCCCGTGAAGGTTCCCTGCGGAGCGTTGGCGAAGTGGAACGCGCCGGGCTGGTGGCGAAACTTGCCGTCGCCCTGGTTCAAGAAGAGCAGCGGACCGTTGGCGCGTACCACCACCAGGTCCTGGCGTCCGTCGTTGTCGAAGTCCGCAAAAATCGCGCACGCCGTGTTTTCCAGTATCCCGACGCCCGACGCTTCGGTGATGTCCTCGAACGTTCCGTCCCCCCGGTTCCGATAAAGCCGGTTGGGAAGCCCGGCCGGTTGGCAGACGTAGATATCGTCGAACCCGTCGCCATCGATGTCGCCGGCGGACACTCCGTTGTGGCCGTAAATGTCGATGCCGCAGGCGCCATCGAGGACCGTTCGCCAGTAATCGACGCCGCGCAGCAATTGCTGCGAGTAAGAGCGATTGCCACCGAAAGCCTGCGCGGTCAAGTCGGCAAACCAGGGCGCGGCCGACCGGCAGCGTGTCTCATCCGACGCCCGCCAGCGCCGCAGTGCCCCGGCTTTCCATTCGAGTTCCCACTCGCCCACACGTTGCTCGCGGTGAAAGTCCGGGCCGCCGCCTACTAACTCATATCGCACGCGAGTTTTGGAGCGTCCCGGAGCCGCGTCAATCTGAGTCACTTGGAACTCGGCAGTCAAAATCTTCGCGTAACTACCCAACGTGGACCGCAACTCCTGAAGAAAAGCCGCCGGCCCAAGAGAGGCCTGGGGCGCGAAGGTAACGCGACGGATCTCGAGCGCCGGCCCCGGACGCACTACCCGCGATTCCACTGGCCGCAACGACGATCCCTGAAAATCGGCTGCCAGGACTTTCTCGAGGGACTGAATCTGCCGCGGAGACTCCAGCAGCCCGGAGCTCCATTGCGCCAGAATGGCGGCGATCCAGTCGTGATCCTTTTCCGCCGGGAAATCGTCGAGACCCGCCTTGACCTTAAGCCGCAAGGCATCCAGCGGTGTCTCCACGCGATAGTGCGGATGCAGGTGAAACTCGCCGCCCGCGGGTGAGATCTGCGCATCGAGAGGGCGTCCGCGCAGGAGCAACGCTGCAGTACCCTGGCAGGATCGTATGAGAAAGCTGCGTCTTCGAATATCGCCCGTGGCGCTCACATTGGGAACCAAGAATCTATCACACGGGACACCGCCAGTGGGTTTAGAAAACAACATCCAAATCGGCGGTGAATCGCCGGTGTCGGTCGCCGAAGAACAATCCATACGCCGGGTCGGCGATGTTCCCATGGAAGGCCGCCGGGTTGAAATGATTGGTCAGGTTAAAACCGCTGATGGACGGGCGAATCGTGTATTTCGGATTCAGCTTGAAGTCCTTGGAGAATCGCGAGTCGAGCGAAACGAAGCTTGGGAACCTGCTGGCATAAGGCACTCCCACGTAGTTCTGGTACGCGTCGGTGACGGCGTAGGGGAACCCGCTGCGATATTCGAAGACGGGCGCGACGCGGAATCCCAGCGGAAGCTGGATCAGCCCCCAGGCCAGGAAGCGATTCGGCAGGTCCGCCGGCAGATTGCCGAATTGATTGGCGCGGACGATGGGGACGGGAAAGCTGCCCAGATAGCTGCTGAAATCGTTCAAATCCCCGCGCGCCCGGCTCCGCACGTATGAGAAGAACAACTCGCGCTTGTCGTTCAGCCGCACTCGCGTAGTGACTTCGAACTGACGGTAACGCGACTGTCCGGTGCCCGAAAGCAGGTAAGCGCCGGTATTAGTTGCCGGATTTGGCGCCACGGTGTTCATGATCACGAGTCCCGACGAAGCGTTCTGCATGTAGCCTAATCGGAGCTTCACGTGCTGTGTGAGCGGTTGCTCGATTTGCAGGCTGCCGCTGGCGCTGCGAGGGGAAAAGTTGCCTGCCGCCGATTCCTGAAAGACGAACGGATACCGCACACCCACCGTTCCCAAACCGTTTTGGTAAAGAAACGGTCCGGCCGAGACCTGGCCGCTGGGGTCGAACATAGTGATTACCTGGCTCGGATATTGATTGAATGCGTACACGTTCAACGGAACCCGATCGTAGAACAATCCGAACCCGGCGCGAATTACCGTGCCGGCGCTGGGCAAGATGTTCCAGGCAACTCCCACGCGCGGCGCCACGCGAAAGCTCTCCGACACTTGCTGCGACTCCGTGCGCACCCCTAAGTCGACAGACAGCCGTGGCGTCACAATCCAGTGATCCTGCCCGAAGAAGGCATATTCCGTATCCCAGCGGCGAAATGGCTGCCCGCCGGTAAAGCCGATGCTCTCGATCAACTGGCTCGCGGAGTTCAGAATGTCGATCGGATGTTCGGTAACCTGGCCGTTATCGGTACTCTCGGCCATGTAAGAGCCGACTTTGAAGTTATGCGTGCCAAGCCAGTTGAAGGAGCCAAAGCTGAAGACCGGCGCCAAACTGAGACGGGAAGCGTTGCGCCCTTGCTGCGCAAAGTAGCTTCCGGAGTTGCCCGCCGGAGTCATCATCAGATCCTGCGACCCCTGGCCCCACACGCGCGCGTCGAACCGGGTGGCGGAGAATGTGCTCTCGAGCAGGCCGGAGCCGATACTGAGCCGGTCCGCCAGCGTGGCGGTGTAGTTGTGGGTGCTGGCGTCCGGTGTGGTCGGCTGCGGATTGAAGAAGTTCAGGTTGACGAAGGCCAGCCGCTGGGGAGCTACGTGAATCGTGGCGGTTACCAGGTGTTTGCTGGACGCGATCCAGTCGAACTGCGCGAAAGAATTGAACCCTTCCTGCTTCTTATTGTTGTATGGAAATGGCAATTCGAAGACCTCCGTCTTGCGTATTTCGTATTCCAGGCCTTCGGAGAAGTAGAGCTTGCCGGCAATCAGCGGTCCTTCGGCGTTTACGCGCGGAGTTGCGTCTTTCAGGCCTTGCATATGATAGCTGCGAATGCGGAAGTCCGGGAACGGATCGTTCAATTCCCATTTCCATTCATCGCCGCCGCGCCGGGTCTCCACGGAGACCAGTCCCTCACTGAATCGTCCGTACTCCGCCAGGAAGGGCGTTTGATAGAAGTTGAGCGTTTCCACGCTGTCGATCGGCACCGTCAATCCGAACTGTCCCGTAGCGGGATCGGTGACGTCGGCGGAGTTCACGATCAGCGCGCTGCGGTGCTCGCCCGCCGCGGAAAGGAGCAGCCCGCCGTTCGGATCGCGGACCACTCCCGGCAGCAAGGGCAAAGCATCGGTCGCGGTTGCGGGCCGGCCGGGGAGTTCTTTGACCGTATGGACGTGCAGGTCGCTCGGCGCCGAACCGCCTTCGTCCACGGGCGCGGCCGTGCCTTTCACCTCCACGCTGTCCCGCCGGGCGAGCGCGGGAACCAGCGTCAGCTCGATTGATGCGGAAAGCGATTGCGAAAGGTCCAGATCGCTCTTCTGCGCGGACTCGAAACCATCCTTGGCGGCGGCGATCTCATAGCGGGCCGGTTTCAGGTCAGTGAATCGAGCAAGCCCCTTCTGATCGGTGACGACCCGCGAAACCGTGGCCTGCCCGGTCTTCAACTCGACCTGCACACCCGGAACAGGCTGGTTCGATCCGTCGACGACCGACACTTCTATAAACAAGTCCGCTGGCGGCGCAGCGGCATGTGCCGCAGCCTGCCATAACAGCACGGAAGCGGTCACCCATCCCCGTAATCGCATCGTTACGCTTTCTTGATTCTAACGCTGTTAGGATTGTCTACGTGCTGCGCGGGAATGTGGTTGCGCCGAAGCTGCCTGCGGCCCCCTCGGCCCGGAAGACGTGGCTGAGCTTCGCGAGCGTTCTGGTCTTCTATCCAGCGGTCGTGCTGCTCTGTCTCCGCCAGTGGGCCTCGCCTGATCCGTGGAGCCGGCTGGATCTGTTCTCGGGCGGGTATCTGGTGCTGACCTTGACCCTCTTTGCCCAACAGTCGGTTTTCGCGGATCGCATCGCGGGCCATGATTCCGGGCCTGGCAGAAACCCTCGTGTTCCTCGACTATGCGCTGGCGTCTGTTGCCGGCGCTAGACAGCACCGCAATTAAAACCCTGGGCTTGATCCTGTATCTGCCGACGGTCGCTTGGTTATTCCGTGTGGATGGTTTTCTGTTCCGCCACGTTGTGCCTGCTCTGGAACATGGCGTTCCGATGACTGGCGGCCCTTACCGTCGCGTCCGCCACCCGCGGCACGCCGGCCTGTTCTTCACCAGGCTGTGGTGGCTGCTCATCGAGCGGCGCATCCGCAGAGACGAGCGCTACCTGCGGGCGAGGGTCGGATCCGCATATGACCTTCGCGCGGCCAAAACACCTCAGCTTATCCCGGCAGTTCGATTGCACCGGTGACGCGGGATCCCGCCACTTCTATGGTGGGTAGGCATTCAGCCTGCCCGGACTTCTACCACGGGCGGCTAACCTAACTAATCCCCGATCAATGGCTGTCGCCGTCGTGGTCCACGTCGCCCATGGCGGCATTGGCCGCACTGCTCAGGTGGACAGTGTCCTCAGGCGGAGACGTCTTGCTGGCATCCGAATGCTTGGTCGAGCTGGCCGAGGCCGGCTGGTTTGCTTGTTGCACGTAAGTGTTACTGGCGCTTATGGCGTTCATCATGTTTACCTCATCGGCCGCCTGCGCCGGTTTTTGAATCTTTTTTTTGGCACCCCTAAACGCTTGCGGTCCACGCCGCGTCAAATCTGTGGATAACGCGGAGGACTCATGAAACGCCTGGCCCTGTGGCTGCTCCCGATGACTCTGTCTGCCGGGCAGGCGCGCTACGCCCGCGTGGGCGACTTCGACGGTACCGTCCAAGTGCAACTCCAGGCAGCCGACGACTGGCAGCCCGCGCGGCGCAATCTGCCCCTGCGCGAGTTGTCCTGGCTGCGCACGGAAGGTTCCTCGCGCGTCGAAGTGGAACTGGACGACGGCAGCTTCTTGCGGCTGGGGCCCGATTCCCTCGCCGAGCTTTCCGATTACACACGCCTTTCCACCGGGCAACGGATCACGTTAATCTCTCTGGACCACGGCGTGGCCTACTTCACAGGCGCGGCCGAAGGCAAGGATGCCCTGGTCGTAGCCGCGCCGGGAGCGCAGGTGACCATCCGTCAAGGCGCCCGCCTGCGCCTGGAAGCGCGCGATCCATGGAGTCTGATCGCCGCGGCGGACGGCACGGCCCGCTTCTCCTCTCCCACCGCGGAGTTCGACTTGGCCGCAGGCCAGATGGTCAAGCTGGACCCAGGGCATCCGGCCCGCTTCTTCCTCAGTCGCGAGATCCCGCCGCTCGCGACCGACCGCTGGTGCGACGAGCGCGACCAAGTGCTGCTTTCGACCACCTCTGCGGCACATGCGCCATTGCTGCGCTACGGCCTGGCCGACCTGGATGCGTACGGCGTCTGGATCCAGTCTGGCGATTTCGGCGCCGTTTGGAAACCTAAGGCGCCGGCCGGCTGGGCGCCTTTCCGCAACGGCAAGTGGCTTTGGTACGACGGCCTCGGCTACACCTGGATCAGCGACGATCCTTGGGGCTGGCTGCCGTATCATTACGGCCGCTGGATGCAACAGGAGGGCACCAGCTGGGTCTGGGCGCCCGGCGAAAGCGCCGTGTTCAAGCCGGGCGAGGTGTATTGGCTGAAGAGCGCCAAGCTGGTGGGCTGGGGCGCGCTGGCGCCCGGAGAAGACTGGAAGCCGCCCGATGCGCCGCGCTTGTATCTGAACGCAAATACGACCTACGCCCGCTACGCGCCGGAGTCGCTCGAAATCGATCCGGCGGGCTTCACCACGCGTCCGCAGGAGCCGCTGGCGACGGCTGTCTTCGCGCAGGCGCTGCCATCACCGCCATTTCCAGCGGCGCGCCTCGATGCATTCCGCCCGCCGTTACGCGTCGGCAGCACGCGCGCCGTGTCCGTCGTGACTGACACGGCGTTCCAGGGTTCGCCCGATGCCGAAGCCCGCGTGCGGGCCGAAGCCCAGCCAAGTCCCCCGCCCAGCGACGCGGCCTATATGAACGGACCACCCGCAGCGCCTCCGGTGGTCGTCGTCAACACGCCGCCGGAGGAAGTTCCGGTCGAAGTCGACGTTCCGGTGCCGGTGTACACGGGCATCATCGTGGTGAACCCGCCGGGGTACAAAGCGCCCGCATCGAAGAACCCGCCCAAGTCCGTTTCGCCGCCGGCTTCCGGCTCGAACCCGCCGGCTCCGCATGAGCCGGTCAAACCGAAAATACCGGACCCCGAGAAACCGGTGAGGTAGGGAGCTATGCGCGCATTCTTGACATTACCGACCTTATTGTTGGCGGCTGCGCCAGCCTTTTCCGAAGATCCGTTGGTGGTGCTGGCGGCCGCGCGCGCCGGACGCATCGAGATCTTCGACGCGTCACTTGGGCCGCTGGCCAGCATTGGCGTCAACCAACAGGTGGAAAGCGTCACCGCCAGCCCGGATGGCCGCAGACTCTACATCGCGCAGGAAAGCCAAAGGAATTCCGGCGCGTGCTGCGGCCTGTACTCACTGGACCTGGAAACGCGGAAGATGTGTTTTCTCGCCGCGCCGGCGCTGTTCGGTTCGCCTTCGCCGGACGGCCGCTTTCTCTTCACGCAGGGCGCGCACGGCGTGGACATATTCGATGCCAGTACGTTGAGCCGTCTTCCCACCATGAAAGCGCCGGGCGCCTACAACCTGCAACCTTCGCCCGATGGGCGGTGGTTGCTCGGCGTCACGAATTCGCCCAAGCCATCTTTGGACATCTTCGATTTGAAGTTCAGAGTGTTGGCGCGCCGCCTTCCGATTCCGGACGGACCGGCCACCGGCGCCTGGGCCGGCGACCGCTTCTACGTATTCAGCTATGGCGCTCCTGGAACGGGCCAACTGTGGAGCGGAGATCCGGAGAACAGCGAGTTACAGCAGGCCAAATCGATCATCCTGCCGGATCTCCATGGCGCCTGCAACGAACCAGTCTTGCTCATGCTGGCGGGCGCGCCGGACCGGCTCTTTCTTGCGGAAGCGTTCGGGTTCAAAGTGGATCGCCGCCTCGCCTGTCCCGATACGGCGCGCGACGGCGTGTATGTGATCCAGCCGTCCACGGGCCGCGTGGGCCATATCGCTCCATCGGTGCGTGTCAATCGCATGGCGGTCAGTCCGGATGGCCGCGATTTGTACGTGATTCACTCCAGTGGTCCGAGTCCGCTGAGTAATTCCCGGCTACTCCATATCGATACCCGGACGGGCCGCGTCCTATACAACGTCGCCTTGGAAACCGGCGACTGGAACCTGGCGCTGGCGCACATCCCGCCCGCCTTAATCCCCCGCGGAAACGTGCGCGCCGCCGCCTGCTCCCGCTGACGTCCGGTTGTGGTTTGATAGATCTGATGCGGTCCTACCGCCACATCCCCGCCGCGCCGCTATCGGAATTCGTGGAACTGCTATGGTTGTACGAGGGCTACCAGCAGCCGCATAAGAAGGAGCGCCTGCTGCCGGATGGCTCCATGGAGCTGGTCATTAACCTCAACGAAGACCTGACGCGCGTGTACGACCCGCACGATACCGGGAAATTCCAAACGCTGCGCGGGTCGGTGGTGGTGGGCGCGCATTCGGAATTCTTCGTGATCGATACGGCGGAGCAGCACACCGTCGCCGGCGTGCACTTCAAACCGGGAGGCGCTTTCCCGTTTCTCGATCTGCCGGCCAGCGAGCTGCACAATACGCTGGTGTCGCTGGAGGATTTGTGGGGCCGCCTCGCGGACCAGTTGCGCGAGCGGTTGCTGGAGGCCGCGACGCCTCAGGCCAAGTTTCGCGTTCTGGAACAGGCCTTGCTCGCGCAGGCGGCCGAGCGGCTGGAGCGGCACCCGGCCGTGGCCTTTGCGCTGCACGAGTTTCACGGCCTGCCGCACACCCGCACGATCGCGGATGTGACCGGCCAGATCGGCCTCAGCGCGAAGCGGTTCATCCAAGTGTTCAGCAACGAAGTCGGACTCACGCCCAAGCTGTTTTGCCGCGTGCGGCGATTCCAGCAGGTGCTGCGGCTGATTGGCTCGGGGCGGCCGGTCGCATGGGCGGCGGTGGCGGCGGATTGCGGCTATTTCGACCAGGCGCATTTCATCCACGACTTCCGCGCGTTTTCGGGGATCAACCCGTCCACGTATATCGCGCAACGTACGGAACATCTCAACCACGTTCCCATGCCCGAGTAATGCTCGAGTAATTCCACCAGGACAATTTCTTACAATACGAGCCGCGCCGCGTTCGTAGAAAATGGATACATGGCAAACACAGTCAAAGCAATACCAGAGGGTTTCGAGGGCGCGACCCCGTACCTGTCGATCAAGGGCGCGGTCGACGCGCTCGAGTTCTACAAGAAAGCATTCGGCGCAACGGAGACGGTGCGGATGGCCGGCCCCGACGGCAGAATCGGCCACGCCGAAATCAAGATCGGCAAAGCCAACATCATGCTGGCGGACGAGCACCCGGAAATAAGCTTCCTGAGTCCGCGGACGCTGGGCGGCTCGCCGGTCACCATCCATATTTATGTTGAGGACGTCGATGCGTTGGCCGCGCAGGCTGAGGCCGCGGGCGCCAAGGTGCTGCGGCCGGTCGCGGATCAATTCTACGGCGACCGCGCCGGCGCGTTCGAAGACCCGTTCGGACACGTGTGGCACTTCGCCACGCACAAGGAGGACGTCTCCAAAGAAGAGATGCAGAAGCGCGCGGCGGCCGCGGGAGGCGAATCATGAGCAAGCCGGAAGGCTACCACACCATCACCCCGTACCTGATGATCCGCGGCGCAACCGAATCGATGCGCGACTCGGACGCCGAAGGCAAAGTGCGGCACGCCGAGATCGGGATCGGCGATTCGCAGGTGATGATCACCGACGCGCTAGTGAAGCAGGCGCTCGCCGCTCCGGCGGCGTAAAGGACCCTTATGGACTCGACCGGTGCATCTGCAGCTAAAATTGTGGGACAGGCCTCCTGGCCTTGTCCGCAGCCGACGTCCACGGCGTGAAAGTCTGCTCCACAAATTAGTAACTGGCCAGCCCGACGAAGCGTCCACTGCATTTCATGCGGTTTTACCTGCTGTTGTGCGTTGCGCTGATCTTCGCCGCGCAAGCCAGAACGGAAGATCTCGTACTCAAGATTGCGCCGGTCAATACCTCGTTTGACGTCAAGGGCCAGGCCGTCAAAATCACGGCTTGGGGCGCCGTCTCCGGCGGGCCTCAGCAGCAATTCAAACTGGCATTGACGGCGGATTTGAGCGATCTTCAGGACAACCTCGGCGCGCTGCTCGCCTCCCAACTAAACCGCTCGGACCGCTGCGGCGAGCGGCTCTCGGTCGAGCGCGCCACGCTCGTCCCAGCCTCTCCGGCCGCGGTTTTGACCGCTCACGTGCACTATGAGCGTTGGGCCTGCGTCAAGGCGTTCGGCCGGGAGGTTGTTAAGAGGTTGGTGGGCGGCAACGCAGTACTCACGGTGAAATTGACGCCGTCTGCCGGAGCGGACGGAATCTCGATGGCCGCGGAGGTTCAGAAGATCGAGGCCGATGGGTCGCTCGGCGAGTTATTGCGGTCCGGGTCTCTGGGCACGACCGTGAAGGAGAAGATCGCCAGCAGTATTGAATCGTCAATTCGCAAGGGGCTGGATCTTAAGTCCACGCTGCCGCCGGCGGTCGCGGCCGCCGCGACGCTCCGGGCTGCGCAGTTCGTGAGCGGCGCGGAAGGCAAGCTGTGGATTTCGGTGGATGGAGAGGTGCACATCTCACCCGCCCAGTTTCAATCGCTCAACTTGAAAAGATAACGTGGGGCGGACCTCCAGGCCTGCGCGGCTTCGATATACTACGCGGAATGGCCCACATCCACACAGTGCGGGGACCTCTCGATACAGCGCAACTCGGGGTCACCCTGATGCACGAACACGTCTTCGTGCTTTCCACCGAAATTCTGCAGAACTATCCGGATCTCTGGGGCGACGAAGAGCAGCGCGTCGCCGACGCGGCCGCGCGCCTCAACGAGCTTTACCAATTGGGTGTGCGCTCCATCGTCGACCTCACCGTGATCGGCCTGGGCCGCTACATCCCGCGCATCCAACGGGTCGCCGCGCTGACGCCGCTCCACATCGTGGTCGCCACCGGTGTCTATACCTACAACGATCTGCCGTTTCACTTCCACCACCAGGGCCCCGGCACTATATTGGACGGCCCCGAGCCCATGGTCGAAATGTTCGTGCGCGATATCGAGGAGGGCATCGCGGGCACCGGCGTGCGCGCGGCCATGCTCAAGTGCGCCACCGACCAGCCCGGCGTCACCTCCGGAGTCGAGCGCGTGTTGCGTGCCGTGGCGCAGGCGCATCGCCGCACCGGCGTGCCTATTTCGACCCACACTCACGCGCCCACCCGCCGCGGCCTGGAACAGCAACAGATCTTCGAACAGGAAGGCGTGGATCTCTCGCGCGTGGTCATCGGTCACTCCGGCGACACCACCGACATTGCGTACCTGGAAGAGATCGCCGCGCGCGGATCGTACCTCGGCATGGATCGGTTCGGCATCGACCTGCTGCTGCCTTTCGCAGACCGCGTCGACACCGTGGTCCGCATGTGCGAACGGGGCCACGCCGGCAAGATGGTGCTTTCCCACGATGCCGCGTGCTTCAACGACTGGATTCCGGGGCGCGCCGCGCCCATGCTGCCCAACTGGCACTACCGGCACATTCATAAGGACGTGCTGCCCGCCTTGCGCGCCCGCGACGTGACGGACGAGCAGATCCACACCATGCTGGTGGAGAATCCGCGGCGGATATTCGAGAGGCAAGGGGCGTACTGATGATTCAACCGTTCGACAACCACGGCATCACGCGCGCGAGCGACGGCATCGCGCGCTACGACGGCCGCCCTGCCTCGCTAGTCGAGATGCTCAGGGCCACCGTGGAGAAGACGCCGCAAGCCGAAGCTATTGTCGAATTGGGCGGCGAGCGCGTCACCTATCGTCAACTTTGGGACCGCGCCGCGCGCGTGGCCGGTGGCTTGCGGGCACAAGGCATTCGTCCCGGCGGCCGCGTAGCCATTCGCCTGCCCAACGGTCTCCATTGGTGCTTGGCTTTCTTCGGCGCGCAAATGGCCGGCGCCATCGTGGTGCCCGTCAACACCCGCTTCAGCGAGCCGGAAGTGGCGTACGTGATCTCCGACTCGGGCGCGGTGTTCACCTTTCTTCCAGGGCAGGCGCTGCCGGATGGCCCGCCGTTTGTCGCCGAACATTGGACTCCGCGGGATGTCGCCGCCATCTTCTATACCAGCGGCACCACCGGCTTCCCCAAGGGCGCCATGACCACGCACGAAGGCTTCCTGGCGAACACCGAGACTTGCCACCGCATCATGACGCTGCCCACCGATGGCAGCATCCGTAATCTGGTATCGGTGCCGCTGTTTCATGTGACGGGCTGCAACAGCCAGCTTCTGCCTACCTGCGAAACGGGCGGAACCACCGTGATCATGCCGGCGTTCGAGGTGCAGGCGTTTCTGGCCGCCATCGGTGCCGAGCGCATCAACCTCCTGGTCTCAGTTCCCGCGATTTACTGGCTGGCTTTGAATCAGCCCAATTTCGGCGGCCCCATTGTCAGCAGTGCCGTGCGCGCCATCAAGTGGGTGATGTACGGAGGCGCGCCCATCGCACCCGCGCTGGTGGGCCGCATCATGGAAGCTTTCCCCGAAGCGCGCGTAGGCAATGGGTTCGGCCTCACCGAGACAACGTCGGTGGCCACTTTCCTGCCGCACGAATACGCCCGCAGCCGCCCCGATTCGGTGGGATTCGCCGCCCCCGTGGTGGACCTGAAGCTGTTCGAGGTGGACGCGCACTCTGGCGTCGGCGAACTCCTGGTGCGCGGTTCCAACGTGGTGAAGGGATATTGGAACAAGCCCGAAGCCACTGCCGAGACCTTCGTGGATGGCTGGCTGCACTCGGGCGACCTGGCGCGCATCGATCCCGACGGCTTCGTCCAGATCGTGGACCGCAAGAAGGATATGATCAACCGCGGCGGCGAGAACGTCTATTGCGTGGAAGTGGAGAGCGCCCTGGCCGCGCACCCCGCCGTCTTTGAGGTCGCGGTGGTCGGCGTGCCCGACGAGATGATGGGCGAGAAAGTGGGCGCGGTGATCGTGGTCCGGCCCGGCGCCAAGCCGGACGCGGGCGATATTCTGGCTTTCGCGCGCGAGCGCTTGGCCGATTTCAAGGTGCCGCAATATCTGGTGATGCGTCAGGAGCCGCTGGCGCGCAATCCGGGCGGCAAGGTGCTGAAGGCACATCTGCGGAAGAATGTGGATTGGGGCAGCCCGGTGGGGTAAGTGAGCGAGGAGCCTAAGGACGCGTCGTGAAATAATTGTGCCATCTTGTGGGGCAGCCAATCTTGGCTGCAAGCCGGCTTTCCAGCCGGCTTGGACGCGCTGGAAAGCGGGCCCAGAGGGCACCCCGCTGGCAGGATTGCCTGCCCTACAAACAAACTGACCCACGGGCAAACTGACCCACTACCGCAATCTACGATTCTACCGTGGTTTTCTCGGGTGAGAGCGGCTCCGCCTTGCGCGGAGTCCGGTCGTGCTTGTCGGCGCCGGCCGCGGCCGCGGCCACGGCGTGCATGCGCTCGTCGAATTTTCCGAAAATCATCTTGCCCGCCGTCGTTTGCAGGACGCTGGTTACCGAAATATCGATGGTCTTGGAGATCATCTTCCTGGCATTGTCCACCACTACCATGGTGCCGTCGTCGAGATAGGCGACGCCCTGGTTATATTCTTTGCCTTCCTTCAGAATGAAGACCCGCATTGTCTCGCCCGGCAGCACGATGGGCTTGAGCGCATTGGCCAGTTCGTTGATGTTGAGCACTTGCACGCCATGCAGTTGGGCGACCTTGTTCAGATTGAAGTCGTTGGTGACGATCTTCGAGTCGTAGACCTTGGCCAGCTCGATCAGCTTCATGTCCACCTCGCGGACATGCGGGAAATCGTCCTCGACGATCTGGACGTTGAGGTGGGCCATCTTCTGGATGCGTTGCAGGATGTCGAGCCCGCGGCGTCCGCGATTGCGCTTCATGGAATCGGCGGAATCGGCCACCAGTTGCAGCTCGCGCAGGACGAATTGGGGGATCACCAGCACGCCGTCCAGGAAGCCGGTTTCGGCGATGTCGGCGATGCGGCCGTCGATGATGACGCTGGTGTCCAGGATTTTGAAGGACTTCTTGGACACTTTCTCGCCGCCGAAAATGCCGCCCAAGGCGGACAGGTTGAGCATGTCGCCCTTCTTGGCGCCCACGATCAGGCCGACGTAGGTCATCCAAAGAAGCAGGCAGACTTGTATGAATGGAACCATGTGGGAGGCATCTCCACCCTCCGGCCGCGCCCAGCGCAGCACGAGTGACATGAAGAACGCCCCGATGATGCCGAGCACCGATCCAAAGGCCGCTCCGATCAGCCTCTTCAGGCTGACTTGTTCCAGCCGGACCTCGAAGAAGATGATGCAAACGCCAATGACCAGACCCGCTAATGCGGCCCAAGGCGTGGGAGCAGTTTGAAATGGGTGCAGCAAGTAGCCGGACGCAGTTAATACAAGCACGAATATGATGCGAACGATAGTTAAGTCGAGCATGAGAACACCCCTTTCCGGGTGAATTCGAGAGAGCGCAGGGAAGCAGTCCGTCCTCTCGACCCTGATTGCGAGCTAGCAAGGTCGCGCCAAGAGTATAACATTGAAACGGAGCCGGCGCTTGGGCTGTGGCAGAGTGCCGTCTTGTGGGGCAGGCAATCCTGCCTGCGGACGCGCTTTCCAGCGCGTCCAAGCCGGCTCCAGTTCGCCTCTATGATATCGAGTAGCTCGATTCCGGAGGCCGCCGGGAAGCCGAGCGGCTCATGCGGGGTGGTCAGCCTCAGTGGCTGACCTTCAGAACCCAGGCTGGTTGCGCAAGCAACTCCTCGGGCAATTCGGGCAGTTCGACCGTTACCGAGCCGACGCCGGATTTGAAACGTAGCGGGGTCGCAACCCCGAGTAGTGTCACGCTCGTCGGTTTCGCGCCTTCGTACTCCTTCACCGTGAACTGCCGCCCCGGCCAGCGCGGCAGGATCGCGTACAGATCGCCGCCCCTGGATGTGAAGAAGGCCTCGATGGAAGCCTTGCCGCCCTCTGGTTTGCCGGCGAGTTTCGCCACATCGTAATCGGCGTTGAACTCCGCGTTGTAGTCGATCTTCGGCACCTCGCCGGAGCTCCACTGGCGCGTAGCCCTCCACGGCTTCGTGCCGTAGATCGCCTCGCCGTTCACCTTCAGCCAGGAGCCGATCTGGAGCAGACGCTCTTCCATGATCACCGGAATGCTTCCGTCTGCGGCGGGACCGATGTCCAGCAGCAGGTTGCCGCCGCGGCTCACGATATCCGCCAAGAGAATCACCAGCTCGCGGCCGCTGTGATAATGTTCCAGGCGTTCGGCGCGATTATAGCCATACGAGAAGCCCATCCCGCGGCTCTCTTCCCAGGGGTGCTCCATCCCGCTCATGCCCGGCGTGTATTCGGTTGTCCAGTAGCCGCCGTGCTTGTGGCGGGTGTCCTTGCCCCAGCGGTCGTCGATGACCACCTCATCCTTCACAGGCGACTCGTTGAACAGCCACGCCAGCAACTCGGGGCTGCGCCACTCGCTGGAAGGCAGTTCCCATTCGCCGTCGCTGAAGATGATGGATGGCTTATAGCGCGTCACCACATCCTTGAACTGCGGCATCATGTGCTCGGCGACATAGCGGGCCTTGTCGGAAAGATACAGCGGGTTGTACCACTCGTAGAGTGAATAATAAATGCCCATCCGGAGGCCCTTCGCACGCACGGCAGTGGCCAGGTCGCCGAGCAGGTCGCGTCGGGGTCCGATCTCCACGGCGTTCCAGGGGCGTCCCCAGGTCCTGGAGGCCTCCTGGCTCGGCCAGAGCGCAAAACCTTCGTGGTGCTTCGATGTCAGGACGACATATTTCGCACCGGAGCGCGTGAATACGTCCGCCCAGTGATCGGGATCGAACAATTCGGCGCGGAAGCGCGGCGCGAAGTCCCGGTAATCGTACTCCGGGCCATACATGCGCTTATGAAAATCCCAGGATCCGGCGTCAACCGGATTCGCGCCGGGCCTCTGTCCTTCGGTGATGGCGTGCCAGTACCACTCGGCATATGCGAGTTTACCGGGCAACACCGGAGCGTAAGAAGGCACCGAATACACGCCCCAGTGGATGAAGATTCCGAACTTGGCGCCGGCGAACCAGGCCGGTGTAGAACGCCGGTCTATCGATTCCCAGTTGGGTTGGTAGTTCTGTGCGCGGGCGCAAGCCGCGCAGAGTAAGGAAAGCGACAAAAGTGTCTTGAACATTTCTTCACCTTCGCGAAACCGTCACAACCCGCTGCGGAGGATGAAACCGCTTCTCGGGCCGAGGCCAATGATGCAATAGCGAGAAACTCTGTCGATTCATACCTTGGGCGCCGGTCCGGTAGAATCTCGCACCACCAGTTCCGGGTCGATGACGATTTCGCGGCCTGCGATCCGCAGCTTGCGCGGATCGGACACCAAAATGTCAAAGACTAACTGTCCGAACCGGTCGCGCGGAATGTGTACCGTAGTGAGGGCGGGATAGCAAAACTCGGAGAGTTCGATATTGTCAAACCCGATGACGCACACGTCCTGAGGCACACGCAGACCCTGGGCGCGCAGTTCCCGCAAGGCTCCGATAGCCATAAAGTCATTTACGCAAATGACTGCCGTCGGACGGAATCCGCCTCTCAGCAATTCCCGAGTGGCTTCACGCCCGCCTTCGGGTCCATCGGCGCCGGCGGCGGTCCGGATCTCTACCGCCGGCGAGTATCCCGCCACCGTATGCAGAACAGCCCGTTTCCTCTCACTGAAGGGACCCACGGTCCCGTGATGATCGATAAAAGCCAGGCGATGATGCCCCAGGCTGTGCAGGTACTCGACCACCCTTTCCGCGCCTGCGGCGTAGTTCACTCGGATATTGGTGATCTTCGCGCGCGGGATACCCACATCGGCGAAGACTACGGGAAACTTGCTTTCGGCCAGTTCATCGATGAGGGACGGCGGCATTTCCGACACAAAGACGGCCAGCCCGGCGACCCGGCGGCCCAGCATCAGCCGGATGCTGTTCACCAGTTTGTCGGAACGGTGACCGGTATTGGCCACCAGGACTTCATATACCCTCCGATGCCCTTCCGACTCCACCTTGCGAAAGATATCGAAGAAAAACGGGTTCCCCATGTTGGATGCGATCATGCCCAGGGTGCGGCTGCTGCACACCAAGTTACGGGCATTCATGTTCGGGTGGTAGTGCAGTTCTCTAACCACTTTCATCACCCGTTCGCGAGTGGATACCCTGACAGGAGCTATGTCATTCAGAACCCTGGAAACGGTCGCCGTGGAAACCTTGGCCCTCTCGGCAACATCCACCAGATTCATGGCGCTGTTACACCTTCCAGAGCCGTTTGGAAACGCCCGGCAGGGGCGCCTTCGAGCCGCGAGCCGAAAAGCAAGAAGACATGGAGAAACCATCTGTGACCAGCCGAGCGACGGCAGTCCAGGCTGGCCACGCACGGCGCGCCGAGTTGGTTTCATCGTCCCCTCAGGCACGATCCGTCAGTCACGTTATTCGGTGGTTCGGACGATGGCACCGGCATAGCGAACTCCGGAATCCGGCTCTGCCACGGCTGGGACGCCCACGTCACGCTGCGGGCCGACCCAGACAATTCGAAACGTCCGTGAGACCGGCCTGCCGCGGAAGGCCCGCTTGGCAATCTGGGGCACGTTCTGCGCTTTGTCACATTCAATCGCTGGACTGTTGGGTTCAGCGCGCCCATGACGTTGGACGCCGGCGGTTTCGCATGGCCGACAGGCCGTACCTGGCACCGGGCGATACGGCCAGCCGGAAGAAGCGCCATGGTAAACGCATGCACGAAAGGGTACGGTACCTAATTCACGATGAATTGTCAATGAAAAACGTTAACTGTCACGTTCTATTATGGTCTCGCAGACTTCCGATGCACGGCTACCAAGCCGTGACGATCTGAATTGACGCGAGATCTACCCGTGCAGACTGGGCGATTTCGCCGCCTGCCGCGACTCCGCCCTACTGAATCGGGGCCAGTTGAAGCCATAGAAAGCCACAATGACGAAGCAGCATGCCGGCACGATGGACCCGCGGGACATGTCGTACCGGTCGGCAACGTGCCCCATCAGTTTGGGCAGGATTGCGCCGCCCATGATCGCCATGAAGAAAGTAACTCAGAAACACGCAAGCCACCGACAGCCAGCCCTGCGCCGCCTGCCAGGAACGCGACGAAGGCGGTGGTGGGCGAGACGTGCCCTTCGTGAACCATGGCGTTGATATGCGTAGCCGGGATGAACCATAGCCCGCCGGCGGCAACAATCAGGAGCCCGGCGATGATGCCGCCCTTGTACCCCCGCCGGGTCGCCAGCCATCCGGGCGGCAGCGACATCAGGAAGTTAGCCGAGATAGTGCGCGAACTGCACCCAGGCGGACTGGGACTTGCTCAGGCGCAACTCCTCCTGGAAGTGCTTGTCCATCACGTCGATCATCCCGTTGCTGAGACCCCACAGTAGAAACAGCGAGCTAATCAGAATGAAGGTGAACGCCAAGTTCCTTCCGTCATCCGCGATGAAGAGAGTTTTCTTATTTCCTGTCACGATCTGTAACACAAAGGCCATCGTGCCCACTGTTCAGACAGCCTGCCTTGCCGGACGGCGTCCGCTCGGCCGGCGGACGCTCTAACATCGTTTCCTCCGCCTACCGCGACCAGCAGGAGGATACGGCAGGTGTTTTTCAGTGTGCACTTACTTCGCCCCTGCCGCGCGTAAGGCCGCGCGCCTAGCGTGGAAGGCCGCGTGATCGGCCCGCACCGCGATCTCGGTCGAGCTATAGCGATCCGCAGAACGAAAACTGAGCTTCTGCTCCGGCGTGGCGCTGGCAATGTCGAACATCCAAAGCCACCGCCGAAAAGCTCCGCACTCTTCCTCGGCCGGAAATAATCTGGCGTTCCAGAGCGTGCGTTCCCTTTCGGGTGTCTCGTCATCCCAGATGCTCGAGAGTGGCGCGCCGGCAGCCAGCAGCCAATCCGCCAGCCGCCCTCCGCAGAAAGTCGCGCCTTCCGGCATGGAGCGTTTGAACGTGTCATCCACGGCGCAGCACCGGATGAACCACACCTTGCCGCCCTCTCGATTCACGCCCGCTGAAACGTCCAGGCAGGCTCCGGCGGGCAGTTCGAGAGGATCGAGAACGTCAACGCCTACGAGCACGGTGCGGCGCCGCAGGCAGAGCGGGGCCCACAGGCGGCAACCCTCCACCCAGACTTCGTGGCCGGCGATGGCGCCGTTGGCCTGCACGTCATTGTTGATGTCCAATATCGTGGTAGGGGGCGGCGCGCCCAGGTCCTCGGTGACCAGCTCCAGGCCACTTGAGATCAACTGGCTGGTGGATCCGAAATGTAGGAAGCTGCACTCATCGAGTATGCGGAGGTTAAATGGGATTGGCCGCAGTTCGGCGAACAGGCTCGCCAGAACCCCTTCGCCCAGCGACGATCTGCTGGACCGTGCGGTCCTCAGGTAGTGAGCGAGCGTCGCCTCCGTTCCCAGAGCGCAGCAGACCTCGCGGTACAGATCGATGCCATGGGACGGAATCGCGGCGCGCGCTGGCGGAGTCCGGAACGCCCCCAGGAGCTTGGCCGCCGCGCCGGCATCCAGACTCATAATACCGATGTCGAGCACCGCCCGGCCGTCGGCACCGATGGCGCCCGCTTCGGTTTGCGCGCGCACGTCCGGCTTCTGCAAATACAGGCGAACGGAACCGTCGGCGTTGGGGCAGAGCACGCCGTGACGAGCCGCCTCGTCCGGAGCCGTCGGCGCCCCGATCACGGTAATCCCGGGCCCGCCGAGGTGCACCGCCGCCGGATCGAAACGGATAAGAGCGTCTCCCGCGGCGATCACCACCTGACCGGCGCCGCGCGCGCCCGCGGGAAGAGCAAGGAATACCGCGACGAGCCGGTCAAACAGCGTGGAATGTATTTTCGGGTCGGTTCCGCCGGGAAGCGGAATGAAGATCTTCCCGCAAGGCGAGTACGCAGGCAAGCGGCGGGAGTCGCCGCCGGCGTGAACGATCAGAATGCGCAGGCGGCTCAAGATTGCCTCCGCGCGCCGGTCATCGCTCAGGTCGTCGCCCGGTTGCGACTCGCGGCGCAACACCTCACCCAGGCACTGCAGCGTGCTGCCGCCGCTACCGATGCGACGGCCATCCCGATCCGGGATCACCAGGAAGTCCCGCACCTGCGCCAGCAGTCCGATCTCGCGGCGAAGCCGAATCTGCGACTCGTAAGCCGCCGCCTGGCGGTCATTGGCGGCGGTAACGATGAGGTAATCCCAAAGGCTGGGGGATTCCGGTGGAATCGTTTTCACTGTAGTCTTCGTGTGGACTCGCGCGGCACAATAGACGGCTGGAGCATTACGCTCTTTGGCTGCGGCGCGACCTTTGCTTCGATCAGCGACAGCACGAGTTTCCCGGCGCGCTCGCCGATGGCCCGGCTCTGTTGGTCCACGCTCGAAAGGGGCACGCGCAGGGACTTGTCAAAATGGAGATTGCCGCAGCCGATCACGGCAATATCTTGGGGGACGCGCAATCCAGCCTCGAGGATCGCATCGATCACTCCGATCGCGATCGGGTCGTTATAACAGAACACGCCATCGGGCCGAGGAGCCAGAGCCAGCAGCTTCTTCATCGCCTCGTGGCCGCTGATCCAGCTATCCACGTCAGCCGAGCGTCCGGCCAGAACGTAGCCCTGGAACTGGCTCAGATCGTGGTGCGCGAGGGCCTGGTGGTAACCTTCCATACGCCCCAAAGCCGTGCTCTTGGCGGGGCCGCGAATGTCCGCGATTTTCAGGCATCCGACCGATATCAGGTGCTCGGTCGCCAGACGGCCGACCGCGATGTCGTCCACGCCCACAAAATTCGCCGGCATCCCCAGAAAAGCGCGGTCGATGAGTACGTACGGAACCTTCTGCTCTTCAATACGCCGGAAGCTCTCGACGGTCCACTGGGTGGAGGCAATCATCAGGGCATCCAGCCGGCGGCTCAGCAGCCGCTTGATCTCCTGCCGTTCCAGGTCCGGGTCGCCCTGTGAGGAGGAGATCAGCAGGCTGTAATTCTTGCGGCGCAGCACATCGGAAAGGCCGGTCGCCACTTCCGCGAAGAACGGGTGCATCAGGTCTGGAACAATCAACCCGGCCGAATAGGTACGGCCGGTGACCAGAGCGCGGGCGGCCATATTCGGCTGGTAGTTCAACTCCTTGATACGCTTGAGTACGCGTTGCCGGGTTTCTTCTCCGATGTCACTGTGGTTGCGAATGACCTTGGAAACCGTTACCACGGACAGCCCGAGTTCCCGGGCGATGTCCTTCATCGTGACTGCCATTTTTACCATTATGTACCCTGGCGCGGAAAACAGAGATGCGTCCGCCGCGCTTGGGGCTTGGCCGAGTGAGGCCGTCACGTGGGGGTTCACTCGATACGGAACCCCAGCGCCCACCGTCAGAGCGGCCTGAGGGCCTACCTCTTGGGAGCGAACACGCTGTCCAAAGCTGAATAAAGCACAGCGTCAACGGTGGCTGAAACGTTACAGGAAGGCCGGCAACGAGAGGCAGCCGCCTTCGGCGGGCCGCCGCTCGACTTGGGGATCGCATAGCTGAGGCGATCGATCCGTGCGTTTCGTTACCTTCCTCAATATCGTCAATAGTTGAAGGGGAAACCGGCAACCATCGCGCGCGGGCCCCGAATCGCCATCTACGGCACAGCCAACCTTCGGGATTTCTGGGACTAACTTAATAATTTTCAATAGTTTACGATGATTGGCCAACCTGGGCCTGTTGCCCCCTGTGCGCCTTCGCTTCGGGGAAAGCTTTTTGCCAACCCAACATCTCCGTCAACCGCTGACGCGGAGATCCCCAGCGGCTGCATGCCAATCGTTTTTCCCTGCAATCAATCATTTTCACACATTTTCCCTTGACACAAAGTTGAGCGGTTAGTATACTCCCACTATAGTTAACGATACAGTCATCGTAATTTGCAGTGGGGTTGAGTGGTCCTGGAATGAGATTTGCGCCAGCGGCGGCGATCCTCGGTCTTGCCGGCGACGTGCTTGGAACAAAAAGTCCGCGTATTAAAGGAGACCATATGGCAGCGTTAGCCAGAGAACAATGGTTGAGGCGTTGCGGCCTCGCCGCGCTTCTAATGATTTTGGGCCTATGGGCGGTCGCGCCGCCGGCCGCAGCTCAGCAGGCATCCGCCGGCGTCAACGGCGTCGTTACCGACCCGACCGGAGCGGTCGTCGTCGGCGCAGAGATCGACCTGACCAATGTGGATACCAACGTGGTGCGAACCACCACGTCGAATAACGACGGCGCCTATGTTTTCATCAATGTCGTGCCGGGCAACTACGCCCTCAAGGTCAGCCGGACGGGCTTTGCAGGCGTGACCGAGTCTGGCATCCACCTGGAAGTGAACCAGACTGCCGCTTTCGACTTTCACCTCAAAGTGGGCGAGACGCAAACGAGTGTAACCGTGGAGGCAACTGCCGCCGCAGTGGAAAACTCGACTTCCGAGTTGGGCACAGTGGTCGCCAACCAGGAAGTCGTCGAGCTTCCCCTGAACGGACGCAACTTCACCGAGCTGCTGACCATCACCCCGGGTGTCGTCAACGTCAACAGAGACCAGAGCGGCGGTGGTGGTGGCGGGTTCGTAGGCAATGCCATCGGCAGTTTCTCCTTCCCCTCAATCAATGGTGCGCATGTCCGGAGCAATACGTTCCTCCTGGACGGCATCAACGACCTGAACACGTTCTTGACGACGTACAACTATGCACCGATCATAGACGACATCCAGGAGTTCAAGACCCAGGGGCATAATGACCTGCCCGAATACGGCGGCGTAACGGGCGGAATCATCAGCGTTGTCAGCAAATCCGGTACGAACCAGTACCATGGCACGCTGTGGGAGTTCCTGCGCAATGAGCAGATGGACGCCCGCGGTTTCTTCGACGCCGCCCGCACGCCGCTTCGCCAAAACCAGTTTGGACTCGCGGGTGGCGGCCCCATCTGGATTCCCAAAATCTACAACGGCAGGAATCGGACGTTCTTCTATGGCGCTTACGAAGGATACCGGCAACGCCTGTTCAACGAAGCCGGCACACTTGGGCCTACGGATGCGGAGCGAGCCGGTAATTTCAGTGCGCTGCCTGTGACCGTTTACGATCCCAGCAGCACGACCTACAACGCCAGCTCGAACACGTACTCGCGCAATCCCTTCCCCGGCAACATCATCCCGTCGACGCAGCTCAACCCGATGGCCTTGGCCTATCAGAATCTGGTTCCCCACGCCGGAGCGCTCCTCAACGGAAACAACATCTACATACCGGCCCCCTCCAGCACCAATCAGGACTCGGGATCCATCCGGGCCGATCAGTACTTTGGCAATTCAGACCAGATCATGTTCCGGTACAGTCAATTCCAGCAGGACGAGCAGACACCGAACAACGTGATTGGTCAGGGGCTGTCGAACATTTACGGGTATAATTATGCCCTGCATGAAACCCACACGTTCGGCCCAACGGCGATCCTGGACGTCTACTTTGGGCGGAATTTTGGCAACGACATCTTAACCACTTCGGTCCCGGGCGAAACTCCGTCGTTCATCAGTAATATCGACGGCCTCGGGATGAACACGTTTTTCAGCACCCTGAATGGCAAGGTCGTTGCGCCTTCCATATCGATGGGTCCCTATTTGAGCTTTCCGTATCAAGCACTGCAGGCTACCGGCATCGCCAACGTCTGGCAGTTCGGCGGCACCTTCGCGAAGGTCATCGGCAAGCATACCATCAAATTCGGCGTGGATATGCAAACGAACAACTTCCACTCGCCGATCGGGTACGCCAACGACACGTTCAACACTACGCAAACGGCGGGTCTGGGCGGCGCCGTCCAGGGCGTCGGCGGCGATCCGTGGGCTTCGTTCCTCCTCGGAGTCCCCGGCGGCGCCGCCCTTCGGAATGTCAATGAAGTGAATCACGGTGGCTGGGACGATGCCGTCTTTGTGCAGGATCAGTGGAAAGCGACACCCAGGCTGACGGTCAACATCGGATTCCGCAATGACTTCCTAATACAGCCGATCTACGGCGCGGGCAAGGATCTCTACACGGGTAACGCCAATCCGATAACCGGAGTGTACACTTTGACGGCACTTCCGCCGAATTGCTCGGCCACCGTCGGGGCGCCCTGCATGCCCAACGGGATCTACGCGTCGAATGGACCCGATCCATACACGGGACTTCCGCCGCATGTTGTCGTAGCGCCCTCGGATCATCGGATACTGCAAAACAATTACAAGAATTGGGCCGGACGGTTGGGTCTGGCGTACCGGATCACCGACAAGATGGTGGCGCGAGGCGGATATGGGCGCTTTTACGACATGTGGGGCGCAGTAACCCAATTGGCCCAGAATTTCGGCGGAAACTGGCCGGCCGTAGCGACCATTAACAATCCGGCCCTGAATCAGAATCTCATCACATCGAGTATGGGGGATCCACTGGGGTTCGGCAGCGGCGGCGGCGTCGTCTATCCACGGATCAGCTTCGATCAGGTGAGCCAGTGGATGGTCGATCCGAATTTCAAGACGTCTTATATGGATCAATGGAACTTTGGCATCCAGCGGGAACTCCCCAGCAACACCGTTCTCGACGTGAACTACGTCGGTTCCGTGGGCCGGCATCTGGACTGGGGCCCCGTAGAGAATGTGGCGACTCCCGGCCCGGGTAACCCGGTCGATCGTTACCCGTTTCCGTACATGCTGCCGCAATGGTTCGACCAGAGCGTGGGGGGCAGCCGGTACAATGCGTTGCAGGTTTCGGTCAACAAACGCTCCACCCATGATCTCTCGTTTGTGCTGGCCTACACCTTGTCGCGGTCGACCGACGATAACTGCTCGCTGGGAGCCCAATGCAACGTGACGAACCCCTACAACCGCGCGCAGAATGTGCAAGTATCCGATCTCAACCAAACGAATGTCTTTTCCGCGTCGTTTGTCGCGCAGTCGCCATTCGGGAGGCCGGGCGCCGGTGGCAGCAAAGCGTTCAAAACATTAGCTGGCGGCTGGACACTCAGCGGCATCGTGCAACTGAATTCGGGTGCGCCGTTCACGGTGACTGCGCCTATCGCGATTCTGAACAACGGAGGCTACAACACGGAGTGGGCGAACCTCGTAGGCAATCCGCATTCCGTAGGCGGAACGCCAGCGGAATGGTTCAATACGGCGGCCTATGCGGATCCGGCGCCCTACACGTACGGTAGCTCAAAGCCTAACTCTCTGGTCGCGGACTGGGGAAAGAATGTCACCCTGTCCCTTTTCCGTCAATTCCACGTTGGGCTCGGCGAAAACAGGTACTTTGAATTCCGCGCCGAAGCATTCAACCTCTTTAACAACGTTGTGTTTGGCTATCCTGACTCAAGTTTGGCGGATTCGAACTTCGGCCGGGTGACGTCGCAGTCGAACCAACCGCGTCAATTACAGGGTGGCTTGAAGTTCTACTTCTGAGACGGCTCATCTGAGCTATCTCCTTGCGCCCNNGCTTTTGTGTCGGAGGGTTTGGCGGTACGCTGGTGATACATGAGCCGCCGAGGTGTCCTCCTCACTGCCCTATGGCCGCTCCCGGTTTTCTGCGTCCTCGGCTTGGCGCTGTTCGGCGGGGAGCGGGCGCGCGCGCCTCTGCCTGTTTTCCTCGACACGACGGCGAAAGCTGGCATCACTTTTCAGCTTCTGTCCTGCCGCACAGCGCAGAAATACCTGATTGAATCGATGCCCGGCGGGGTCGCCATGCTGGATTATGACGGAGACGGATTCGAGGACCTCTTCTTCGTCAATGGCGCGCGCCTGCAAAATCCCATGCCTCCCGGCGCGGCGCCCGACAAGTCCGACCCGAAATATTGGAATCGGTTGTATCGCAACAATGGCCATGGCGGTTTCATCGACGTGACCGAGAAGACCGGACTTCAAGGTCACTCTTACGGAATGGGGGTTGCGGTGGGAGACTATGACAACGACGNNATAACAACGGCGACGGTACCTTCACGGATGTCACCGAAAAGGCTGGCGTTGGAGGGGGTGGCTGGTCGTCGAGCGCACTGTTTGTCGATTACGATCGCGATGGCTACCTCGATCTGTTTGTCGCTCGCTATCTGGACTGGGACTTCTCGAAGAATATGCCGTGTGGCGCGCCGGACCGCGGGCAACCGGCGTACTGCCATCCCGACGTTTTCAAGTCTGCCACCTACATTCTCTATCACAACAACGGAGATGGCACGTTCACGGATGTGAGTGCGAAATCCGGGATCGCTGCCGCTCCGGGAAGGGGCCTCGGCAGCGCGTTCAACGACTACGACCAGGACGGGTGGCCGGATATTCTAGTGGCCAATGACGCCATCGCGGAGCAACTGTTCCACAACAAACGCGACGGGACGTTCTCGGAAGTCGGGCTGGCGGCCGGTCTGGCCTACGACGAAGACGGGCACGCATTCTCGGGAATGGGCGTGGCATTCGAGGACTACGACAACGACGGCTGGNNACGGCTGGCCGGACATCTTCATCGGCGACCTGGCGAATCAGAAGTACGCCCTCTTTCACAACGTGAAGGGATCGTTCCAATACGTGTCGGGCACGACTGGCGTGGCGCGCATGACCATGGCGCACTCCGGCTGGGGGACCGCGTTCTTCGACTACGACAACGAC
>PKYZ01000565.1 GCA_003132865.1 Bryobacterales bacterium
ACGCCACGCCGATCTCCGGCCCCGCGTGCGTGAGGATGGCGCCCGCCGCCTCGCGCGTGATCATCGAGCCGATCACGTTGCAGATGGCCAGCGTCTTCGATCCCTTCTGCTTGGCCTCGCGCTGCGCCGCCAGCGTATCGGCGGTCTCGCCCGATTGCGAGATCACCACCGTGAGCGTGCCCGCATCCACCAACGGGTCGCGATAGCGGAACTCGCTGCCGTAATCCACCTCCACTGGCATGCGCGCCAGCTTCTCGATCATGAATTTTCCGCACAGCGCCGCGTGCCAGCTCGTGCCGCACGCGACGATCTTCACCTGCCGGAATTCGCGGAACTCCGCGGGCGTGATGTCCATCTCGTCCAGGAAAATGTGACCGGTCTCCTGGCTTACGCGCCCCAGCGTAGTGTCCCGCACGGCGCGCGGCTGCTCGTAAATCTCCTTGAGCATGAAATGCTTGTAACCGCCTTTTTCGGCCATGATGGGGTCCCACAGGATGTGGGATACCTGCCGGTTCACGGGCCGGCCCTCGAAATCGCCGATCCGCACGCCGTCCGGCGTGAGTATCGCCAAATCTCCATCGGCCAGGAAGAACATGTCGCGCGTGTGAGGCAGGATGGCCGGCACATCCGACGCCACGAAATACTCGTTGTCGCCCAGCCCGATCACCACCGGAGGCCCGAAACGCGCGGCCACGATTTTGTTTGGATCGGTGCGCGCAATCGCCACCAGCGCGAAGACCCCGGCGAGTTGCTTCACGGCCGCGCGCACCGCCTCTTCCAGATTGCCCTGGAAGTGCTTCTCCACCAGGTGCGCGATGATCTCAGTGTCGGTTTGCGTTTTGAACTGGTGGCCTTCGGCCTGCAACTGCTGTTTCAAGGCTAGGTAATTTTCGACGATGCCGTTGTGCACCACCACGATGTCGCCGGTGCAGTCGCGGTGCGGGTGCGCGTTTTCCTCAGTGGGGCGCCCGTGCGTGGCCCAGCGCGTGTGCCCAATGCCATACGAGCCGTCCACGGGGTTCAGCCGGATGGCTTCTTCCAAGTTGCGCAGCTTGCCGGACGCGCGCCGCACAGCGAGCTGACCGTCATCGCAATATACCGCCAAGCCGGCCGAATCGTAGCCGCGGTACTCCAGGCGCTTCAGGCCTTCCAAGATGATAGGAACCGCCTTGCGGTTTCCGATATAGCCGACGATGCCGCACATAGATTTAATTATAGATGTGTGGGGCAGGACTCCAGGCCTGCGCGGGTTCTCCAGAACCCGCTCTTAGGCGTTAGTTGCTCTCCCGATACGCCAGAAACACCGCGATGCGGTCCCACCGGTCGCCCGCCCAGGCGCCCGGGCCGATTTCGTATCCGCGCCGGCGGAGCAGTTCCTCCGGACTCTGCGCCTGCTTCCAGGACTTATGGTTGTATCCCACCCACACCCTGTCTCCGGTAACCTCGTCCACCCCGGCGACATTAACCAGATTCCACTTCTGGCGATAGTGTGACTCCAGATAGTAATTCATCGGGAACGCGAGATACGGGTCCAGAAACTCGACCGTCGCCGTGCCCGGACGCTGCCCGTCGCGCGCATTCAGCTCGACTAACTGCCCTGTAAGCACGTCCATGTTGTTTCTAAGTTCCGGGTATAGGGTCACGCGGTAAACGCCGAAGGCCCCCCAAGCCGCGGCGATCGATATGACGATGAATCGCACCCACTTGGGCCGCAGCGCCACCAGGCCCATCGCCAGCAGCGCCAGATACGGCACCGCGGAAACAATCAGGTGGCGGTTGCCCCAGATCGAATTGCGCAGCACGTTGCTCAACAGGTAAGCCGTCACCGGAGGCAGAAACGCCAGCAGCGCGGCGAAGCGCAGCCTGCTCAATTGCAGGCGGTCGTGGGCGGCGCGAAACACCATCCAAAGCCCGGCCGCCATGGCGCCGAACAGAAAGAAGACCATGGCCGAGGCCACAGGAACTGGCCAGAGCGGGCCATCGCAGCCCACGTAGTACCACCAGACATCGCCGATTTTCGGATGTCTGATCCAGCCCAGGTTCGGCGCCAGGCCGCCCTTGGCAATGGCGGCCTGAGCCGCCGCGTAAGCCCAAGGCGCAAACAGAAGCGCGATGACGGCGGTGCCCAGCAGGAAGGGCTTCAACTTACGGCGATCCATCCACAAAAGGTGCAGCCCTTCGATCCCGATCACCATCCAGCCGAAGTACTGCGTGTAGACCAGCAGCAGATTGACCGCCGTAAGTGCGATGATTCGTTTCCTGCTAGCCCCTTGCAGCAGAAGATTGTACAGCGCCATCGAAGCGAGACTCAGCAGGAAGAACAGCGCGTACATTCGCACATAGCGGGCGTGAAACACCTGGTAGTCGTTAATGGCCAGCAGCGCCAGCGCGATGATTCTGGCGGGCGCGTTGAGTTTGAGCTGGCGAAAGACGATCCACACCGGGACCAGCGCCAGAATCGAGAGCAGGAACGGCAACACCCGAAGCCAAGGCATCGATTCGCCGCCGATCCTCACCCATACCCATAGCAGGAGATAGGAAAGCGGCGGATGCACCACGTCGGCTTGCACGGATTCGAGCAGGTGCCCGAACTTATACCGCGCGCAGAGCAGGCTGAAGATTTCGTCCGAGTCCAGGCAGAATGCAGTCAGGTTCCAGAGCCTTATGCCGATGAAGCCCGCCACCAGCACGCACAGGGCTGCCACTTCCAGCCGGCGCGGACGCGCCTTCGCCGACGTGCCATCCGGCCGAGGCGCGGCAGCTATCGGGGCCATGTTGTCTCCGGCACCGGCGCGGCGGGCTTCCAGCGGCGCAACCGGCGCTTCACGCGCGTGGGAAGGTTCAGCGTCGCGAGTCCATACATCAGCACGATCAGCAACAGGCTGGCCGCGGCGCATCCCCCGATCGTCAACCGCTCTTTGGCGAACCAGAACCACCGGCCGTAGACCAACTCCACGTGGACCCAATAGATCAGCAGCGAATTCGTGCCGAGCCGGCGCATAAAGGCCAGCTTTTCCGGTTGCTGCCCGGCGGTCCACACGAAACCGGCGGCCACCAGCACCAGCACGATGCCGAAGCGGATGAAAATCAAGCCGGGGCTATTGAGCCAAAAATCGGCGTTCGGGTAAATGGAGAACGGCAGGTTGGAAAAATAATGGGCGGTGACCACCAGCGCCAGGCCGAAGCAGGCCGCCCATTGCATGATCCGGTCGCGGGCCGGCGCGGCCGTGCGCAGTAGCGCGCCGAAGCTGACGCCGAAGGCGATGTAAGCCGCGTCCGGGAAGAAACTGAAGAAAGTCTTGTTGGGTACGATGTAATTGCGGACCAGCCAGGGAACACCGGACCAGTCCAGCATGGAGGCGAGCGGCGCCATTGCGGCGATGGCCAGTCCGGCCGCGGCGCACCAGGTGATTCTCTTGAGCGGCGCCAACAGAGCCACCGGAGAGAGCACTGCCACGCCCAACGCCATGCAGTTCAAGATGTCCACCCGGACGATTTCCGTCCAAGGATTGCCCCACGCAAACAGCCACAACTGCAGCCGGAACGCGAAGGCGATGGCCGCCAGAAAGGCCGCGCGCGTGAGTGCGGACCTCAGCCGGGCGGCTGGCGGCAGCCCTGCACGATCACCACGGTCCAACCGGAACGCCAGCGTCGCGCCGACCAGAAATAAAAAGATGGGCGCCGGCATGCCGCCGATAAACTGCGAAAGAACGTAAACCGGGTGATTGTGGAGATCGGCGCGCGCGAAGGAATTGAACAGGTGCCCTTGCAGCATGATCAGGACGCCCAGGCCCCTGAGCCAGTCCAGTGCGAGCACCTTGTCCGTGCGATCCATCCCTCAGCAATCGTCGCACTGCCGGGCAGTACTTTTCAACGGGGGTAATCGTTGTACAGACGATCGAATATCTCACGTTATTACAATCGCTTAGCTGTACAGTTGGATTACAGCCGCATTTTCACCACGTTTTCACTGAATGGCGGACGTGTTCGTCGAGCTTGGCGATCCCGTGGGCCCGGCCGGTAGGGCCCGACCGCCGCGAAGCGTCGGATGCGCAGGACAGACGATCGCGGATCTCAATTGTTTTCAAATGGTTACCTGTGAATCTCGATTACAGCCGGAATATATTGCGTCGCCGCCGGGATCGCGTCAGTATTGGCCTGGAGGTGGCAAAACGATGCGTAACTTACGGAGACGGTTCCGTTGGGCTCTACGGATGGCGGCGGTGCGGCGGTTGAGGCACCAGCAAGGATAGCGAGCGCCGCGCGCCAGCCCGGCTAAGGAGAGCCGCTCGATGGAACTGATTCAGATGGAATCCAATCGTGTACGGCGCTATCGGGACGCCCGCCTGGATGTCGACTTCCACACACAGGCGGTGCTTCTGGACGGCGCAACCGTCCGCCTGACGCCGATGGAATTTGCCCTCCTGGCCGAACTGGCCCGGAATGCAGGTGAGATTGTGTCGCGGGATACGTTGATGTCGAACGTGTGGGGCTACGGTCCGGAGATTTG
This sequence comes from Bryobacterales bacterium, assembly GCA_003132865.1. The sequence continues at coordinate 4,511 of PKYZ01000565.1, forward strand.
TACGCGCACCGTGGATGTGCATCTCCGCCGCCTGCGGGTCAAGTTGGAGTCATACAGCAAGCGGCACATCGAAACCGTCTTCGGGTTGGGCTACCGGCTGCAGCCCTGCAGCGTACCCCTGATGCTGCCGCACGCCGCCGGCGCCTGGTAACGCAAAGAAGGACAGGCCAGGAGGTCTGTCCCACCTAGCCCGCCAACACATCTACCCCAATAGCGTCGTGGTCCGACAGCGGCACGGCGCGCCCTTCCCGCACGTCGTGAATCACCACCGGATTCCGGCAGCGCACGCCCCGGGTGGCGAACCAATCCAGCTTCACCGGGCATCGCCCGCCGTGGTTGCGCAGCGCCCAGCGAATGAAGTGGAAACACCAGCCGGGCACCCAGTCGCGCAGCGCTTTGGTCGCGCGCAGATCCTCCACGTCGTAGGAAACCGTGTGCTCGCCCAGACGGTTCGATTCCCGATAATCGAAGCCGCGCTCCTCCAGCAGCCGGAAGAGGTCCCGCTCGAAACGCCGGTAGGGGTGCAGATAGTGGTTGCGGATCACGTTATCCACACCCATCATGACGCGCAGCCAGAAGCCCAGGATGGCGTGCAAAGCCCGCGATGAATTGTAGGTGCTGGTATTCCAGTCGCCGCCCACCACTACGGCCTGCGCGGCGCCCACGCTATCGAGGACGTCCCGCAGTTGCCGGTAACGGTGGCGTTGCGTGGACTGCGCATCCAGATGCACCGAGACCGCCGTTATCGTACCATTGGGAAAACGGATATCCGCCGCCACCGCCGCCTGCCTGCCGATGCGTTTTTCGCGCGAAGCCATGATGTCCACGCCATTCTCCAGAAACACGGGCCTGACGTTGCCCATGGGATAGCGGCTTAGCAGGGCGTTGCCATGCAGACCCAGGCCGTTCGAGCCGGGCAGATCCTGCTCGATGCCCGATCCCTTGGTCAGGTTCAGATAGCAGGGCACGAAGGCGTAGTGCATGCCCAGCGCGCGCGCCAAGTCCCGCGCCACGTTGCGGTTGCCGGAACGGACCATCCCGGCGTCGGTTTCCGTCAGCAACAGGACATCGGCTTCCCGCAGAAACGGGTGCGTCCGCAGGACTTCCACCTGCCCCTCAAACTGGGCGCCGCGTTCCACGTTCCAGGCTACGAAGCGGTACGACGGGGCGGCCTGGGAGGCCGCCGCAGGCTGGGAGCCTGCCCCACACTCCGGAGTATCCAGCACGCGGCGGATATCCGGCTCCAGCGCGCGGTATAGATCCAACCCCCACAACTCGGCGCTGTTCCGGCAGGCGGCCAGCGCCGGCAGGTGCGGAGCGATGCGCTCGCGAACGATTTCGTACAGGTCTTGGGTTTCGGCGGAGTGCACTGCTACGATTGTAACGGTTTCGCATGCGTCGCTCGATATTCCAAAAACTCTTGTGGGGGGTGCTGCTGCTGGCCGCGATCGAGCTGGCGCTGCTGAATTTTTCGGTCATGTCGATGGCGGGCCTGGACCCGGGCGCCGCGGGGCCGGAACTGCGCTGGCGCATGGCATGGGCGACCCTGGCGATGGCGGTGGCAGGCTTGGCCTACGCATTCCTGTTCTCGCGCCGCCTCCGGCAGCGCATCGGACGGCTGAAGGTCTTTGCCGAAGGACTCGTCACCGGATCGTCACAACTCCCGCCGCCGGACTCGCCGGACGAGTTGGGCGCACTGGCCGAGTCGTTGGGCCGCGTGGCGGCGCAGGTCAACGAGCTGGTGGACAAAGTGCGGCTGGAGGGCGCGCGCCGCGATGCCATCCTGACCGGCATGGTGGAAGGCGTGCTTGCGGTGGACCAAGAACTGCGCGTGACCTTTTGTAATGCGGCGTTTGCCACTGCATTCGGCGTGCATGGCCCTGTGCCCGCGGGTTTGCCGGTGCTGCGGCTGGTGCGCGATCCGGACTTTCTGGAGATGCTGCGCATGGTGGTCGCCTCGGGCGAGTCCTTGAAGCGGCGCATGCATTTGATCGGCGCAGACAGCCGATCCTTCGAAGTGCAGGCGGCCCCGCTGGCCGGCGCTTCCAGCAGCGGCGCCATGGCCATGCTGCACGACATCACGGACCTGGAGCGCCTGGAGCGCGTGCGCAAGGATTTCGTGGCCAATGTTTCGCACGAGTTGCGCACCCCGCTGACTGCCATCCGCGGCTACGCCGAAACGCTACTGGACGGCGCGCTGGACGATCCCGACAACCGCCGCCGCTTCGTTGAGATTATTCAATCGCATGCCATACGGCTGAACAACATCGCTTCGGATCTGCTCACGCTATCGGAGCTGGAGTCCGGCCGGGCGCCGGTGGCCCCGGGCAGACTGTCCGTGCTGGCCACGTTGGAGGCGGCCATGCGCACGGTCGAATCCGAGGCGGCCATGCGGAAGGTTCACCTGGGCTGGGGTACCGTAGAGGACCTGCAGGTGATGGGCAACAAGATCAAGCTGGAGCAGGCGTTTGTCAACCTGCTCGATAACGCGGTCAAATTCAACCGCGGGGGCGGCGAAGTCTGGGTGGAGGCGGGCCGCATGCCCGGAGGCAAGGTGGCCATCGGCATCGCCGACAGCGGCATCGGGATTCCTTCCGAGGACTTGCCGCGGATCTTCGAGCGCTTCTATCGCGTGGATAAGGCCCGGTCGCGCGAGGTGGGCGGCACGGGCTTGGGTCTTTCGATCGTCAAGCACGTCATCGAGCAGATGCAGGGCACGGTTTCGGTGGAGAGCCAGTTGAACAAAGGGTCCAGGTTTACGGTGGTCTTGCCGGAGGCTTGAGGAGCGACGGTGGCTAGGAGGCTTGTAATACGGGTCCAGAGGACCCGCGCAGACCGGGACAGAGGCGTTAAAATAGGATCTCGCCGATGGAGTGCATCCCTGACAGCATGCATACGTCCCAGAACGGCGTTTGGGGACCATGAGCGGCACAAGTCCGAGATGGCGACTTCTCGTCCGAATGGATTGCGTCTGGGTTTCCGACGATCCATCCACTACTTCCCAGAAGGCTGTTTCTTGGCGTCCACAGGTCCAAGGTGCCTACGGGAGTGGCCTATTTCCACTTCGTGTTCAGGACCTGTTCGATGGCGTTCAACTCTTCCTGGAGAGCCTTGATCCGCCCCTCGGCAGAGTCAATTTCGTTCATCAGGCCAGTGTTGTATCGATTGTACCCGCTGGCATCGAAATCTGGCTGCCGGCACGCATAGGCTCGTTCATACGACTCGTTGCTGCTACGAAGTTCCTGCTCAGCATAGGAGACTTTCCCATACAAATTGGAAATCTCCCGTTGCCGTTTGTCGATTTCAAATCGTAATCTGTCAACAGGCCACGATTGCAGAGACTTCACCCATTGACCTTCGAATCGCCCCGCACCTTTGCATTCTGGACAAGTGACACTCCTTCTGCCATTGCACTTTGCACAGTTTGCATACCGCCCTGGACCCATCGCAACGAGTACACACACCCTTCATGGTGCTCGTGCCATGACAAGTTTCGCAGTTGGCCCTTCCGCTGCCGCCACAGCGAAAACACGACTCGTACCTTGTGATTATCTTTACGAAGAAATACACGCTTTTCAGTAGGTCCTCGGTCTTACCAGAGCCATGACAATACTCGCACGTCACCTTTCCAGATTCGCAGCGTGTGCATTTCACATCCACCTTGCCACTCGCTCCGCACGCCGTACAGTTGCACTCGTTGCACGGTAACGAGCCTCGGCCATGGCAGGCCGAACAAACGTCGTACAGACTCATCATCGCTCCTTTCAGGTGTTTATCATGCTATTCGTCTCGCAGCCTGGAGCTGGCCGTTGGGCGTGCGACATCGCCAGGACCAAGGTATAGAAATTGTACATCTTCATCAGCGGACTTGTGGACCTCCATGGCGTCCGCGACACCTGAACCAGCCGGAAGGTGTCGAGCTGCCGTGAAACGCGCATCCCGCGGAAGTGAATCCTGCGTACGTTGCCGTCCGCTTCCGGGAAGTAGCCATCGAACCACCCAGTTTGGCCAAAGCCTGGACGTCGAACTGAAGTTCGCCGCTGCA
>PKYZ01000419.1 GCA_003132865.1 Bryobacterales bacterium
AGATTCTCGCTCAGAGCCCTTATAATAGGCTGTTGCCCGGCTGTTGCGAGCGTGCCCGTCGACGGCAAAGGACATAACGACCCCCATCGTCGAACCGCGCGAATTCCCTTCGTATAGCACTCGGGGAGCCAATTCTAAGTCCTTTATTTCCAGTATAGCCAAAAAACGCGCCTGCACACGCCGTTCGAACGAACAAAGCCCAAATTATTGATTCTAACTGAGCGGCCCACCGGTGACCCGCGCGGCTTGACAAAGACTATGTGAGTCCAAAACGCCACGCCCCGTGGTGCTGGAACATCGCAGCTTGGTAGGACGAGCCGTCCCGCCGCATCGGGGCGCAACGGCCATTTCCGTGTCCGGGCCGTGCGCAGTCGTATTGGTTCATTGCCGTTCGAGCCACCGATCTCCTTCACGATTCCGGCTTACGGCCGGCAAACGTGGCCGATGGTTCTGCGCGCTCCGGGGTGGCGTTAGTTAGGGCCGGGCAGTATGTTTTGTTTTTGAAGGCGGTGGCCGCCTACGGAGGCCGCCAGACGGTATCCCGGCACAAGGTGGAGATTCAATGACCATGCCCGCAGACCCGCCGCCCGAAGGGTCTAGGGGGAGTACAATTCTTATGTCTGCAGTGTTTGAGATTCCCGCGCGGGGCAGGAGGATGCCTGGAATGCCGAGGTGCGTCGAGTGTGGCGGACGCAAGGAAGTGCCCTGCACTCGATGCCGTGCACCGGCATCCCGCGAAGTTGGGCGTCAAAAGAAGGGCTGCGAGTGCTGCAAACGTAAGGGGAAAATGGAGTGCCCAGCATGCCGGGGCACCGGAAGGGCCGGTCCCGGCCGTGGTGTCGCTGCCGACTGCTGAGCACCTCGCTCGTGATTACGCGCTCGCGTTGGGCACGATTCCGGCAGTGGGGGACGAACGCGGCCAGCCTGCTTGTCCTACCGTTCCGCTACCCATTCCAGCATGCCCAATGCGACCTTTTCGACACAGCACGATAGGATGTGGTCCTGATCGCTCGTCCACAAGCCGGTACTGATGGAGAACACCAGCGCTTCAGAGAGTTGAGCTCCCCGAATGGCGGCCGCCATCAAATCGTGAACGGTCAAAGCGGCCCCCTCGCTCAGGGCGCCTAGGAACCGCGCGAACGCCACGAACTCGAAGGCGAAATCGGGCCTCAGGCGCGCACGCAGCCCCGGTGGGATGACCGCCACGATTTCGACCGGACCGGTCCGCGAATCGTTGCAGTAGATCATCGCTACCGCGCTGTCGCACAAGGCGTGGATGAGGCTGAAGAACCGGGTCGGTGCTTCTCCCGGGACCCCGCTGTTCACAGGGCCGTACCACGACCGGCCCGGCGCGGTTTGCAGCGCTTGCAGAAGGCGCCAGGACGCACGGAGGGAGAAGCTCAATCCGGTCGGCCCGTTCCAGGTCTCGGTTCGCGAATCCCAGCCGTATAGCTGAATACGGCCTTCCTCGCCGCCGCTCCCGCGCGCCCGTGGCCCCGCAGCCTGCATGGTTTCCATGCAAGAGATCATAGCATAAGAGGCCCGATTATCCTATAAGGAAACGCAGAGATGGAAAATCCTGCCATGGAATCTAAACACGGCGACGCTATCGTTTGCGCGACAACCGCTTGCTTACGCGCGCGGCTCGGTACCACACCCATTCGGTCAGGGAGCGGATGCGCAGTTACTTATGGCGTTCTGTTTAGCATGCCTTGCCCTTACCGGGACCGCAACTGCGGACTCGATAGCGGTGCGGGGCGTCGCGTTTGCGCGCTTCGCGCCGGGACCCCGCACTGGTAGGACTAGCCGTCCCGACGCGCCGGGGCGCAACGGGCGGGGAATGTGCGCGCGAGGGCCGCCATTTTTCGCCACAGGCGCCAGTTTACCCCTGGTGGAAGCCGGAAGGGAACGAAAGCCACCGCAGCCACGCCACACTCGCCTCAGATTGCGCTGGCGACGCCCGCGGAACCCGCAAGTGTTCCGCGGGTTCGTAGTGCGTCACGTCGTCGCTTTTTTGGAGCGCGAACCAGGCCGATCGAACAGCGCTGAGCGGGGTGCGCTCCGGTGAGCAGATCTCCGGACACGTGCTCAGTTGGTATACACTGGTCCACAAGGCGCCATTGCGTCAGCGTCTTTCAAATCGAGGAGGATGAAACTTTGTGGCGAATACCGCAAACGAACCCGCCAACATCGGAAAGGCCGTAACGATTAAAGGCGAGGTCTTCAGCAACGAAGACCTCTACGTCGATGGCGCTCTGGAAGGCAAAATCGAGCTGCCCGCGCACAAACTCACGGTAGGCCCTTGCGGGACGATCAAAACCGGCGTAATCGAAGCCGGTACCGTCGTGATTTTCGGCACCGTGCAGGGCGATGTTAATGCCCAGGACAAGGTCGAGATTCACAAAGACGCCACGCTTACCGGCAATATCAAGGCTGCGCGCATCGTAATCGAGGAAGGCGCTTACTTTAAAGGCGGCGTGGACATCGCCGGCAAGGTTGCGCCTTGATATCCGTGGAGGGCGGCTGCATCATCCGACGGTATCTTGATCGGGCGCGGTGGTACAGCACCAGACCGAAGGAAAACAGGTCACTTTGCCAGCCAGAGCAGGGGGGCGATGCCAGCCAGCGCCAGGGCCGACAGCAGGCATAGGCTCCGGATGCCGGTGCTTCGATCCGACAGACAAAAGGCGTAGATCCCCTTGACCAGATTGTTGCTGGCTGCGGCAATCAGAATGGCCGCGGCGGCCACGCCGAGCGGGGTGGCAGATGCGGCCGATTGCGTCATGCCCATAATAAACGGGTCCACGTCCGTGCATCCCATGAGCAGCGCCAGCGAGTACACCCCCGCCCGGCCCAGGTAAGTCACCACCAGGTGCGTCGCGATCAGCATGGTCAGAAAGAGCGCGCCGAAGAAGAATGCCGCCCGCAGTTCCAGCGGGTTGTTCGGCTCGAATTTGCGCTCGACAGTTCCGTCCTTGCCGTCGGGAAGCCGCGTCCACAACCAGCCCAGGCCCACGCCGGCGCCCGCCAGCGCCAGAAACGGCAGCCACAGGCTCGCAATCAAGCTGCGATTGAACAGCGCCACCAACCCCGCCAACCGCAAGTACATCACGCCGGAAGCGATGAGCGTGCCGCCGGAGAAAAGGTGGGGCCGTAGCTCCTGCTTCGCGCGCCTGGCCATTACGATGGTGGTCACGGTGGAAGAGTAAGCGCCGCCGAGCAACGCGGCCAGAATCACGCCTCCCTTCCCCTTGGTCACCTTCTGGATCACATAGCTGCCGTAGGATACAGTGCTCACCGCCACCACTACCAGCCATGCCTTGAAGGGATTGATTTGGAACGGGCCGAACTCCCGATCCGGCAGCACCGGCAGGATCACGGCGCTGAGCAGCAGGAACTTGGTGAAGGTGAAGATTTCGCCGGGCGCGAAGCGCTTCGTCAGACCTTCCAGCACGGCCTTCAATTCCAGCAATAGCATGCTGGCCACGCTGATCGTGGTGGCGATCCAGAATTGGTCGCGGTACACCAGCGCTCCGGCCAGATACGTGGTGAGCGCCGACATCTCGGACGTGAAACCGGCCAGTCCCGAAACCGTGACCTTATGCTGGTAGGCGAGCATCAAAAAGCCGGCTACCACGGCGAAACCCACGGCCACTGCCAGAAACTGGCCGCCCGACAGGAAGGCCATGGCATAGCCGATGAGGCCGATCAAGGGAAAGGTGCGCACTCCTCCGAACGAGTAGTGCTCGCTGCCGGCGTGGTGCTCCTCCCGCTCCAAGCCCGTAAGAAAAGACAGGGCCAGGACCAACAGGATCTTGGCGCCCTCCGGCGGCAGTGCCCGGTAGAAATCCAACATGCAGTTGACTCGAACCTATTATCTAGCCCGGAATCTCCATTTGGACTCGCGGGTCCTATTCAGGATACACCAAGCCGCCATGCTTTGATCCTGCGCGAATTGGGTCGCTTAAAATATGACTGAAGGGGTATCGGTTGGGTCATTTAAGAATGTGACCGAACGCGCGCGTGTCGAGGGGCCGTTTGGGCCTCGGGGATGGACATGCACTCACGCGAACAATACCTGGAGCGCGTTCGGGAGGAGTATCGG
>PKYZ01000295.1 GCA_003132865.1 Bryobacterales bacterium
CTGCGCTACCTGCCGGCGGCCCTGGAGGAATGTGCCCGTAATCCGCACCGCCTCTGAAGAGGAGACCATCGCGGTGGGCGAGCGGCTGGCGCGCGAGTTGCCGGTACGCGGAGTGGTGTTGCTGATTGGCAATCTGGGGGCTGGGAAGACCACGCTAGCGAAGGGAATCGTGAACGGCCTGGGCGCTGCCGCGGCGGACGAGGTCTCCAGCCCCACCTTCACGCTGATTCACGAATATGGCGAGGGCCGCGTGTATCATGTGGACCTGTACCGCCTGGACGAAGCGCACGAAGTGGCGACGCTCGGGTTGGATGAAATTTTCGAGCGCGATGCGGTTGTGCTGATCGAGTGGGGCGAGCGTTTTCCGCGGCTGCTCCCGGCGGAGCGGACCGAGATCCGCATCCGGCCCCTGGCGGACGACGAAAGGGAAATCGAAGTCACACGGCTTCCGGGAAATGCCTGATATGACGAAACAACCTTGGGCCCTCATTCTTGGCGCCAGCAGCGGATTCGGCGAAGCCACGGCGCTCGAACTGGCGCGCGCCGGCATGAACATTTTCGGCGTCCACATGGACCGCCGCGACAAGCTGCGGCGCGTGGAGGAATTGCAGGAGAAGATCCACCACTATGGGCGCGAGTCGCATTTCGTCAACGGCAACGCCGCGCTCGACGATAAGCGCAAAGAGTGCGTGGAGGAACTGGCGCGCCGGATGGCCGATCCGCCGGGCACGCTGCGGGTGTTGATGCACTCGCTGGCCTTCGGCGCGCTGAAGCCGCTGGTGGGCGCAGAGGAAGTGGTATCGCGGCACCAGCTCGAGCTGACGGCCGACGTGATGGGCAACTAGCTGGTCTACTGGGTGCAGGAGTGCCTGTGGGCGGGGCTGCTGGACCGCGGCGCGCGCATTTTCGCCATGACGAGTATCGGCAGTTCGCGGGCGGTGCCGCGGTACGGTCCGGTGAGCGCGGCCAAGGCGACGCTGGAAGCGCACATCCGGCAACTCGCGGTGGAGTTGGCGCCGGCGGGCATCACGGCGAATGCCATCCTGGCCGGCGTGACCGATACCAACGCGCTGCGGCAGATTCCGGGCTACGAGAAGATCATGGAAGCGGCGCGCCGGCGCAATCCCCACGGCCGGCTGACGCTGCCCGAAGACGTGGCGCGTTCGATCGCCGCCTTGTGCCATCCGGCCACGTACTGGCTCACCGGGAATACGCTACATGTGGACGGCGGGGAAAACATCGTAGGATGAAATGGGCAAGCCTCGGTGCATCGACTCCCCACACCGAGCCACGACTGTAAGGAGCGGAGGGGGGCGAGTATCGACTCCCCACACCGAGTCGCGACTGTAAGGAGCGGAGGGGAACGAGTATTGTCAATGCCGGTTGAATATTCCCCAGTTTCCGCCGGTTGAAATTTCCCCACCTTCGCCGGTTGAAAATTCCCCAATAGCGCCGGTCGAAAAATCCCCAGGTGCAGAAAGATTGTAGGCATGCCCCGGCGCAGCAAACAAGCGCTTGGATGTTCCGGGGCAGAATCAGCATTATTTCGTTTCCCTCATTTCGTCTTTTTGGGTTACGGCAGCCGGCGGATTTTGACCCCTCCACATCCTTTCCAGTTGAGCCGCTTTGTTTTGCATGTGCTTCCAGTAGTCTTCTCCCACCGACGTGTCGGCGACCTCGTCCACAAGGGCGGAGAAGTAGCTCAGGCTGGTGATGAGCATGGCGGCGTTTTCGGGAGAGTTCAACATCGCCACGTACTTACGGGCGCAGCCGAGCCAGATGGCCCGCTGAAGATGAACCAGCGTGACCCCGCGCCGATAGAGAGCGGACGCCAGTCGTTCGTCGGCGGCGCTGAAGTTGACCCGCACGCAGGCAGTGCCCGATAGCATCTGCCGGACCCGCTGAACATAGCGGTTCAGGTCGATGCCGAACTCGTCGACCGGCCGCTTCTCATAAGGCCAGAAGCGGTCGCAGATCTCGACGGAGAACCGGTCGGGAGCGATCCGGCCATCGGCGTCAGGATGCCGGATGCAGACTTCCCGCCGGCAGAGTTCCTGCAACGAATCGGTCACACTCTGCCGGTCGCGATGGAGCAGATTCGCCAACTCCAGCGCCTCCCATACCATCCGGGCGCTGTGCCGGTTTACGTTCAAACACAGGAAGACATACAGCTTGAACGCCGCATCGGAAAGTATGGGCAAGGCCGTCGCCATCTCCTGGCCGGCGGCAAACCAACCGGTAGGTCTTTTCAGGCGCAAGCGGGGCCCGGTTTTCGGTTCTGGCATCATGCGTCACCTCCGGAAATGGCCGCTTCGGTGGCCGGCGGCGTCCACACCCCGGCCTTGCGCTTATCCTTCAGCCGGTAGCTGTCGCCCTTGATGTTGATGGTGTGAGAGTGGTGCAGTAGACGATCGAGAATGGCGCTGGCGATCACGTTGTCCTGAAAGATCGATCCCCATTCGCCGTAGCTCTTGTTGGACGTCAAGATCATCGAGCCCCGTTCATAGCGTTCGCTGATCAACTGGAACAGGCAGGTGGTCGCCTGCTTGTCCAAACTGCGGTAGCCGATTTCGTCGAGGATCAGGAGACGGCACTTGCGCAGATGGGCCATCTTCCGCCGCATGCGATTCTCCGCTTGCGCCTGCACCAGGCGGTCGAGCAGATCCGGCAAACTGACGAAGTAAACACTGAAGCCGTGACGAATCGCCTCCATTCCCAAGGAGACCGCCAAGTGGGTCTTGCCCACTCCGGGCGGCCCTAGAAACACGGCGTTCTCGTGGCGCTCCAGAAAACGCAGACTGGCCAGTTCGCGGATCTTCTTCTCGTCGATGGATGCGGGGAACTGGAAGTCAAACTGTTCCAGCCGCTTGAGATCCGGAAAACCCGCCAGTTGCGTGCGCACTTTGATGTTCCGCTCCTGGCGGACGTTGGCCTCGCTCTCCAGGACCTGCTCCAGAAAATCGCAGTACGGCAGGTTCTTCTGGGCGGCTTGCTCGGACAGTGCTTCGTAGCCGTGCACCATTTCGGTCAAGCCTAGCCGTTGCATGAGCAGTTGAATACGTTCAGATTGCAGCGTCATCGGCCACCTCCTCGTATACCGCCAGGGATCGCTGTTCCACCTCCGGCGCCAGGTATCCGCGGCCGACTCCCGGACCGGGCGTCAACTCCACCGGGGCTGGCGAGCCCCCCGGCGGCGGCGCCGGTCCACGGGGGCGCCGCTTCTCCGCCAAACCCTCGTAGTGAGCTGCGTCAATAACCATGGCGCCACGCCCTTCGGCCAGCCGATGCGTGGCGACGATTTGGACATCGCTGTAGATCTCGATGCGGCCGCTGGCCACCGGCTCCCGCACCAGCAAGGTCTTGCCGGCGAAGCGGAACGGCGCCGAGTAACGGTTGCCGCGATAGCTCAACAGGCAGTCTTTGGCCACACGGCGATCTTCCATGTAGCTGGTGTCGTAATCGGGCTGCTCGTCGATCAGCAGCAGCCGTTCTTGAGGCAATCGCAGGTAGGGCACTTCGCGCGTGGTGGCGTGCTGCTGGCGATTGACCTTTTCCATCCAGGCGCGGGCCTGCTGGTTCAGATCCGGTAGCGAGCCGAAGGCGATCCCCGGCCAGAAGTTCTGCTTGACGAAGCGCACCGTCGACTCAATCTTGCCTTTGGTTTCTGGCCGGTAGGGGCGGCAAACGCGCGGCACGAAGCCGTAGTAGGCGGCGAACTCCAGAAACTTCTTGTTGAAGTGCAACTCGCCGGCGGTTTCGTTCAACAGCACGGTCTTCATGCGGTCGGTGAGTACGCTTTCGGTCACACCACCGAAATACCGGAAGCCGTGTACCATCGAGGCCAGTAGGTGATGGATGTCCTGGCTCTGCGTGAACTCGAGGTAGCGCATCCGCGAGTAGCACAGCGTCAAGGCGAAACCGTAAAGCCGCCGTCCACCCCAATTGCCGAAATGGCCCCAGTCCATCTGGCTCTGTTCCCCAGGACCGGTTTCGAAGCGCACGAAGGCTCGTTCCCGTCCTTCCTCCCGCCACGGCAGAACCACCAGTTTCAACTGGGAGTAGCCACCGTCATAACCTCGGCTGCGAACCTCCTCCAGCAGTTTGCAGGCGTTGTGCACGCCCTTTTCCCATCGTTCCCGCAGGAAGGACCGGTACGGATCGATCTTGCAGGCTGCCGGGTTCTCCCGTTTATAGGGCTGCGGCGCCTCCACCAGATGCTTGCGCACGGTCTTGCGGTCGAGGTTGAGTTCGTCGGCGATGGCCGACACACTCCACCCCTGTTGTTTCAAATCGCGTATGTTCATAAAATCCTCCAGGTTGAGCATTGGGCTCCTTAACACGCCCAACGTATGCCACACCTGGGGATTTTTCGACCGGCGCTA
>PKYZ01000815.1 GCA_003132865.1 Bryobacterales bacterium
CGAACCTGCGAAAACGCCCCAGTCCGCAACTCCATGGATTCAAAGGCTCTGAACGCCGTTTACACTTTTCGGATAGGAGCCAGAAATACGTTAGCGTATTTCTGAAATGACCGAGTTAGCATTCACGAAGGCCGAGGATTGCTCGTTCTGCATGTCGATGGTCTGGGCGGCGAGGTCTATATCCGAAAGCTGCTGGATCTGCGGCTCCAGGCCGTTGATGGCCGCTCTTTCCGTCGTTCGCTAATCGCTTCAAGCCCGTGCACCACACTGGTGCACGAAGGGTAAAATGTGAGTATGCCCAGGGCGAACAAGCTGCACCGTACCGTTATGGCTGTTCACCCTCATCGGCACGGAGAAAGTGGCCCCACGATCTCCCGAGTGCGTATAGTAGAGTCGCCATGGGCTGCTTCGCCGCTGAAAGGCGCTCGTCGCTAGCTTTCGCGCGGCCCAGGATCACCTCGACGACTTGGCCACAGCCGCTCGAATTCCTCACGCCACCCCGCAATATCGGTGGAATGCTGCGATCGATCAGGGCGATCGAAGGCGCAGCGACATCCGCAGTGTAACGATGCCGCTAGCCGGCAGCGCGATCCCGGCGCCATCCTTGCCGATCGGGATTTCGCTTTCCGCTTCTCGGGAGCCGCCACAGGCTCCGGCTTGTCCGCCTGCGGCTGGGCCGGCTCGCCCAGGCTCTGGATGCGCTTCCAGATCCGGCTGATGGCCGTCTTGCGGTCCTTGAACTTCACGACCGGGGTCACGCCCGGCAGTCCGTTCCAGGTGGCCACCAGCCTGGCGGTCGGCCACTGGGCGGCCACCTCCGCCAAGTTCTGCTCGCTGGCGAAGGCGTCGAACGGCGTGGTGCTGGCCGCCGCGGCTTCCGCCGGGCTGGCGAATACCGTAATGTTGTTATCGTTGTCAATCGCAAAGGTTTTCATTATCCGTTTCTCCTTTGGGCCACGCTCTGCGCGGTCATCACATGGATCACTCGGAACCGCATGAAAGGCAAGGGAATTCTGACAAAAAAAGACGATGGCGAGGCGGCGATAGTGGGCGCCGCCGGGCAACAGGCACTCTGACCCGCCATCGTCAACCGTTCGCCATTGTCGATTTGAAGTACGGCCTTGTCCAGATCTCGGTGCCTGGAAACCGATCAGGACCGGGAACGCTACTTTGACACGGTAGAGGTCTGGNNTCGAGTCGCCACGGGCCCACCACTGTTTTCAAAGTTTCCACGCTATCTTCGCTGTTTCGGACGTAGCCGCAAGGCGTGCTCTTGAATGAGAATAGGAATGCCGGTCCACGTTGATTTCTATGCGCATACACACCCTGGTTCTGATCGCGTTGGCGCTGCTCGCCGCGCCGGCGCTCCCAGCCGCCGACACGACGGTCTGGCGCATCGGCAAGTTCGACCACGCCTCGGTCGAGTTCCATGGCCGCGAGGCGGACACGCCGCCGGTGATCGACGCCAACTCGGCCGAAGCGGCGGCGCACTGGCCCGCCCGCCAAGACGGCTCGGGCAACCTCAAGGCCGGGTCGAGGGCGCACGCGCGCGTTGTGCGCTTTGCGTTGAAGGAGCCGCCCAGCGGCGTCTACACTCTCCACGTGGCTGCCATGGTGGGCAATCCGCGCGTGCCGCACCTCGAACTGGACTTGAATGGTACGCCCGGCTCCGTCTACCTCGACCGGCGGTTGACGTACTTCGCTGAGGGGAGGCAGGACTCGCCCATCAACGGCGATGCCCAGGCGCGGATCGCGGTGCCCGTGTCCCTGCTCCGCGCCGGGCAAAACGAGTTGACGATCACAGCGGTGGATGACGCGCCGGACGAGAACGGCGATTCGTCGATTGAATGGGATGCCCTCGAACTGGTGCGCGACCCCGGTTTGACGCAGCCGGTCGCGGGCATCGAAATCGCGCCAACGTATTTCTATGTGCGGAGAGACGGCGAGTTGCGTGAACTCGTGAATGTCACCATCTCGCTGCCCGGAGTCGCCGGGCCCGCGGCGCTCACGTTCACAATCGCCGGCACAGAGTATCGTGCCACGCCCGCGCCCGGCCGGTTCGGCCAGCAACCCTTCGAATTCGCCGTCCCGGAATTCGCCGCCGACACGCAGGCGAAGGTAGCGCTGACTCTCGGGCGGAGCGCAATCGAACGCGCGGTGCGCCTCACGCCAAAACGCAAATTCACCGTCTACGTCGTGCCGCACAACCATCTCGACATCGGGTTTACCGATTACCAGCCGAAAATTGAGGAACTGCAGAACCGCAACTTCGATCGGCTGCTGGAAGAGATGCGCACGGATCCTTCGCTGCGCTTCTCGGTCGACGGCGTGTGGCCGGTGGAGCAGTTTCTGCGCACGCGCAAGCCAGCGGCGCAGAAGGAATTCCTCGATCGGGTGCGCGCCGGGCGGATCTCGATCCCCGCGCAGTACGCCAACCTCATGCTGGGCGGCGCCGGCCTGGAGACGATGGTGCGGTCGTTGTACGCCGGCAAGGCGCTGAATCGCACCGTGGGCCAGAATGCCGATTACGCCAACATCACCGACGTGCCAGCGTACCCGTGGGCCTATGCCTCAGTGCTGCACGCGGCGGGCGTGAAATACCTGGCGGCGGGCGCCAACGACGATCGCGGCCCGCAGCCGCTGTACGGGCGCTGGCAGACGCATTCGCCCTTCTGGTGGCAGGGGCCGGATGGAGAGAAAGTGCTGATGGCCTACACGCGGCAGTATTCGCA